>NZ_MBLN01000091.1:0-92976 GCF_001854645.1 Pseudofrankia sp. EUN1h | reverse complement strand
TCCACACCGACAATTTAGGATCGGCGGCGCGCTGAAGGGTCTTGGCGACGAGGTGGTTGAGCACGAGGCCGCTGGATCCCTCTCCACTCCCTCGCMGCTCCCTGGCACGCMAATTGCGTATCCCATCACGTAGGTCAGCGCGAGTTTGATCGTCTTCCCGAGAGTCAAACTCAATACTCGCAGACACAAGGCGAACAAGCTCGGCTGGCGAGAGGCTTTGAAGCTGCTTCAGTGCCTTTGGAGACCCCGAGAGCAGTCCCGAAACTCCATAATGAAGGTCGCCGGGATGTTTCGCGCTTGCAAGAACGCGGGCTAGGTCCTTGCAGTTCTTGTCCGGAATTGCCTGAGTTATCAACTGGTAACGCTCAGCCTCTTGGGACGTTACGAGCCGCACGAGTATTGCAAAAGCTTCAGGAGCTCGGATTATCTTACCAAGCCCGGCGCTCTTGACCTGCGCGGCAAAAATGCACTGTCCGGAATTATCGATAAGATCGAAGTCAACGATGTCGGTGTTGGCAAGTTGAGGGCTCACTGGACCTTCAACCCGGCAAGCGTGGACGTCTCCCTGTTGTATTGCAGCCAGAAACGCTTCCACGGTACGGAGGTACTGATATTGGAAGCCTCCTGCGGCACCCCGACCGCCACCAAGTCGCGCCATCGCCTTGTCCGCCTCCGGCAGGAAACTCCTCAGCTAAGTGAGCGACATCATATCGCCTCGCGCTTGCGCACCGGCCTGCTTCGCGGGCAATCGAATCCGCGCTTGGGATCGCATCGGCGCACCTCTGCGCGTTCGCGACAGGAGGACTCGTCCCGGGGGCCGCGTGGCCCCTGCCGTGGAAGTGCGAACGGGGGTCCTCGGAGCCTCCGCTGTACCTGGGCCGACATGGACGTGGGTTATTGCACTGTCTGACCGGGTGGCCTACGGGCAGACGCCAAGGCGGTCCCCACCACCCCCGCCCTGCAGGCTCGGACATGATCTCGCAGCGTTCGAGAACCCCCACCGAGGCGCGGCCGGACCTTCTCGCTGCGGCTCGTCTTGGGTGCTAGCAAACTGCGACCGCCGACAGCGCGTCAGGTCGCGATGTTCGGGAAAATGCTGCCGCGGGTGTCGCGGAGGCCGTCATCGATGCTCATCCTGCGGCAGTGGGTGATCGCGATGTCATCCGCGATGTCGGTCGGGACGCTCACGGCCCGGACCGTACGTTCCTGTGAGCGCAATCCGGCACAGCGTCGGCGGCGGCGGGCGTCGACCGAAGCAGCCCATCCAAACGATCTCGCAGACCTCCCGGACCGATCAACGGATCCTGCTGACCCTCGACCAGGTCCTCGTCGAGCTCGGCGGACCCGACGGACCGCTGCCGCGCTCGACCTGGCATGACTGGCAGGCCAAGGGCACGGGTCCGAAGGTCATCAAGCTCCCCAACGGCCAGATCCGGATCGGCCGCGACGACCTGAACGCCTGGCTCGACGGCCGCACGCGCGACCCGTCCACCCCATGACCACCGACTCGGCAGCGGCGCACTCTTCTCCGGGCGGTGAAGAGCGGAAGACGACGTTCGACGTCCGGGTCTGGGCCGTCCACGAGCTGAAGGGGAAGAACCGGTCCACCTGGCAGGTCCGCTGGAAGGTGGCCGGACGGCCGAAGCCGAACACTCACACCTTCCCTTCCAGAAGGGCGGCCGAGTCACGCCGTGCCGAGATCCTCACGGCGGTCAAGAAGGGCGAGGCGTTCGACGTCGAGACCGGCCTACCGGTCCGTGAGGCACTCGCGCAGATCGCGGCCGCGGCGCCGCCGCCGGCGGCCCGCACCTGGCTCGTCGTTGCTCGGAGCTTCGCGGACGCCAAGTGGGACGAGGGTCAGGCTCCGGGGTCGCGCCGATCGGTGGCCCAGGCGCTTGGCGCCGTGACACCCGCGCTGTTCGACCAGCAGCCGCCAGCGAGACTCGCCGAACTCGTGCGTGAGGCGCTGGTCGGCTGGACCTTCAACACCGGCGCCCGCACCGCCCTGGGCCCCGACGGGCACCGGGCCGAGAACCCACCGCCGCCCACCTGGGCGGAGGTCCTCGACTGGATGGAACGGCACAGCCGACCTGTCGGCGACCTCGCCAATCCCGACATCAGCCACGCCGCCCTGGCCGCGCTGAGCCGGCGCATCGACGGCCGGCCGGCTGCCGCGAACACCGTCATCCGTCGTCGCCAGGTCTTCAGCATGACCTGCCAGTACGCCGTCGCTCGCGGTGATCTCGACGCCGACCCGCTCGCGACAACCAGCTGGAAACCACCCAAGAACGTCGACGTCGTCGACCGCCGCGCCGTCGTGAACCACCGCCAGGCGACCGCGCTCCTCGCCGCCGTCGACGAGATCGCCCCCGACCTCACCGCGTTCTTCGCCGGCTTCTACTACCAGGCATTCCGCCCCGGCGAGAATCAGGAACTGCGCGCCGGCCAGGTCACGCTGCCCGACTCCGGGTGGGGCGAGGCACTGCTCGCCGGAAACAACCCGGAGATCTCACCCCGCTGGTCCGACAACCCCGACGGCGGCCGTCAGGCCCGCCCACTGAAGCATCGAGCCGACGGCGAGACCAGGCCCGTGCCGCTCAACCCGCGGTACGTCGCCTTGGTACGCCGCCACATCGACCGGTTCGGAGTCGCGCCCGATGGCCGCGTGTTCCGCACATCCCAGGACGGCCCGATCAAGGCGGCACGGTACCGCGTTGTCTGGGCCAAGGCACGCCAGAAGGCCCTCACCCCGGCCGAGTTCGCCTCCCCGCTCGCACGCCGCCCCTACGACCTTCGCCACGCCGCCGTGTCGACCTGGCTCAACTCCGGAGTTCCACCGACCCTGGTCGCCGAATGGGCCGGCCACTCGGTCCGCGTGCTCCTGACGGTCTACGCCAAGTGCATCGTCGGCCAGGACGAGATCGCCATGCGGCGAATCGACACGGCCCTCGCCGCCGACGACGCCGGAGCACCCTCCCCCGGCGCCCCGGCCGAGCCCGATCCCACCCACGGCTCATCCACTCCTCATCCACAGCCGCCCGGAGACGGCCGGGCTGAGCCGGACATCACCGGACACCGGCCATCAGCCGACCCCGAACTCGACCTCGGCGATTCATGGTTCTGACCAGCCAAAACGCCTGGCAGCCAGGCCGGACAGCCACACCACAAGATCGCAAGGAGCCGAACCGCGCCGACCTCATCGAAGCGCTACACAATCTTCGAGGGCACGTCCGAGATCCAGCGTCTCGTCATCGCCCGTGCCATCTCCGGCGTGCACATTCGCTGAGAACCCTCAGGTCGGAGGAGCCGCAGAGCCTCGGCCGGATATCGGCCGGGGCGGCAGTCCCCTCTGGCTGACTCTCACCGGATCCCGGACTCCCTGGTGGCCCGTGGTCCATTGGCGGTCCGCCCCTCGGTGATGGACCAGGCCTCGATGAGGCGCATGGCGCGCCGGGCTCCCCACCGACGATGCACGCCGCGTAGACCCACGGCCCGACCGCGCCCTCGCAGGCCTGCTTCTTCGATCAGCGTGGCGCGGCGGGTGCCCGCGCCGCTGTCAGGCGGTGCAGCCCTGCTCGATCATGGTGAGGGCGTCCGTGCCGGCGGCCATCAGCTCGGCGGTGAAATCCGGGCCTAGCCGGCCGTCGATCGCGGCCTGTTGGACGGCGCGCGACATGGCGCGGCTGACGCCGACCAGGGCGGTCGCCAGCACCCAGGGGCGCAGGTCGCGGGGCCCCGCTTCGAGGTCAGCCGTGACGAGCGCGGCGAGCGCGGCGACAGACCGCTCCGCCTCCTGGCGTTCCCGCGCCTGCAACGCGGGGCTCTCGCGGATCACCCGGGCCACCACGGCCAGTTGCTCTCGCGCGCCCGGGTCGGGGGTGACGAGCAGCCCACGCGGCTGAAGCAGGAACTCCCGGAACGCCGCCGGCACGGAGACACCCGGTCCGCGGCCGCGGATCGCACCCAGCAGAGCGGTGTGGAACGCCGCCATGCCGTCGTAGATCAGGTCTTCCTTGGTCGGGAAGTAGTTGAAGACCGTCGCCGGCGACACCTCGGCCCGCTGCGCGATCTCGGCTACGGGCACCGCCTCGAAGCCTCGCTCGGCGAACAGCGCCACCGCTGCCTCGACGATCCGCTGCCGCCTCGCCAGCTTCTGGCGCTCGCGGAGGCTCACCTCGGTCATGGGATCACCCTACCCCCTTGTTTTGGTGTCGCACAAAATTTAGAGTCTCTATAAAGTTAGTGTGACACCAAGGAGGCTCCGATCCCATGTCAACAAAGATCACGTCCCATCCGGCCGGACCGCGGCCCGAGCACGACGCGACGGCTCCCGCCCCTCCCACCCCTTCCAGCCCTCCCAAGCCGACGACGAGGACCGAGCGGCGGGAGCGGCCCGCACCGCTGGACCGAGCCGCGCGCATCGTCGTCGCTCTCGTCGTGCTCGGCGCCATCACCACCGTCCTGGACGCGACGATCGTCAGCGTCGCCCTCGACCGGCTGGCGAGCGACTTCGCCGTCGGGCTGACCACGGTCCAGTGGGTGATGACCGGCTATCTGCTGGCGCTCGCCGCGGTCATCCCGATCACCGGCTGGGCAGTCGACCGGTTCGGCGCGAAGCCGGTCTGGCTGGTCGCCGTCGGGACGTTCACCGCCGGCTCACTGGCATGCGGCCTCGCCTGGTCAGCGCCCAGCCTGATCGCGTTCCGTGTGTTGCAGGGCCTCGGCGGCGGAATGGTGTTCCCCGTCGGGATGACGATGGTCGCCAGGGCCGTGGGGCACGAGCGGATGGGCCGGGCGATGGCCGCCGTGGGCGTCCCGATGATGCTCGGGCCGATCCTGGGTCCGGTCGTCGGTGGCGTGCTCGTCTCGGCCGTCGACTGGCGGTGGATCTTCTTCCTCAACCTGCCCATCGGCGTCGCCTGCCTGCTGTGGTCCGCCCGCGCGCTCGAGCCGCAGCCAGGCAGCCGCGGCCAGCGCCTGGACGCCGTCGGCCTCGGCCTGCTCTCCCCGGGGCTGGTCGCGCTGGTCTACGGCGTCACGTCGATCGCCGGTGACGCGGACGGAATCGGCGCCGCCGCGCTGGCCTGGATCGGCGCGGGCGTCGCCCTGCTGGTGGCGTTCGCGGTCCGCGCGCCACGCGTCGCGGCGCCGCTGCTGGACCTGCGCCGCTTCACCGCCCGCGGTTTCACGCTGGCCGCCCTGGTCCAGGTCGTCAGCGTCGGCGCGCTGACCGGCGCGATGTTCCTGCTGCCGCTCTACTACCTGCAGGTCCGGGGAGCCTCGGCGCTGGAGACCGGGCTGCTGCTCGCCCCGCAGGGCGTGGGCGCGGCCGTGTCGCAGGCGCTGGCCGGCCGCCTGGTCGACCGGGGCCGTGGCCGTCTCGTGATCCTCGCCGGAAGCACGCTGCTGACGCTCGGATTCGTCGGCTACGCCCTGGCCGGCGACGCGGGCGACGACCTGGTCCTGCTGCCCGCGCAGGTCGCGCTCGGGCTCGGCGCCGGCTGTCTGTTCGCCCCGACGAGCGCGGCCGCGTACGCCACGCTCGACCGGGCCGCTATCGCCGGCGCGACAACCCTGCTGAGCATCCTCCAGCGGACCGGTGGAGTCGTCGCCACCGCCGTGTTCGCCGTCATCCTGCAGCACCAGCTGTCGGGAACAGCCGACCGAGCCCATGCGTTCAGCGTCACGTTCTGGTGGCCGGCCGTGCTGGCCGCCATGGCTCTGATCCCGGCTCTGGGCCTGAAGGCCTCCATGACGGAGCCGAAGGGAGCGCGGAAGTGAGCATCGAGCTGAACCACACGATCGTCTGGTCGTCCGACCGGGACGCCACCGCCACCTTCCTCACCGAGATCCTCGGCCTGCCGGACGCGCCGGTCTACGGGCCGTTCCGCGTCGTGCAGGTCGCGGGCGTCAGCCTGGACGTCGGCCAGGCCACCGGCGAGGTCCACCCGCAGCATTACGCCTTCCTGGTGGGCGACCGGGAGTTCGACGAGATCTTCGGCCGTGTCCGCGACCGCGGCCTGTCCTGGTGGGCCGACCCGATGCTCACCCGCGCCGGCGAGATCAACCACCATGACGGCGGCCGTGGCGTCTACTGGCAAAGCCCCGACCGACACATTCTGGAGATCATCACCGTCCCCTACGGCGGCGCCGCCGCGTGAGCCGAACGGCCGACCGCCTGGACGGGGTCCGCGACCTTCGCGGGCCCCGTCCCTCGTCGTCGGCCTGGTTCCAGGCGATCCGTCCCCGCTCAGAACACTGGGCCGGCCAGGCGCCGCCGTTGACTGGCCGCCGGTGACTGCCGCCGGTGACTGGGAGCGTCAGGAGACCGGCTGACGGGACGGTTGCCAGGCGGGGTCGCGGCCGGTGAGGCCAACGAGCTGGTCGAGTAGCGGCGCGTGCGCCGGCACGGAGACCGGTGCGCCGAACAGGCCGGGTGTTCCGTCCGGAGCCTGTTCGACGACCGTGCTGACCCAGCCGTGCGCCGACCGCAGCGCGTCGGTGAAGGTGGGGTCGTCGGCCGGGTAGGGCTGCCCGGTCGCGACGGCGAGGTCCCACCCGTGAATGACGATCTCGTTGAGCGCCACAGCCCCCGCCGTCTCCGCCGGCAAGGGCCCTCCGCCCACGTAGGTGCTGCCCGTCCACGCCGTCGGTGCCAGCCACGCGTCGGCGAGCTCGGCGATCCGGTCCGGCAGCCTCTTGCGCCAGTCGTCTCCCAGCCTCGACGGGTCCGGCACCGGAGCCGCGCCATCGCCCGGAAGCCGGTGCTTGGTCGCGGCGGCGGTGAAGGCGACGCACAGGCCGTCGACGTGGTCGAGCAGCCAACCGACGGAGACGCCCTGACAGGGCGTGGGCGCGGCGAGCTGGGCATCCTCGATACCTTCGATGATCCTGGTCAGCGCGGCGGCGGCCGGACTCAGGTCGACGTTCGTGCCGTCTTTCTCTTCGGTCACGGTGTCCTCCACATGATCGGCGTCCTCCGCATGATCGTCCGGTACGTCACACCAGTGGAGACCACGGAAACCGCGGAGACTCATCGATCGGCGCCGCCTCGAGCGCGTGGCCGATCCACGATGCGCTGCCGGTAGTCGGTTGGGTGACCATCGTGTCCGGGCGCGCCTCAGCAGCATTACCCTCCGGCGCTGGAAGCCGAACCGTGCTGGTCTTGGGGGGTTGGTTGTGAGCGGGCTCCCCGCGGCGGCGACGGCACTCGAAGCCGGCGACCCACGCCACGTGGGGCCCTATCGACTGCTGGGCCGGCTCGGTCAGGGCGGCATGGGCTGGGTGTATCTCGGGCGGCGGGTCGAGGGGGTTGGCGACGCCGGGACACGGCCCTATGTCGCGGTCAAGGTGATCGCACCCCACCTGGCTGAGATCCCGGAGTTCCGGAAGCGCTTCGCGCAGGAGGCACGGACCGCTCAGCGCGTCGCGCGTTTCTGCACCGCCGAGGTGATCGAGGTCGATGTCACCGGCCCGCGGCCGTATCTGGTCACGGAGTTCATCGATGGGCCGTCGCTGGCTGACCAGATGGCCCGTCGGGGACCGCTGCCGCCGGCCGAGGTAGAACGACTCGCGATCGCGGTGGCGACGGCGCTGAGGGCAATTCACGCCGCCCAGCTCATCCACCGCGACCTCAAGCCCGGGAACATCATGCTGTCGCCATCCGGGCCGCTGGTCATCGACTTCGGCATTGCCCGCGCACTCGACGCCGCCGCCACCACCTCGGGCTGGCACGGCACCCCGGCCTACATGGCGCCGGAACAGGCGAACGGGCGGCCCCTCACGACGGCCGCCGACGTCCATGCCTGGGGCGCGGTCCTCATCGCCGCGTCTACCGGGCACCCTCCGTTCGGAAAGGCGCCGCTGGCGGTTCTCCTGCATCGGATCGTGCACGACGAGCCCGACCTGTCCAGCCTTCCGGCCACCCTGCGTCCCGTCGTCGCCAGCGCCATGCGCAAGGAGCCGTCCCAGCGGCCGACGGCATCCGAGCTTCACGACCTGGTGAGCCAGGCATTTCACTCGGTGCAGCCGGCGGTCGAAACAACCGTGGACGTGGACGTGGACGGCGACGGGCCAGGCACGCTCCAGCCGACACGTGTGCTGACGCGGCGTCGGAAGGCGGCCCGGCGTGGCGTGTTTCTCGGCTTCGTGGTCGTCCTCGCGGCCGCTGTCGCGCTCACCCTGATCCTCAGGAACGGTGACCGCCGGGAAGACAGCAACCGCCGGGAAACGAGCGCGGATCTCCTCGCGGCGCATCCGCCGCAACCTGTCGGCCAGCCCATGACCGGCCACCGCAACGCCGTTCTTTCCGTGGCGCTTTCCATAGACGGAAGGACGCTGGCCAGCGGGGGCTTCGACGGCGCCGTTCGGCTGTGGAACGTCGCCGACCCCGCCCATGCGGCATATCTGACCGGACCACAGACCCCACGCAAGGATGCCGCCGTGCGCGGGGTCGCTGTCTCGCCGGACGGCAGGATCCTCGCCAGCGCGAGCCTCGGCTCCACCGTCCTGCTCTGGAACATCACCAACCCCGCGGTGCCCGCACGGCTGGGCCAGCCGCTTCCACACACCGACGCGGTGCGCGCGGTCACGTTCTCACCCGACGGGTCGACGCTCGCCACCGGCGGACGCGACAAGACCGTCCACCTGTGGGACATCCGTGATCCCGCCGATCCCAGGCCCCTGGGACAGCCGCTCGAGGGCAACACCGAGGACGTCGTCTCTCTCGCCTTCTCACCCGACGGCAAGACGTTGGCGAGCGGAGGGTGGGACCATTCAGTCCACCTCTGGGACCTCACCGATCGCGAGAGACCCAGGGCGCTCGGCCAGCCGCTACGTGGCCACACCGACGTTGTCTGGACTGTCGGGTTCACCCCTGACAACCGCACCCTGATAACCGGCAGCGCGGACAGGACCGTCCGCCTCTGGGACCTCGCCGACCGGAACACGCCGAAGCAGCTTGGCGCGCCGCTGACGGGCTATCGAGATGCCGTCTGGTGCGGCGCCCTCTCGTCCGACGGATCCCTGCTGGCCATCGGCAGCGCCGACGGAACCGTCCGCTTCTGGGACATCTCCGATCCCGCCAAACCCGTCGCGCTGGAACCACCGCTCGACACCCACCACGGCAAGGTCGAATCGATCGTGTTCTCCCCAGACGGCACCCTCCTGGTCACCGCCGGCTCCGACTCCACAATCCGCCTCTGGAGACTCGGCACAGCGCAGTGAACAGCGCGCCCGGCGCATCCGTCGGGCCACGAGCGTCGAACAGTCGTAGAGGTCATCGTCGTAAGGCTCGATCGCGAGCAGATCGGCCGCTCCATCGCCTCCCCAGCTGCCCAACCGTGACGGTCTCCGACACCGCCATCTCCTCGACGACCTGGTTCGTCGCGATGGTCAGGAACAAACCACCGGATCTCGGTCAAACGTCCGCGAGATCGTGCCGCCCCGCTCGGGACTCGCCGACAACCCGGCCGAGTCGATGTGAGCGTGTTCTCAGTGAAACGTGCGCACGGTAGATCGACAGGTTCGCGGTGCTTCGGTCAGCCTGTTTCCGCTGGTGCGGTGGTGATGCCGGGCTCAGGCGACGTCGACGACGACCTTGATGGCACCCGACTCGCGGTCGCTGGCCACCCGGAATGCCTCGGCCGCGTCCTCGATCGGGAAACGATGGGTTATGAGCGAGTCCGGGATCTCGGGGCGTGCGGCGAGCATCTTCGCGGCTTCGAGCATCTCCCGCTTTCCGGCATGCCCGCAGTACCCCATCGACGCGACCAGCGTCACTTCCTTGGTCAGCAGGGCCGAGTACGGCACGTCGAGGCCACCATGGTGGACGCCCAGGAGCGATACGGTCCCTCCCGGCTTGACCAGCTCGATGCTGCGCTGCAGCGAGCTGGGCGATCCGGCGGCCTCGATCACCACGTCGTAGAGCGTCCCGGGCTCGGGCTCCGCGGCCCCCAGCCGCTCGCGGATCTCGTGCTGATGGCGGTAGCGGGCCTCGAGCACCACCTCGTCGGCGCCCTGGGCCTGGGCCGCGGCCGCGGCCAGCTGGCCGATCGATCCGCCGCCGACGACGGCGACCGTCCGTCCCGGCGCGGTCCCGCCGAGCCGAACCCCGTGCCAGGACACCGAGGCGGGCTCGGCGAGCGACGCGTTCGAGATGTCGAGCCCCGCCGGCAGGTCGAGGACCTTGTGGGCCGGTACCCGGAACTGCTCCACCATGCCGCCGTTCTGCATGATGCCGAGCGCCTTCCTGGTGGACTGGGCGCAGAGGTTGTTCCGGCCCTCCAGGCAGAAGCCGCACTCCCCGCAGCCGAACAGGCCCTCCACCAGCGCGGGCGTCCCGTCCGCCTTCCACCCGGCGAGCTCGTGGCCGAGGATGAACCGGGTCCCGAGACGCAGGTAGGCGAAGTCCGAGGCGCAGATCCCGGCAACGGCCATGGTCAGCAGCTCGCCGTCGTCCCAGCCGGGCACGTCGTCGACGTCGACGACGATGGGCCGGCCCTGATGCCCTCGGACTGCCTTCATTGCCGTCCTCCCACCGTCGATGCCGCACAGCCTGCTGCCACGGCAGACGTGCATCTTCCCTCGCCCACCCGGCACGCGCGCTCCTTCCCACTCCGCGATCCGTCCATCCGTGGGTTCGGTTACAGCTCGGCGAACAGGGAAGGCTCGGCGAACGAGGCGCAGACCCCGCCGTCGATGAGCACGTCGGTCCCGTTGACGAAGCTGGCCTCGTCCAAGAGGAGGAACGCGACCACCGCGGCGACCTCCTCGGGAAGGCCTCTGCGGCCCAGCGGCGTGCGTCTGACCAGCGCGTCGAGCTGGACGTCGTTCGCTTCCTCAGCGGCCACCATCGGGGTGTCGATCGTGCCGGGCGATACCGAGCAGACCCGGGCGCCGACCGGGCCCAGCCGCACCGCCTCGCGCCGCACGAGCCGGACGACGCCCCGCTTCGCCCAGGCGTAGGCGAGGCCGGCGTTCTCGATGTCGGGCCCGAGAGCGGCGCGGATGCGTTCGAGGAAATCCGCCTGAAGCACCGCGTCGAGCGCGGCGTCGACCGCCGCGTCGGACGTCCCGATTCCGATCCACGGGATCAAGGAGGCGAATGGGACTCCTGACTGGCTTCCAGGTCGTCAGTCCGAGCGCAGCTGGTCCACCAGCCAGCCGACCGGGCTGACGCGGATCGCGAGCCGTAGCACCGTCGCCGACCACCCCGGGAGGTCCCCGTCGTCGGCGCGGCGGTCGACGGCGTGGTCGAGGCCGTGCCGGACGGCGGGTGTGAGCTCGTCGTTCGTAAGGGGCAGCCGGGGCTGGCCGCTTTCGGGCAGCAGTGTCAGCAGCAGCGCCGCCCGACTCGTCCGGAGCTCGCAGGCGGCTCCGTCGAGGGTGTCGAGCGCGAGCTGTTGGACGAACCCGTCGGCGCCGCCGAGCGCGAAGGCCGGCTGGGTGGTGCAGGGATCGGGTACGGACAGGCCGCCCCGCCCACCGGAGCGGAGGGTCGAAGCGGCGAGGCCGATCGCCAGTACCGGCGACAGGACGACAGCGACCGCCCTCGTCGCCCGCCCGAGCCGGGCGCTGCCGGCGGGGCCGCCGGTGCGAGCAGGGCCGGCGGGGCGAGTGGGGCCGGCGGGGCGGGACGTCGGCCCTCGCGGGGCCGGCACCGACCACCGCCCTGGCCCGATCCGCGACGCCGGTACCAGCGCGAGGAGCGCACACAGGGCACACAGGGCGAACGAGTTCCGGAAGGCGCCGGTGACCGCCGTCGTGATGATGCCGGACAGGGTGTGCTGGAGGGTGTCGAGGCTGCCGTCGGGCGCGACCTGCTCGAACACCTCGTCCAGGTCGGGCAGCTCCCCCGCGGGAGTGTCACCCAGCGCCTCCCCCAGCGTGCGGGCGAGCGAGACCTTGCTGGCCAGCGGGACCGGTTCACGCAGTCCGGCCTCGGTGCCGGCCACGACCGCGTCGTCGAGCCGGGCGCCCAGTGAGGAGGCCAGCAGGGGCGTGACCGCGGCAAGCGCGAGCACGAGACCGACATGGCGCGCGACGACCGAGACGGTGCCGTCGAACGCCAGGCGCGGGCCGACACGGATGGAGGCCTCGGTGAGCGTGGGGACCGCGAGCCCCAGCCCGAAGCCGGTCACGGCGAGCGCGGCGGCGGCCGTCGCCCAGCCCTTGTCGGGGACCAGCGCCAGGCTGGCCAGCCCGCCGGCGACGGTCAGGCAGCCGGCCAGCGCCAACGTGCGCGGCCGGCGGCCGGCGGTGACGTAGCGGCTGGCGAGGGTACCGAGCGGGAGGACGGTCGCCACGGCGGCGGCGGTCAGCGGCGTCGCGCCCCAACCATTGATCATCAGAAGGATCACGAGGAACAGCGCGCCGACCAGCGCCGCCGACACCAACGCCAGCGCCACGTGCGCGGCGATCAGCCGGGACGGCCGCATTTCGCTGGTACGCGCCGGACCGGGTGACCCCAGCGGACCGGACGGCCCAGCGGGGCCGGCCGGGCCAGCGGAGCCAGCCGGGCCAGCGGAGCCAGCCGGCCAGGGCTGGCCAGGTGAGTCCGGAGTGGCGCCGCGCACGGGGAGCGGCCTGGCCCGCGCGGCGCGCGGCAGTGCCACGATCGCGGCCGCGGCCAGCGGGGCCTGGACGAAGAAGATCGCCCGCCAGCTGAACACCTCGGTCAGCAGCCCACCCGCGGCGGGGCCGAGCGCGGACCCGACCGCGGCCGCCGCCGACCAGGCCGCGAGGCCCGCCTGGTCCGATCCGGCGAGCCTCGCCAGCAGCGGGAGGGAGCCGGCGAGCAGCAGTGCCGCGCCGGCTCCCTGGATGACGCGCAGCCAGGTCAGTGACCCGAGCGAGCCCGCCGTGGCGCATCCCAGGGAGGCGAGGAGGAAGACGACCAGACCCAGGGCGGTGAGCGCCAGCCAACCGCGCCGGCGTACGAGCAGCAGGACGGGTACCGCCGCGAGCACGATCGCGACGTTGTAGCCGGTCACCACCCACGAGACCGCCGAAACGGTCGAGTCGTACTCGGCGAGCAGCTCCGGCGCCGCGAGCACCACGATCGAGGCGTCCGCGAAGGCGACCGCCACGGCGAGCGCCAGCAGCCAGCCCGACAACGGCAGCGCCGCCCCACCGCCACCGCCGCGTGGTCGAGTCATCGCCGCGGACCAGGGAGCCGGCGCCTGAAGTCCTTCGTCGGCGGTCACGAGGACCAGCCTCCCCGCCATCCGCGGCGGCGTCACTGGCGCTTACCCGACATCTCGCCCTGGTGGCGTCCCCACCCTTCCGGCACCGCGCGTGTCCACAGGACGGTTTGGGCCGTCATCAAGGCTCCTGGGCGGACGGGAGCCTTGCACGCAGGGCGCAAGCCCCTTCACCGGACAGCCGTGGCATGGCGGCGGGGCGGCCGGTGAGCAGCAGCAGGATCGCGTCCATCGGGCCGTCGACGGGCGCGCCCTCGCCAACGGCCCAGTCCACGTCGGACGCGGTGAGCCGCAGCCCCCTTAGTCGTTTCCTGGGGAAGAACGGGTAGCCGAAGAACGGGAGGACGACGGACCAGACCCGGTCAGCGGCGACGGCCGCGGCGTCGGCGGGGGTCTCGAGGGGTCGGTCGAGGGGAATAGCAACGTCCAGGCCGTGCACCAGGATGTCGATGAGGGTTTCCCGACAGGTGACGCCCGCGTTGTGCTTCCGCGAGCCGACCATTCCGCGGATCTCGGTGATCATCTGCTCGGTCGGCGTCGCCGCGCGCAGGCATGCCGAACGGTGGATGATTCGCTTCATCCCGCCCGGCGACCGGGCCGCCATGCGAAGCGCCCCGCCCAGTCCTGTCTGTTGCATGGTCAGGTGGGCCGCGACATCCCGCACGGTCCAGCCGTCGCACAGCGAGGGCGTGCGCCATTCGTCGTCGGTCAGTTTTTCCAGCAGGTCGGCGACTCGTATCCGCTGGGTGTCGATGGCCTGCCAGACCTCGTCGGTGTTCATGGGTGTTCCCTCTATGCCTGGTGGAGTGTCCGTGCCGCGACCATCCGGGCCGCACGGCGAGACGGGCGCGCGGGTCGTGCTCGCCGCCGTGATCGGCCCAACGCGTCGGGGCGCATGACGCCTGGGTACTTCAGGAGTCGCTGTCTCGCGAACCCCGCTCGCGCTGGGTCTGGATCAGTGACGCCAGCAGGGCGTCGAGGTGCGCCATCGGGTCGAAATCCGGGTCCGGGATCGCCAACTGGTGCAGAACGAGTCCGGTCAGGTAGTTGCCGACGACGTGGACGTGATGGTCGGGGTCCGTCGAGCCCACCAGGCGCAGCCAGGTGGTGAACCAGGTGTTCACCCGGGTGCCGGTGGCCGCGAGCTGCGCCCGTAGCTCGGGCCGGCGGGAGGCCTCGACGAGGATCGCGTACCGGGACAGGGTCAGTGCCCGGTTGCGGCCCGCGCTGTCGCGGGCGAACACGGCCAGGGCCCTGGCCAGGTCCGTAGTCGTTCGAGGTGCCAGGTGCGCGGCCAGCTCCTCCCAGTTCGCCCGCTCCCGCGCCGCGAACCGCTCCACGATTGCGTCGAACAGCGCCTCCCTGGTGCGGAAGTAGTTGGACGTCGACCCCGCGGTCAGCCCCGCCGCCGCGTCCACAGCCCGGTGTGTCAACGCGCGAACTCCCTGCTCCCCGAGCAGGTCGATCGCCGCGTCGAGAAGGTCATCCCGTCGGCCAGCCACGAAAAGAAACTACACCCATAGTTGTTTTCACTTCAAGTGTAGTACCGTGCATCCGCGACGGCGTGATCGCCGCTGCCGCTCCATGAGTTCCGGCCACCGCGGCACGCCGCCCGCCGGCGCCGCGCCGGCCGGCCAGCCGGACCGGCCGACATCCCACCCGTAGCGAAGGAGACCGTCATGGCCCAGATCGCGATGCTGCTGCTCACCGTTCCGCTCGGCATCTACCTCGCCAACCGCCGAACCGCCTACCTCGCCACCATCATCCTTTTCGCGGTCGTCCTCGCGGCGCAGACCATCGTCGTTCACGCGGACACCCCCAGCGACATCAACTGGACCTACTGGCTCCTCAACGCCGCCACCCTCGCCGTCGGCCTCGGGCTCACCACCGCGGGCCTCGCGCTCGGCCGCCGGCGGCGGACCCGCCGAACCGCCAACTGAACAGGACCGAGCCAGCACGGCCACGGGTGGTGTGTGGCCTCGCTTGAGGGGGAGGCCACACACCGCCCGTGGCGCATGCTGACTGGCGTCGGAGCCGTCGCGACGAGGCCGCCGCGGATATTCCTCCCGCCTTTCCGCCCTTTCTCTGCCGCGTGCGTGCGCGCCCCGCCACTCCTGCTCGGCATAAATCGTTCGATATCGGTCAGGACGTGTGGGATGGTCGCGACATGTCGACGGCGGTGACGCACACGGAGTATGGAAACCGGGATCTGGCGTTGGCCGGGGAGATCCTGCGGACCGTCGTGGGCTCCGGGTTGCACGGAATCGCGATCGCGGGAACCGACGACCACGACGAGATGGGTATCTTCGTCGAGCCGGCCCATCATGTCCTCGGCATGGCCGGACGGTTCGAGCACTACGTGTACCGGACCCAGCCGGAAGGAGCACGCTCCGGCCCCGGCGATATCGACCTGGTCATTTACTCCCTGCGCAAGTACCTGCGGCTGGYGACCCAGGGCAACCCCACCGCCCTGCTGCCGCTCTACGCGCCGACGGACGCGATCATGGTCATGACGCCGCTCGGCGAGGAACTGCGCGCGCTCGCGCCGGCCGTCCTCTCCCAGCGGGCGGTACGCCGTTTCCTCGGCTACCTCGCCGGCCAACGGGCCCGCATCGGCGGCCAGGCCACGCCTGCCGGCAGGGGCTTGGCCGCGCGGCACGGTGGCTGGGCACGCCCGGAACTGGTGGCCAGGTACGGCTACGACGTCAAGTTCGCGTCGCACGCGCTACGGCTCGCGTTCCAGGGCCGCGAGGTCGCCACCCACGGCCGCCTCACGCTTCCCATGCCCGACGACGAACGCGAACGCGTCCTGCGGGTCAAGCGCGGCGACGTCCGCGACGTCACCCAGGTCCTCGACGAGATCGCCACCGTCGAGGCCGAGATCACCACCCTGCTCGAGACCGGCCGCACCCCGCTCGCCCCTGACCCCGACCTGGCCACGATCAGCGAGTGGTCCACCGACGCCCATCGCCGCCACTGGGCCTGGACCTCCGCCTGACCCCGACCCGACGGACCAACAGACAGACCGACTGTCCAGACCCAGGATGCGGTCGCCGCGCGTCGGAGCCTGGCAAGCTCCGGCGCGCGGCACCGACACACCTGACCAAACCGCGCGAGGATGGCGGCATGCCACGGCTGAACGACCTGGGGCAACTGGTGGGAGATCCGGTCAGCTGGTCGACCGCCCGAGCGCCGCGGCCGCGGGTGTTCACGGGGCGCTCGGTGCGGCTGAGCCCGTTGTCGGCCTCGGAGCACGCGCGGCAGGTGGTCGAGCGGCTGAGCCCGCATCCACAGCTGTGGACCTATCAGGGCGACGACGCGCCAGCCGATGCCGAGGAGGCGGCGCGGGGGATCACCGCCTTCGCCGAACGGGCGGACATGTGCGCGTTCGCGATCATCGACCTGGCCAGCGGAATGTTCCAGGGCCGGGTGGCTCTGCTGCGCGGTCAGCCGGCCGTCGGGTCGATCGAGGTCGGCGGGATCATCTACGCGCCGGCCCTTCAGCGGACCCGCTCCGCGACCGAGGTGCAGTACCTGCTCATGCGGCACGTCTTCGAGGACCTCGGCTACCGCCGCTACGAGTGGAAGTGCGACAGCCTCAACCAGCCCTCCCGGGTGGCCGCGGCCCGGCTGGGGTTCGTCGAGGAAGGCACCTGGCGCAACGCCCTGGTCGTCAAGGGACGCAACCGGGACACGACCTGGTTCTCGATGACCGACGGCGAGTGGCCCTTCGCCCGCAAGGCCCTCGAAGCCTGGCTCGCGGACGACAACTTCGACGCCGCCGGACGCCAACGACGCTCCCTCGCCGACCTCCGGGCCCGCCTCGGCGACGTCGCGACGTGAAGGCACGCGGACGATGTGCGATCCCATCGCCGGGGTAAAAGAGACCGAGAATGTTCGGGGAACGCCCGCGCGGGTCGCCCTTGCCCGCGTCAGTACTGCAGGGCCGTGGCCAGGTCGCCGCCGATCCGTTCGACCACCGCGAGGTCGAGTCGGTAGTGCACATAGCGGCCGCTGCGTTCCACCTGCGCCAGCCCCAGGTCGCGCAGGACGCGCAGATGCCGGGAGACCTGCGGGCGGGTCATCCCCAGCCGGTCCGCCAGGTCGGCGTTGGTCATCGCCTGGCGGGCGATCAGCCGGCACAGCCGTACCCGGCTCGGGTCGGTGAGCGCGAGCAGGCGGGCGCGCGCCAGGGTGACGCCCACCGCCGGGGCGTCGACCGGGAAGTGCACGACGGGCGGCAGCCCAGGCTCGTTCTTCACCAGCAGGTGCGGCGCGCCGTACCGGGTCGGGATGAGCAGGACCGGCGTGCGCGCCGGGCTGATCACCGCCTGGTGCACCTTGTCGAAGACGACCCGCGTGGGGCCGTCGGCGCCCGGCGCCGAGGGACGCGTCAGGCGGGCGCTGGACGGGCTGAGCGAGACCAGCGCCACCGCCGGGCCCCTGTCGGCGAGCAGGCGGCGTACCCGGTGCGCGGCGCGGGTGAGGGTGGGCGCGGTCTCGGCCCACAGGTCGCCGAAGAAGACGCGGCGAGACAGGTCGAGAAAGCCGAGGACGTCGGCGCGCAGCAGCTCGGGGGCACGCAGCAGGTCCTCGGCGAGCGCCAGGTGGGGCTCCGGCAGCGCGGCGGCGGTCTGGCGCAGGACGGCGGCCTGACCGGTGTCGCGCAGCACGCGGCCGAAGTCGAAGCCGCCGTATCCGCTGGCGCAGGTGTAGGCGGTCAGCTCGGCGAACCGGTCCAGCGACAGCCCGGCGAGCGGCATGCCCAGGCCTGGCCCGCCGGTGCCTGGCCCGCCGGAGACCGGGCCGCCGGAGACCGGGCCGCCGAGCCCTGGGTAGAACGCCCGCCATCGCAGGGCCGTCCACAGCGGCGCGAACCGACGCAGCCCTGCCCGGAACTCGGGTGGGGCGGTACCGACGACAGCCGTGGCCCAGCCCGCGTGTTTGGCATGGTGTGCGTGCTCGGTGAGCACATGCAGGCTGGCGGCCAGCTCCGCCAGCGGCGACACGGCGACGGAGAACCGATCGGGACCGGCCCCGTCCAGGACGATCACGACCGACATGACCGGGCCCGGGCCGGTTGGCCGCCGTTCAGCTCGCCACCCCACCAGTGGCGAACTCGGCGCGCGCGCCGGCGAGCAGCTCGGGGTCGGTGAGCAGGTCCGTGACCACTCTCGCCAGCCCGGTCGCGGCGACCTGGGTGCGGTCGTGGGCGAAGGAGGTCCGCGCCGCCGCCCGCATCGCCTCGGAATGGCCCGGCGTCCCGGGCTCGGCGATCTGGATGTAGGGGTGGATGACCGGCAGCAGCTGGCCGAGGTTGCCGATGTCGGAGGAGCCGGCCGGGCTGTCCGGTTCGCCGGCGGCGATGGGCACGCCGAGCGCCCGCACCGCCTCGCCGAAGCGCTCGGCGAGCACCAGGTTGTCGCGGCGCTCCGCGTACAGCGGGCCGGTCTCGGCGACCTGCGCCCGTGTCCCGGTGGCGAGCGCCGCGCCCTCGGCCGCCGTGCGGACCCGCGCGACCAGGTCGAGTGCCGAGGCCGCCGTCCGGTCCCGTACGTAAAGATCGACGGCGGCGCGCGCCGGGACCACGTTCGGTGCCTGCCCGCCGTCGGCGACGATGCCGTGGATCCGGGCGGTCGGCGCCGTGAACTGACGCATCGCGTCGATCGCGGTGAGGAACACCTGGACTCCGGCGAGCGCGCTGCGGCCCAGCCACGGGGATACCGCGGCGTGCGCGCTTTCCCCGGTGAAGACGACGCGCAGGTGCGCCGCCGCGAGCCCCGGCCGGGTGGTCAGCGACCGGTCACCCGGATGGAACATCACCGCCGCGTCCACCTCGTCGAACACGCCGGCCTCGGCCAGTCGGACCTTGCCCGCGCCGCCCATCTCCTCGCCGGGGGTGCCGATGACGGCGATCGTGCCCGGGTGGTCGGGCAGCACGCGCACGGCGGCGATCGCCGCGGCCACTCCCCCGGCGGCGATGAGATTGTGGCCGCAGCCGTGCCCGACCTCGGGMAGGGCGTCGTACTCGGCGAGCACGGCGATCCGCGGGCCAGGGCGGCCTCCCTGGTGCACGGCCACGAACGCCGTCTCCAGGCCGCCCGCCGGCGCCAGCACCGTGAAGCCCGCCTCCGCGAGCCAGGCGGTCAGCGTCCGCTGAGCATGGAGCTCGGCGAACTTCAGCTCAGGGTGGGCATGGATCGAGAGGCTCACCTCGTCCATCCGGGGCCGCAGCGCCGCGAGCGCCGCGGTCAGGCTGTCGAGCGATGGCCTGGTGTCCTTGGCGGGCGTGGCTGGGACGAGGGACATGGGACTCCCGTCGCACGGAACACGAGACACGAGACACGAGACACGAGACACGGAACACGGAACACGGAACACGGAACGACGCGCGCCACGCGGGCCGACGCGTCGTCACGTGCGGTGAATTCGGCCCGTGACGTCGATACTGCGGCCTTGACCACGCGGACGACCTTCGGTTACCGCAGTCGCGGTAACCGCCCATCTGGCCGTGACCACGCTCGTCGTCGTAACGCCGACGGCCTTCTGTCGTCTGGACGGCGTCGTGACCGGCCGTCAGTACGGTCGGCCGGCTGCCCGCACGCACGGGGTGTCGACGGAAACCGCTAGCATCGCGGCGCATTCCCCAGTAATTCGACGGGCCTGGCCGTGAGGCGGTCCGGTGGGCAACGTGCTCGCCGGTCAGAACGTCGGTACTGGGAGACCTTACGAGCGGCGGGGACAGATGACGAACGACATCGGAATGGCGACGACCGAGCAGCGGCAGGTCCGCCACCTGGCCGGGCGACCGCTTCGGATGGGGCCGGCATTCGCGCGTCTCGCGCGCCGGGCCGGCCAGGTGGTGCTGGCGGCGGGGGCGCTGGTGCTTCTGTCGGCGGGTGCCGCCTCGGCGGCGGCGCCCGTGGTCGAGGCCAAGAAGGAACGCGACGCGGGCGACGTCACCATCGGCGCCGTCATCATCGTGGTCCTGCTGGTCCTGCTGTTCCTGATCTACCGCGTGATCCGCAAGCGCCTCCGCGGCTGACCGAACCACCGACACCGGCGACACCGGCGATTCTCAGCACCCTGGCTCTCGCCTTCGCCCGTTCTTCGGGCGGCCCGTCAACGTCAGCGGCCGGCCAGTGCGCGTCCAACGCGCACCGGCCGGCCGCCGCTATGAGACGAGTGCCGGGATACCCGTCAGCGGGAGTCCCAGCGGAGCTGACCGTGGTAGCCGTGGCCGGTGGTGAGCTGGCGGTCGGGGTTGTCCGCGGCGTTGACGTTGGTCATGTAGATCTCGCGGTCGCCGGGGTTGTTGGGGTCCCGGTTGGACGTGAAGGTCAGGATGCTGCTGCTTCCGGGCGCCCACGCCGGGTCCTGGTCGTCGGCGCCGACCTCCTTGGTGATCACGATGATCTTCTTGGTGTTGATGTCCATCGCGTAGATCTCGAGCTGCTGCGGGTCGCCCTTGACGACGCGGCTGAACGCGAGCAGCTTGCCGTCCGGCGACCAGGTCGGGTCCGCGTCGAGGTTGCCGGTCTGGGCGTTCTCGACCTTGTTGAGCGGCACCGCCTTGGCTCCCGGATCGGTCGAGATGATCACCAGGAAGCCGCGGTCACCGCCGAACTCGTTCGACCAGTAAGCGATCCGCTCCCCGTCCGGCGACCAGGATGGGTCGGACGCCTGCGGCGCCGTGTCCAGCCTCCGGACCGACGACCCATCCATCGCGATGATGTAAAGGCCGGTGTGCGACTGGCCGGTCTCGTCCGTGGTCGACCGGATCACCGCGAACTTGCCGTCCGGCGAGATCGACGGCCGGGCGTCCGGGGCGATGGAGATGTTCGCCGCCGGGCCGGACGTGAACAGCTGGACCGGCTGGCCCGTCCCGTCGGCGGCGACCGCCATCATGGTGTTCTTGAGGCCCTTGTCGATGTAGAAGATCGTCTGTCGGTCCGGGCTGATGGCCGGGAGCAACAGGTCGTCAGGGCCGCTGATGACGTTCTTGAACTGATTGATCGTTGGGAGGCCGGGCGTCGCGTTGTCGGCGTCCGGCACCTGCGCGGTGACGATGTGGTACTTCGGGTCGGCGCCGACCTTCTGGGCGAGGACCATGGTGTCAAGGCCCAGCGGGGCGGTCGAGCGGGGCAGGAACGCGCTCGGGTCGCCCGACTTGTCGTCCTTGCCTCCCAGGACCATCGGCAGCACGGCGGCGAGCGCGGCGATCACGATGACCGCCGCGACGATGCCGAGGATGAGCGGTCGCTTGCTTCGGCGCTTCTCGGGCTGGCCGCCCGGCGCTCCCTGCCCGGGGTATCCGTACGGCGGGGCGCCGCCGGGAGCGGGGGCCGGCGTGTTGGCGACCCGGGTCGCCACCTGGGTCGGGACGAAGTTCTCGTCGGCGGGCTGGCCGGGACGGGTGGCTGCGAGGGTGGCGAAGTCGCCACCGGTGGTGGCCGGGCCCCTCCCGCCCGTCGGGGCCGGGGGCACCTTCCAGTCAGCGAGCACGTTGGTGACCTGCTCGTCCTGGTCGCCGGTGTCCCCCGCGTCGCCAAGGAGGCGGTCCATCAGCTGGCTGGCGTTCGGCCGCTCGTACGGGTTCTTGCGCATCGAGTCCCAGACGATCGGGTGCAGCCCGGGGTCGACGCCGTCGAGCCTCGGCTCCTCGTTCAGCGCCCGGAAGAGCAGCACCTGGGCGCTGCCCATGCCGAACGGGTAGTGGCCGGTGGCCGCGAAGGTCACCAGGCCGCCCCAGGCCCAGATGTCGGCCTTCGAGGTGATCGGGTCGCCCCGGATCTGCTCCGGCGACATGAACGCCGGGGTGCCGAGCTGCTGGAGGTCTCCGGTCAGGCCGGCCCCCGAGTCCAGCGCCCGCGCGATGCCGAAGTCGATGACGCGCGGTCCGAACGGGGAAAGGACCACGTTCGACGGCTTGAGGTCGCGGTGCACGATGCCGGCGGCGTGGATCGCGCGCAGCGCGGCGGCGACGCCGACGGCGAGCTGCTCGAGGTTCGCGTCCGCCAGCGGGCCGCCCTTGGAGACGAACGACTGCAGCGTCGGACCTTCGATGAACTCGGTGACCAGGTAGGGCTGCTCGGCCTCCGGGTCGAAGTCCAGCACCTCGGCGGTGCAGACCCGGGCGACCCGGCGCGCGGTCGCCGCCTCCTGCCGGAACCGGCTACGGAACTGCGCGTCGTCGGCCACGTCGGCGCGCACCACCTTGATGGCGACGAGCCGGCCGAGCTCCGACCGTCCCAGGTAGAYGGTTCCCATCCCGCCCTGGCCCAGCTTGCCCAGCAGTGTGTAACTGCCCAGCGTCCGCGGGTCGTTCTCACCCAACGGTGTCGCGCGGCTGCTGACGTTCGCCTCTGACGACGCCATCGCCCCACCTCTCTCCCCTGATGGACGCCGGCCACGCGACAGCCCAGAATGACGATCCCATGCGGGCAGAATGCTACCGTCTGGCGATTTCCACGAATGGGCGGGAAACCAAGCCGACGCAGTCGTTGCCGCGACAGCGGCGCAAGATGGGCCGGTCGGTGACCGTTCGGCGACGAGCCACGGACGACGCTGACTGACGCTCCGTCACCAAGGCCAGCGTGATCCGTCCACCGATCCGCCCCCGCCGGGGGTGCGCGAACCGCGGTCAGCGTCCACGCCGGCCGAAATGTCCGTTATTCGACAAGGCGTCCGCGGCGATGCCCGCGGGTTTCCCGTCCTCGGTGAGCGAACGGCTCGCACGGGCCGCCGTGGCGGGGCCACCGCGGCGCCCACGATTCGCCTCTCCGCCCCGACGACGCCGAACCTACGGACCAGCACTCGGCCGGCCATCGGTGTGAATCGGCCCGGCTCGCGAAATCGCCCAGCCCGGGCAGCTTCCGCGCCCAACACCAGCCCCTGAGCGAGGGGTCCCCACCGATCTGCCGCCCGACCCCCGTCGACGCCGAACCTACGGATCAGCGTCTTGCGGGCATTGGCAGATCGGTGGGGGTGGCTGGACCGCCGGCCGCTGCCCCGAACTGACGCCCCCCGCGTGCCGGTTCTGGGTGACGGTCCAGCCAAGGTCAGGAAACCGCATCCCGGCGCCGCGGACCTCGTATCCTGACGGGTTTCCGGGTATTCCTTCGCAGGCTGGTCCGGCAGCCACGCTCCCCACGGCCACCCCTGCCCACGACGCAGAAAGGCAGCTGCCATGACGATTCTCGACAGCACGAGCACTCCGCCCGCGGTCCATGTCGGCGCAGACGACCTACCATTCGTCGAGATCGGCGGCGGGAGCAAGCTCAAGGTGATCCAGGTCCGCGCCGACGAGAGCTTATGGGTCGTGGAGAACATCTTCCAGGCCGGCTATGAGGTCGCGACCCACCGGCACACCGGTCCGGTGTACGGCTACACCGTCTCCGGGGCCTGGAAGTACAAGGAGTACGACTACGTGAACCGCGCCGGGTCGTTCCTCTACGAGCCCGCCGGTTCCGTGCACACCCTGATGTGCGTCGAGGACGACACCCGGGTCTGGTTCCAGATGTACGGCAGCAACCTCAATCTGGGGCCGGACGGGCAGGTCGAGTCGGTGACCGACGGCCCGGCGGCGCTCGCCGCCTACGTGGCGCTCTGCGCGGCGCAGGGCCTCGGCCGCCCGAACGTCCTCGTCGGCTGACCGCGATGCCGACCAGCGCTCTCGTCGACCTCTACGACCCGGGCACCTACCTCGCCGGGCCGCCGCACGAGGCGTTCGCCGCGCTGCGGCKGGTGTCTCCCGTCCACTGGCAGGAGGTGCCGGCGGGCCCCGCGGCCCCCGGTTACTGGGCGGTGCTCGGCTACGCCGAGGTCGAGCGCGTGCTGTGCGACCCCGAGCTGTTCAGCTCGGAAGAAGGCGGTGTCGTGCTCGACGACCTGCCCCCCGACCGGCTCGCCCAGATGCGCGGCATGCTGCTGGCGATGGACCCGCCGCGGCATCGGGACTACCGTCGCCCGCTCGCGCACCGGTTCACCCACCGCGCGGTCGCCATGCTCGAACAGCGGGTGCGGGACGCCTCCCGGGCGATCATGCGGGAGGCCGCCGAGCGAGGCCGGTCTGGCGACGCGGTCGAGTTCGTCAGCGAGGTCGCGGGGCAGCTGCCCACCCGCGTCGTCGGTGAGCTGATGGGCCTGCCTCGCGAGGACTGGGACTACGTCCACCGGTTGGCGCAGGCCCTCAACCGCGGCCAGGACGCCGACGACACGACCCGGGCCGGCGCCGAGGGCGCGGCGGCGCCGACCGTCGAGATGGCGATGTACGCCGCCGGGTTCGCCGCGCGCCGGCGCGCGTTGCCACCCGGCGACGACCTGACCGGCCTGCTGCTGGCCGGCGACTTCGGCGGCCGGACGATGTCGGATCTCGACTACGGCAGCTTCTTCGTCCAGCTCGTCACCGCCGGCAACGACACCACCCAGACGATGCTGTCCTCCGGGCTGCTCGCCMTGCTCGCGCATCCTGACCAGCTCGCCGACCTGCGGGCCGACCCGTCGCTCGCGCCGGGCGCGGTCGAGGAGATCCTGCGCTGGGCGAACCCACTGCACTACTTCCGGCGAACGGCGGCCGCCGACGCCGAGGTCGGCGGCGTCCGGATCCGGGCGGGTGACCGGCTCGCCACCTACTTCACCGCCGCCAACCGGGACGAGACGGTCTTCGAGGACCCGGACAGGTTCGACATCCGCCGTTCCCCTAACCGGCACCTGTCGTTCGGCAAGGGCGAGCACTTCTGCCTCGGCGCCCATCTGGCCCGCCTAGAGGGCCGGGTGTTCCTCGAGGAGCTGCTCTCCTCGTTCACCGGAATCGAGCTGGCCGGCCCACCCGTCCGGGTCCGTTCCAACCTGAACAACGGCCTGAAGTCACTCCCGGTCCGGCTCACCCCGGCGTAGGCCTGCGGGCGCCGGGAAACACCGACGGCGGCGGACCGTCCTCCTGAGGGAGGAGCCGTCCGCCGCCGTCGGTCGCGGGACCTGAGTCAGGCGCTCGCGGATGCTTTGGCGCGCTTCTTGTTCGACTTCGGGTCGAGCCGGCGCAGCAGCCTCGAGGCGATGCCGATGAACACGACTCCGCCGACGAGGCCGAGCCCGATGTCGGTCACGTACTGCTTCGGCGTGTGGTCGAAGAGCGCGTCCCGCTCGGGCGCCCGCGGGTTGACCGGTACCTCGCTGCCCGCCACCGGCTTCCCGTTCTTGGTCTCCGGACGCTTCAGGCCCGCCTTGGTGAGCAGGTTGAAGTCACCGACCGAGGCCATGGCCGCGTAGCCCCACCGGGCCGGCGAGATGACCGCGACCTGCTGGAGGCCGGGCGTGCCCGTCACCGGCACGATGCCGGCGCTGAACACCAGCTGGATCATCGTGACGACCACCATCAGCGGCATCGTCTTGTCGGCGTTGTCCACGAGCGCGGAGATCATCAGGCCGACCATGGCGGAGGCGAAGAGCACCACGAACACCGCGAGCATGAACTCCAGCAGCGTGTTCACGAGCAGCGGGTCCGGTGGTAGCCGGGTGCCGATCGCGATGATCGTGAACGGGATCGACTGCAGCGCCGAGATGATCGCCAGTACGACGACCTTGGAGCCCACGTAGGCGCCCCGCGAGAGACCGATCGCCCGTTCTCGGCGATAGATCTCGCGTTCCTTGACGATCTCGCGGATCGAGTTCGACATGCCCATGAAGCACGCACACAACACCATGATCAGGACGATCGTGGGCGCGTCCGAGTTGGGCGTGAAGTTGTCGTTGGTGTCCTTGAAGTCGCCGCCGATGGCCAGCGGGATCGCGCCGAGCACGAACGGCAGTGCGATCGACAATCGTAGGTAGCCCTTGTCGGACGCGATGACCGCGAATGTTCGCCGGCTCAGCGTGATCAGCTGTTTCCCGACCGACTGCTGCCGGATGCTGGGCAGCTCTTCCGGCGCCGGCCGCGCCGACGGCGCGGTCACCGCCGACGGGACGTAGTGCCGCGACTGGCGGAAGTTCGCCGCCGACTCGGCGCCCGGCGTCGCCTCCAGCCCGCGGAAGACCCGGGGGTAGTTGCTCTCCCCGAAGAACGGCAGCGCGTCCTGCGGCGGGCCGAAGTAGGCGACGTAGCCGCCGGGGGCAAGGACCAGGACGTAGTCGCACAGGTCGAGCTGCAGCACGGAGTGCGTGACGACGATGACCGTGCGGCCGTCGTCGGCGAGCTTGCGCAGCGACTCCATGACGTTGAGGTCCATGCCCGGGTCGAGACCGGAGGTCGGCTCGTCCAAGTACAGCAACGTCGGGCGGGTGAGCAGCTCGAGCGCGACCGAGGTCCGCTTGCGCTGGCCACCGGACAGCCGGGAGACGACCGTGTTCGCGTGCTGGGTCAGGCCGAGCTCCCCGAGCACCTCGTCGATCCGGGCGGAACGCTCCGTCGCCGTGACGTCCGGCGGGAAGCGCAGCTCGGCGCCCAGCTCGAGCGCCTTCCGCACGGTCAGCGAGGTGTGCAGGATGTCGTCCTGCGGCACGTAGCCGATCCGGCGGCGCAGCTCGTCGTACTCGTCGTAGAGGTCCCGGCCGGCGTAGCGGACGGTGCCCTTGTTTGCCGGGCGGAAGCCGGTGAGCGCGTTGAGCAGCGTCGACTTGCCGGCACCGGACGGGCCGACGACACCGAGCAGCGCCCGCCCGGGCAGCCGGAACGTCATGTCGTGCATGAGCTGCTTGCCGCCGCCGGGCGCCCAGACGTTGAGGCCGTCGGCCTCGAAGCTGACGTCGCCGGAGTCGACGTACTCGACGAGCTGGTTGCCCTCGAGCTGGAAGACGTGGTGCCCGACGGCGATCACGTCGCCCTGGCCGACCCGGCCCCGCTGGACCCGCTTGCCGTTGAGGAACGAGCCGTTCGCCGAGTCGAGGTCGACGAGCTCGACGTTGTTGCCCCGGACGGAGACCTGGGCGTGGTGCCGGGAGGCGAGCAGGTCGGTGATGGTGATGTCGTTGTCGCGGCCGCGGCCGATCGTCATCGTGCCCTGGCGCAGGGGGTAGGTCTTGCTGCGCTCGTGCTCGCGGTCCAGCCGGGCGTGCGCGTCGGCCTGGACGTACTCGCCCTGGCGCTGGCCGCCGGCACGGGCGTCCTGGTAGTCGAGGTCGTCACCCCGGGTCGGCCGGGTGGGCCGGTTGGCGCCGGGCGAACGCGGCGGGATGTAGCCCGCCTGGTTCGGCAGCATGGTCTGCATGTCCGCGTCGCCGCCGCCGCCGTACATGCCCGCGTCGCCGCCGTAGTCGTACGGCGACCGCTGCGACGGGAACTCGGTGAGGATGGCGACCTCGGGACCAGTGGGCGTACCCAGCCGGAACCGCGTCTCGCCGTGGACCTCGACGGTCTGCAGCATCCGCTGGCCGCCGAGCCAGGTGCCGTTGGAGCTCACGTCCCGCACGGCCCAGCCGTCAGCCGTCTCCTCGATCATGAGATGCTGCCGGGACACCCGGCTATCCGCGATCACATAGTCCGCGTTGCGGGCCCGGCCGATGATGAACCGTGGTTGTCCGGTCGGTACGACGACCTGGCCGGCCTCGCTGCTGATCCTCAGAACGGCCGTAGACACGTGTCTCCCCCTTCGGGACGGGACGCTGGCCGGGCTGCCCCGCCGAGCTCTTTCTGTCCGCCAACCGTCTGCCCACCAAATACGGGCGCGCCCAGGGCCCGGGAGATCCCGGGTACCCAGAACGGGTAGCTCGACGGCGCCACTACCAGACCAACCTCGTCACGAAACGACCGATCTTGTGGCAGATCGTAGCGTCGCGCCCCACGGCACTTCTGAGCCGGGTAAGGGAGCGGACCAGCGATCGGCCCTCTCACCCCCGGTACTTCTKGGAAAAGAGACCTGCTGGCGCGCAACGACCGCGGCCGGTCACACGCCGTGAGGCCGTCGACCTCACCAACCACCATCCGGATTCCGCTCCTCCTGCCTGGCGACCGGTCCGACGAACGCTCCCCCCGAGGGCCGCGTACGCGCTCCGACGACGGTACCGATCCACGGACTGTTGTCCGAATCGGACGGGTCCGAGCATCCTCTCCTCGGGGACAGCGGGCCCAGGTCTGTCGTTGACCTGACCTTGGTCCGCCCCCGGAGCGACCCGTGACCACCGCGAACCCCGTCCGGTATCACGGAACGTGCCCAAAGCCCGGCCACCCTGGAGCCTGGGCCGCGGTCCGCCCGGGCTCCAGGGTGACAGTGCGCTACTTGGACTGGGCGGGCAGCACGACGTCCTTGGCGGTCGCCGACACGGACAGGCCGGTCGTCGTCGTCCCGGCGCTGACGATGGTCAGGTCGAACGGCAGGTTGTCCGGCAGGGGCAGCGGAACGGGAATGGAGGCGTTCGACGTCAGGTCACCGATCGGGAGACTTCCACCGGGGAGGCCGCCCAGCGGCGTATCGACCTTGACCTCGACGTCAGACGGGGTGATCTTGAGCTGGTTGTTCTCCACCGTGAAGGACCCCACGCCGGTCAGCTGCACATTGACCTTGCCGACGCCGGGGAGCGACTGCTCGGTCGAACCGGTGATCTGCACCTTCTTGCCGCCGTCGACGGGCGCGAGCTGCCAGCCGAACTGCTTGTCCTTGAGGAAGGCGTTGATCTCGTCGTAGCTGATCCGCACGGTCGCCTCGACGTCGTCGACCGGAACCTTGCCGACGTTGTTCGAGATCGCGTCACCGAGCGGGACGTGCGCGCCCTTCAGGTGCGCGTCGACGCCGGAGATCTTCGGCCCGTCCGCGGTGGTCGGGATGTTCTCCAGCGAGACGCCGATGTCCTTGAACTTGCCGAACAGGACCTGGGTGAGGAACGGGAAGCCGCCGAGGCTGACCTTGCGCACGATCGGCGGCTGCTGCCCGGGCTTCATGTTCTGGGCCACGGCCACCTCGACCTGCTTGCGCATCTGGCCGACGGCGATGTGCGCCGCGACGCGGTCGAGCGGGATGGCCAGGACCAGCAGCAGCAGGACCACGACGAGCGCGATCACCCGGCCGCGGCGGCGGCGCCGCTTCGGTGGCTTCTGCTCGGCCGTGCCGGCGCCGGGGATCGGCGTGCCGCCGGTGCCGGCCGCGGCCTGCGGCAGGCCGGCCGTGCCGTCGCGCCAGCCGCCACCCGCTCCGGCGGCCTGCCAGCCCCCCGGAGGGGCCTGGGCGGAGGCCTCGCTGAACTCGGTGACGGCGTTGGTGTCGACCGCGGGATCGTGGTAGTCGGCACCGGTGTCGCGCTGGCCGTAGCCCAGCTGCTCGGTCGGCCTGCCGGCCCCGCCGCCCTGGCCCGGCGTCCGGGCACCGGCGCCCCCGCCGGAGCCGACCCGGCCGATGTACTCGGTGGGCCGCTCCCCGCCGGAACGCCCCTGGGGCCTGGGCGGGCTGGCGGGAGCCGGCGGCTGCTGGCGGCGGGTCGGCGGGACCGGTGCCGGGAACTCGCCGGGACGCGGGGTCGGGTACCGCTCGACGGGGATGCCGGGCTGCGAGGTGTAACCGGCGCTTCCCGGGCCGCCGGCGCCGCCGGCGTCGCGACGCGACCTGGCCGTCCCACGACCGGAGCCGCGGGCGGGCTTGCCGCCGCCAGCGCCGGCATCGCCATCGCGCCCGGAGGCCGGCTTGAACCAGTCCGCCGGGGGCGGCGGGCTCGCGGGCCGGAACGACTCAGGAGGCGGCGGCGGCGCGCTCGGCGCGCCCGGGCGGTTCGGGGCCCCCCGCCCGCTCCTGTCCGCGGAGTCGCGTCGGGCCCGGGCGACCTCGCCGGGCTCGTACGCCTCGTCGTCTGCTGGGTTGTTCACGGGGTCATCTCCCATCAGGGCCGCGCCGACCCACGCGCGCGAGGACTTCCCCACCCCGTCGGCTCATCCATCGGATGGTCCCACGTCCAGACCCGGCTGGGAGCGCTGAGGGGGTGATCGTAACCACGGGGCGGGTGTCCAGTTTCCGACGTTTCCCAGCGTCACGACACCGCCGCCGTCCGCGAGGTGGCGCCCCAGTTTCACGGACAGGCGGAGCCGGGCGCTCGGCGGACCGTACGCGGCTCAGGTATCGAGGGGCAAGGCTCGGGACCTCGAGGGGCCTGCTCAGACCTCGAGGGGCAGAGTGGCGGCGGACCGGCGGGGGCCGGGCGGGGCGAGCCGGAAGACCGCGCCGCGCGGGGACGCGTACGCCTGCCAGAAGTGGTCGGCGACCGCCTCGGGGCGCAGCGGGCCGCCGGGGCCGACCTTGCCGTCCAGGACGACGGTGCGCATCCGGACCCCCTGGTCCGCGAGCGCCGGGCTCACGGCGGCGGCGAGCGTCGCGAGCCCCGCCTTGCCGACCGCGAGCGCGAACCGACCGGCGGGCGGCTCGGTACGGCTGCCGGCGACGGTCACCAGGATCGTCGCGCCGACCCGGTCGACCAGCAGCGGCGTCGCGGCCTGGACCGCGGTGAGGGCACCGGTGACGTTGACGGCGAGCGTCTGGTTGAGGACGTCCGCGGGGACGGAGAGCGCGCTGCCGCGGATCGACAGCTTCGCGTTGTAGACGAGCACGGTCAGGCCGCCGAGATCCGCCGCGAGCCCCGCCAGCGTCGCGGCCAGGCCGGCGGCGTCGGTGACGTCGGCGACCGCGCCGCGCATGGTCAGCCCGGCGCCGGCCAGCTCCCCGGTCACCCGGGCGATCGTGTCGGCGGAGCGGGCCACCACGCCGAGCCGGAAGCCCTCCCGCCCGAACCGGGCGAGCAGCTCGGTGCCGAACGCGGCACCAGGGCCGACGAGCACCAGCCCGCGCGTCGCGGGCGCCGGCGCCGGCTCGGGCGCGGGCGGGCCTTTGGCCGCGACCGCGCCCTTGGCCGTCGCCGCGCCCGTGGCCGCGGCCGGCATCTCCCGTGGCATAGGCCCATCTTGGACCGTTCGAGCGCCGCCGCACGACCAGGGCGCCGAAAATTTGTTCGAACCCGACCCGGCGACGAAAGCCCGCCGACCGGGCCGAGGACCGGCCGGCGGCCAGACCGGTCGCCGGGCCGGCCGCGATCCGGGCGGCCTGGCTAGCGGCCGACCAGCTCGCGGGCCCTGCGCGTGCGGTCGAGCTCAGCCTGGGCGCGCAGCGGAGCCGACTTCCGGTAGTAGTAGAAGATCGGCGGGAAGACGATCAACGGCGGGATCGCCATCAACAGCGCGAAGATCACTATTGCCCCGATTACCACTGCGCACCCCTCTCGCGCCCCCACCCACGGGGGAAGATCCTCAAGCTCCCGCCTCGACCCGGTCCCACCGTCGGTTCTACCGAATGTCGTAGGCGGCACCGTCAGCCTATCGATCCCGCTCTGGGCGCGCCGACCCCCACGGACGCCGGCAGCCCTACGGACGCGGGCAGTTCCGGGACGAGCACACCGGGGTTGAGGATGCCGGCAGGGTCGAGCGCCCGCTTGACGGCGCGCAGCACGGCGACGCCGACGTCGCCGATCTCGGCGCCGAGCCAGGGGCGATGGTCGGTGCCGACGGCGTGGTGATGGGTGATCGTCCCCTCGGCGGCGACGATCGCCGCGCTCGCGGCCGCCTTCGCCCGGGCCCACAGGCCCGCGCGGTCGTCGCTGTGGCCGGCGACCACCGTGAAGTACAGCGAAGCGCCGGTCGGGTACAGGTGCGAGACGTGGCAGAGGACCACCACCGGCACCCCTGCGGCGGCGTAGGCCTCGGCGAGCGCGCCGCTGACCCCCGCGTACAGACCGCCGAGCCCCGACCAGAAGGTGGCCGTCTCCAGCGTCTCCGCGAACATGCCCGCGTCCAGCAGCGCGTCGCGCAGGCGGGGGCCGTGGAACCGCCCGCGCACCCAGTCGTCGCCGACCTCGGTGCCCAGCGGGCGGGCGCCGCGGGCGCGCAGCAGCTCGGCGAGATCCGCGGCGTGCCGGCGTACCCGTTCCGGCTCCCCCTCGTACCCGAGCACGACGTAGCATCCGGGCCCCGCGCCGGCGCCGTCCGCGCCGTCGCCGTCCGTGCCGTCGCCGGTCGGCTCACCGGCGCCGTGCGGGGTGGCGGCGCCCGCGGCCGTCTCCAGCTCGTCGGACAGGCGGGCGACCGCCGGGAGCAGGTCGCGCTGGGCCAGCTCGCGCATCAGGTCGAGGCCGGCGTCGAACGTCCCGACCCGCCAGCCCTCGTAGCGCCGCTCCGCCGGCAGCGGGCGCACCCGCACCCGCACCGCGGTGATCACCCCGAACGCGCCTTCCGAGCCGAGCACCAGCTGGCGCAGGTCGGGGCCGGCGGCGGACGCCGGCGCGCGGCCGAGCTCCCAGCCGCCGAGCGGCGTCGCCACCCGCAGCCCGACGACGACCGCGTCGAACCGGCCGTAGCCGCTGGACGCCTGCCCGCTGGAACGGGTCGCGGCGAAGCCGCCGATGGTCGCGTACTCCCAGGACTGCGGGACGTGGCCGAGGGTCAGGCCGTGCACGGCGAGCAGCGCCTCCGCCGCGGGGCCGCGCAGCCCCGGCTCCAGCGTGGCGGTGAGCGAGACCGGGTCGACGTCGAGCAGCCGGTTCATCCGGCGCAGGTCGAGCGCGACGACGGCGGCGAAGCCGGCCCTGGCCGGCGCGAGACCGCCGACGACGGAGGTGCCGCCGCCGAACGGCACGACGGCGACGCGGTGCTCGGCGCAGGCGGCGAGCACCGCGGCGACCTCGTCGTGGCTGGCCGGCAGCAGAACCGCGTCCGGGGCGGCGGAGGCGTCGCCGGCGCGCAGCGCGAGCAGGTCGGGGGTGGACCGTCCCCGGCAGTGCCGGATCCGGACCTCCCGGTCGTCGCGGACGTGCTCGGCGCCGAGGATGGCGGCCAGGGCGGCGCGCGCGGGCCCGGGCAGCGCGGACACCGCGAGCTCGACGGCGCCGAGATCCACCGGCGGGCTCGGCCGTTCGGCGAAGCCAAGCCCGTCGACGAGCAGCGTCCGGACCGCCTCGGGCAGCTCCGCCCGCTCGTCGGGGCTCCCCCATCCCCACCAGGCCAGGTCGCCGGCGTCACCGGCCCGTTCGGGCGAGGCCAGGCGCTGGCTGAGGCTGTCCGGTGGATTCGGCGACTCGGTCACCCCGACAACTCTGCTCCCCCTGCCCCCGCTGGCAACCCGCCGCGCCTGGGCCCGGGGCGGCCGCTTCGGTGGTGTGGCAAGGGTCACCGCCACCGCGTTATCCGTATGGCCCCGATTGGCGGACCTGCGTCGTTGGAAGGGCCGAGTCGTTGGGCAGGTCGGGGTGGACGCTGCCCGGCCGACCACGCACGCTGGTGTCGCGAACGCCGCACCCCGACGCCACACCCAACGCCAGGCGCGGCAGAGGGAGGACGCGATGAACGGGGTTGGACCCATCTCGACACCTACGCCGGGCGGGTCGCTGTCGCCGGCGCGCCGCGAGCGCGAGCTGGCCCGCCTGGCCGGCGGCGAGGTCGTCGACCTGCTGGTCGTCGGCGCCGGGGTGACCGGTGCCGGCGTCGCCCTCGACGCGGCGAGCCGGGGGCTGTCGGTGGCGCTCGTCGAGGCGCGCGACCTCGCCTGGGGCACCAGCCGGTGGAGCTCGAAGCTCGTCCACGGCGGGCTGCGCTACCTCGCCAGCGGCGACCTGGGGCTGGCGATGGAGAGCGCCACCGAACGGGACATCCTGTTGCGCCGGACCGCGCCGCACCTGGTCCACCCGGTACCGATCTTGGTGCCGCTGACGCCGGCCGTACGGCGTACCGACGCGGCGGTGATGACCGCGGGCCTGCGGGTCGCCGACGTGCTGCGCCGCGCCGCGCGCACCCCCAGCGGCACGCTGCCGCCGCCGCGTCGGCTCACCGCCGTCGAGACACACCAGCTCGCGCCGGCCCTCAGCGAGGCCGGACTGCGCGGCGGGCTGATCTACTGGGACGGCCAGCTGGTCGACGACGCGCGCCTCGTCGTCGCGATCGCGCGCACGGCCGCGGCCCACGGCGCGCGGGTGCTCACCCGGCTGCGGGCGCGCACGCTCGACGGCACCGGGGCGCTCGTCGAGGACACCCTGACCGGTTCGACGTTCTCGCTGCGGGCCCGCGCGGTCGTGAACGCGACGGGGGTGTGGGCGCCGACGCTCGCGCCCGAGGTGCGGCTGCGGCCGAGCCGGGGCACCCACCTGGTGGTCGCCGCGGGCGCGTTCGGGGGCACCCGCACCGCGCTGACCGTGCCGATGCCGGGCAAGCGCAACCGCTACGCGCTGGTGCTGCCGCAGGACGACGACCGGGTCTACGTGGGTCTCACCGACGTCCCGGCCGACACGGTGGAGGATGTGCCCCGGCCGACCGCCGCCGAGGTCGAGGAGCTGCTCGGCGTCGTCTCCGGCGTGCTGGACGCTCCGCTGGACCGCGCCGACGTGCTCGGCGCGTTCGCCGGGCTGCGCCCGCTCCTCGACGTCGCGGACACCGCTGGCTCCTCGGGCCGGGCCGCCGCGTCGCTGGTCCGCTCGATCAGGCACCCACTACGCGGCCGTGGTCCTTCCGGGGTTCCTGCCGCATCCGCGGCTCCCGCCCTCCCACGCGCGTCTCGCAGCGCCGACCTGTCCCGCCGGCACGCCGTGCTCGTCGGCCCAGACGGGGTCGTCACCGTCGTCGGCGGCAAGCTGACCACGTATCGCCGGATGGCGCGCGACGCGGTGGATCTGGCGGTCTCGCGGGCCGGTCTCGCCGCCGGAGCCTGCCGTACCGCCCGGCTGCCGCTGGTCGGCGCGGCGCCGCGCGCCCAGCTCGCCGCCGTCGAAGCGCCGCGGCGGCTGGTCGAGCGGTACGGCACCGAGGCACCCGCCGTGCTCGCCGAGGCGCGAGGCAATCCGGATCTGCTCGCGCCGATCGCTCCCGGGACGTCGGTCACGGGCGCGGAACTGCTGTTCGCGCTACGGCACGAGGGAGCACTCGACGTCGACGACCTACTCGACCGGCGCGCCCGGATCGGCCTGGTGGCGGCGGACCGGGCCGCCGCCCTGCCGCGCGCGGCCCAGCTCGTCGACTTCGTCGCCGGCGAGCGGGTCTAGGCGGCCTCGCCCCGGGCAGGCGCCCCGCCGGCTGAACCGGCTGAACCGGCTGATCAGCCGGCGCTGGCCGGCGCCGGCCAGGCCAGTTCGACGATCGTGCTGTCCTCGTCCAGCTCGACCCGGGTGACCAGCGCGCAGGTCCGCGGCCAGCCCGTGCCGTCCAGCGGGACCACCTCGTCCGGGGGCGCCGCGCCGTCGAGGATGGCCACGGACGACGTGGTGCCCGGACCGCCGGAGGCCGCCTGGCCATCCGGGACCGTCGAGCGGCTGGGGGCGCCGGCGGCGGTGCCCGCGCCGGCGAGGATGACCACGGGATAGGAGACCGCGGGATAGGAGATGTAGCCGTCGCCGGTACGGCCGTCGCACATCAGGGTCACGGTCACCCGGCCTGGCGGCGCCACCCGCAGGGTCTCGCTCAGCAGGTCGACGAGCTCGTCGCGGACCTCGTAGGGGATGTCGGCGAACTCGCCGGCGACCTGGAGGTTGACGGTCGCGCCGCGCGCCTCGGCGGCGTCGATCGCCGTCTCCAGCTCGGCGAGCGGCCCGGCCCGCCCACCGGAGCCGGACAGCATCCGGCGCAGCGCCCTGGCCCGGTTCGCGCAGAGCCGGCGGACCTGCTCGTCGCGCGGGTCGGCCGAGCCGTCCGCGACCGCGCGCAGCAGCGGGAGCACGTCCCCGTTGAGCCGGGCGAGCCGGCGCGCCCGGTCCCGGCGCACGACGGCGGCCGCCTCCTGGTGCGCGCCCAGCTCCGCCTCGAGGTGCGCCGCCCGCGTGGTCGCGTCGGCGGTCGCCCGCAGCACCGGCCCGGCGGTCGTCACCAGCAGCTGGACCGTCGAGATCCCGTAGAGGGTGCCGAGCATCCGGATCAGCTCCAGCGGCGCCGTGCCGATCCGGGGCAGGCTGACCGCCAGCGCCACCGCGAGCACCACCGTCACGGCCGCGACCCACTGCCGAGCCGGCCTGGACACGGTGATCGGGAGGAGCAGTACCGTCGGCGCCAGAATCCCGGCCCAGTCGTAGATCCTGATCACGTCGGTGCCGGAGGTGGTCGCCGCGCCGGCCAGGACGATCGCGACGATGAAACCAAGGGCCGTCAGCGACTCGACGCCCGTCAGCGGGCGCCACCAGGTGACGGCGGCGATCCGGAGCGCCCCGCCGGCCACCACCACCCACAGCAGGAGCGACGCGTACGACGCGATCGGCGCGAGGAGGTCCAGCGACGGCTCGGAGTGCGCGCGGAAGGCCACCGCGGGCAGCGCGAGCACCACGACGCCGGCCAGCAGGGCGACGCCGACGGCGCGGCGGATGGCCCGTTCGTAGTCCCGGCGCAGGTCGGCGCCGTCGGCCGACCCGGCGGGAACGGGCCGCGGCGCCTGCCAGTCCAGCTCGACCCGGGTGCCCTGCCCGGGGACCGACTCGATCCCGGCCCAGCCACCGACGTCGGCCATCCGGCCGTGCACCGAGCCGCTGACGCCGAGGTGGGCCTCCTCGTCCGGGCCGTCACCGGCCGGGACAGCGGCGGCGGTGCGAGTGGCCGCGGGGTCGTAGCGGACCGCGTCGAAGCCGACGCCGTCGTCCTCGATCTCGACGCGCACCCCGTCCCGCCAGCGGTTGACGCTGACGCGCGCCGCGCCGACGCCGGCGTGCCGGCGGATGTTGGTCAGCGCCTCGCGCATCGCCGCGGCGAGCGCGTTCACCACGTCCGTGGGCAGGAGCTCGGCCGCGGGCCCGGCCGGCTCGGCGTCGCGCGCCCGCCTGGCCGGCAGTGGCCACCGCCGGTCGTCGACCCGGGTGAAGGTCAGCGTCACGTCCAGGCCGTCGTCGACAGCCTCCTCGGCGACCGCGCGCACCTGCCGGTCCAGCTCGCCGTCCGAGTCGCCGGGGGCGTCGGCGGTGCTGCCGGAGCTGGCCAGCAGCTGCTCCACCTGCGCGACGACGCGGCGACAGCGCGCCCTGGCTCGCGCGAGACCCGCCTCGCCCGAGGAGGTGCCGGCGGTCTCGCCACCGGCGCCACCGCCCACACCGGCGTCGCCGACACCGCCGAGGCCGATGCCGGCGAGCATGTTCAGCACCGTGTCGTGCAGGAAGCGCTCGCTCGAGCGCGCCGACCGCGCGCGCGCCGCGGCGACCAGCTCGGCACGCGACCGCGCGCCGACCGCGTCCAGCCAGGCGTCGGCGTCCAGCGCCACCCGGCGGATCCGGACCACCCCCTGGCGCAGCGCGAGCCCGATGAACAGCAACAGCCCGGTGGAGGTGACGACCTGTGGCCGGTGGTCATGGGCCGGAATGAAGTGGGCGCAGGCGAGGGCCAGGATCGCCACCAGCGAGAAGCGGGTGCGCAGCGCGCAGACCGCGCTCAGCGCGGCGAACACGACGGTGAGCAGGACCCACGAGCTGGGGTCACCCAGCGAGGCGTCGGGCACCGTCCACGGCGCCGTCAGCCCGACGGCGATCCCGATGGCGACGTCGACGAGGACGAGCGCCCGCGGCAGCGCCCGCCGGGCGGTGACCGCGATGTAGACCAGGCTCCAGGCCACCACGAGCGCCGGGCCGACCAGGCCACCCGGGCGCTGGCCGTACCAGTCGCRCCACCAGATCCCGACATAGCTGACGGTGAACAGCACGACGAGGGCGCGCAGCACAGCCAGGCCGCGGAAGTACACCGCGGAGAACGTGTCAAGAGCGCGGGCCGGCATACGGCATTTCCCCCCACTGCCTGCAGAGCGGCGCAGTCCCGTATCTATCTACGATGCCGCATCTTCCAGGCACATGGGGTATCCGCCACGACGCTTTCGGTGCCGACCATCAGTGATCCCGGGGCAACGGCCTCCGGGCATGCGAAAGAAGATCATTTTCGCACACCCTTTGGCTCTCTAGGCGGCGGGTACGTCGACGCGGCAGGTGAGCACTCGGGACTCCCGGGTCGCGCGGCGCTCGTCGTCCACGAAGGAGCGGGCGGTGCAGATGAACAGGGTCCGCCCGTCCTCGCCGCCGAGCACGCAGGCGTAGGCGCCCTCCTCGCCGGTCGACACCTCGGCGCGGACCTCGCCACCCTCGCGCACCCGCAGCACCCTGTTGTGGAAGGCGTCCGCGACCCAGACCGCGCCTTCGGCGTCGGCGCAGATGCCGTCAACGGCGGTGAGCCGGTCGTCGGCCGGCAGCTCGGGCACCCGCAGCCCGCCGGAGGCGAGGTCGGCCCAGACCCGCTGGCCGACCAGCGCGCCGTCCTCGGCCACGTCGAACGCGGTCAGCCGGTACGCGAACGTCTCGGCAACCACCAGCGTCGGCCGGCCGCCGGCGCCGGCCGGGAGGACGACCGCGCCGTTCGGGAACATCAGGTCCTTCGCCGCGACGGTGGCCGTGCCGTCTGGGTCGACGCGGATGAGCACGGTCGGCCGGGGCTCCTCGCCGGCCATCACGTCGAAGCCGAAGTTCCCGGCATAGGCGCGGCCGTGCTCGTCGACGACCAGGTCATTGAGCTTGCCGTCGCAGAAGCTGGACAGGTCGGCGTGCACGGCGAGCTCACCCGTCGGCTCCTGGCGCAGCAGGTGCCGGTCGCGCATCGAGACGACGAGCAGTCGCCCGTCGGGCAGCCAGCCGAGCCCGGCCGGCTCGCCCGGGACCTGGGCGACCACCTCGGCCGAGCCGCTGACCGGGTCGACCGCCAGCACCTCGCCGAGGTACTGGTCGGACACCCACAGCCGGCCGTCGTGCCAGCGAGGGCACTCCAGGAACGACCGGCCGTCGAGCAGCACCGAAACGGGGGTAGAGGTCACCCGGGTCTCCATCCATCGATGTGAGCGCGGAACGGCCCGCAGCCAGCGTCGACCGACGGGGCCGAGCCCACACCGTAACGGCCGCCTACTCCGGGCCACCGAGACCCCTCCAGGACAGGATTCCTATACCGCCCGGCTAGGGCGAACCCCGACCATTCACCCCTGGTTTTCCCAGCAGCCGTTGGCGGGTGCGTGGCCGACGGGCAACATCGGACGACCGTCGCGCTTCGGAGGATGATCTGTGGGGCTGGACCTACCGCTGGCCGAGGCGCCCACTCGACCGGGCCTGGTCACCGTTTTGCGCGCCTGGGGCCGGATCGGGTGCGTCGGCTTCGGCGGGCCGCCCGCACACATCGCGCTGCTGCGGGCGCTGTGCGTGGACAGGCACCGGTGGTTGTCCGCCACCGAGTTCGAGGACGCGGTCGCGGCCTGCAACCTGCTGCCCGGCCCGGCGTCCACCCAGCTGGCGATCTACTGCGGCTTCCGGGTGCGCGGCAGGGCCGGGGCGATCGTCGGCGGGCTGGCCTTCATCGGGCCAGGGCTGGTGGCGACCCTGGCGCTGGCGGCGGTGTTCCTCGCCGRCTCGCCGCCGCGCTGGGTGCGGGCGGCGGGAGCAGGCGCGGGCGCCGCGGTCGCGGCGGTCGCGGTGCAGGCCGGCCTCGCGCTGCTGCCTGCGAGCTGGCGGCGGATCAGGGCCATCGGCCGCTTCGGCCGGCTGCGGTGGCCGGTGTACCTGGTCGCGGGGATGGCCGCGGCGGCGACGGTCGGCCCGTGGGTGGTGCTCGTCCTGCTGGCCTGCGGCGCGGTCGAGCTGGCGACGTCGGCCCTGCGCCCCCCAGCGGGGAGTCGATCGGCCGAGGCCGTGAGTGGCTCGCCGGAGACGGCGCAGGTCACGGCTGCGGCCCAGGAGACTCGAGCCACACGTTCGGCCGAGCCCGAGGGAGACACCGGCCCAGGCAGGCGAGCGAGCGGGCGCGACGGGGGCGACGGGGGCGAAGGGCGGGTGCGGGCCGGCGCGCCGCTGCCGGTGCTGGCGGGCGCGGTGTCCGCGGTGGGTGCCGGCGGGCTGCTGGCGCTCGTCTGGGTCGCGTTCAAGGTCGGCGCCCTGTCGTACGGCGGCGGCTTCGTGATCATTCCATTGATGCAGGCGGACGCCGTCGACCACTACCACTGGATGACCGCCGGCCAGTTCCTCAACGCGGTGGTGCTCGGGCAGGTCACCCCTGGGCCGGTCGTCCACACGGTGGCCGCGGTCGGCTACGCGGCCTACGGCGTGGGCGGCGGTCTGCTGGCCGCCGCGGTCGCCTTCGGGCCGTCGTTCGCGTTCGTGCTGGCCGGTGGTGGACGCTTCGACCAGCTGCGCGGCGAGCCCCGGGTACGCGCCTTCCTCGACGGCGCCGGCCCGGCGGCGGCAGGCGCGATCCTCGGCTCGGCGGTGCCGCTCGCGCTCGCGCTCGGCCAGGCGTGGCAGTACGCCATCCTGGCCGGCGCCGCGGTGCTGCTGGTCGCGGCGCGCCGCGGCGTCGTCCTCACCCTGCTCGCCGCGGCCGCGGCCGGCGTCATCGCCGTCGCCGCTGGCGCCCCGCTCCCCACATAGCGGAATCCGAGAGCGCTGGGCGAGGGATCAGGTATCAGGATCCGCCGGCCGTCGTTCAGCCGCGAGCGAGTGGGCAGGCCGGCCGGGCCGGGCGGGACAGCGCCGAGGAGACCACGATCGGCACTCGGCGGTTAGCAACGCCTAACCACCGAGAAGTTAGGGGATGTTAACCAGCCTGGCCGGGCGGCCGTTCGCGAGCGGTAATCTGCCTGCATGCCAGGGCGCGCCAGCACGACCCGCGCCGAGGCGACGCCCTCGGACGACGGCCCTCCGGGTGGTCACGGCGACGCCGGGACCGGAAGTGTCGCGCCGATCGCGACAGCGGCGCCCGCGGCCGCGTCGGGGGCGCGGCGCGAGCAGCTGCTGGCCGCCGCCGCGCGGCTGATGGCCGACCGGGGCTACCACGGCGTCAGCATCAACGACATCGGCGCCGCCGCCGGCGTCTCCGGCCCGGCGGTCTACAAGCACTTCCCGAGCAAGCAGGCGATCCTCACCGAGCTGCTGGTCGGGATCAGCGAGCGGCTGCTGGCCGAGGGGACGGTCAGGGCCGAGGCGGCTGCGAGCCCCGACGAGGCGCTGGACGCGTTGGTGCGCTGGCATGTGTCGTTCGCGCTGGRCTCCCCCGAGCTGATCCGCCTCCAGGACCGCGACCTCGCGAGCATGGACGAGACGGCGGCGCGGTCCGTCCGGCGCCTGCAGCGCCGGTACGTGGAGATCTGGGTGGCCCAGCTGCGGGCACGCGACCCGGGGATCGCCGAGGACGCGGCGCGCGCCGCCGTCCACGCCACGTTCGGCCTGCTCAACTCGACGCCGTACAGCGCCACCGGTGGCGCCGCCCGGCTCGGCCGCGCCCGCATGGCCGACCTTCTGCACCGCCTGGGCCTCGCCGCCCTGCGCGCCGCCAGCTGACGATCAGCCGATTGCCAGCCGCCCGCACGGCGACCGCTTGTACCTAGAGGGCACTATGTGATGAGGTCGCCTTCCTCGCGCCGCATCGGTCGCGCGCCGCATCGGTCGTACGCGGTGAAGGGGAGGGCGAACCAGTGACAGAGCCAGTCCAGAAGCTGCGGGTGGTGCAGTGGACCACTGGCAAGACCGGTTCCGCCGCCGTGCGCGGGATGGCCGGGCATCCGGCGCTCGAGATCGTCGGCTGCTATGCGTACTCGGCGGAGAAGGTCGGGCGGGACGTCGGGACGCTCGCCGGGATGGCGCCGATCGGGATCACCGCCACCGACGACGTCGAGGCGCTGTTGGCGCTGCGGCCCGACTGCGTGGCGTACATGGCGTACCGGCCGGACTTCGATCACCTCGAGCGGATACTCGCCTCGGGCGCGAACGTCGTGACGACGATGTACATGCTGGCCGGCTCCGGCTATGGCGACGACGCCCGCGAACGGCTGGTGGCGGCCTGCGAGCGTGGCGGCTCGTCGCTGTACACGACCGGCGTCTACCCCGGCCACGCCGCGATGACGGCGCTCGCGGCGAGCGCGATGTGCAGCCGCATAGACCGGATCTCGCTGCTGGAGTCGCTCGACATGAGCGGCTACGCGAACGAGAGGATGTTCCGGGCGATGAGCATCGGGCTGGACCCCGACGACCCGGCGGCGCCGGGGATGATCGAGGCGAACTGCGGCTCGTTCAAGGAGCAGATCCGGGTGCTCGCGCACGCGCTCGCGGTCGACCTCGACGAGGTCCGCTTCACCGCCGAGTTCGGCGCCGCGAATGCCGACACCGACTTCGGCTTCATGAAGCTGGAGAACGGGCAGATCGCGGGCTTCAAGGGCGTCATCGCCGGAATCCACCGGGGACGGTCGGTCATCGAGTGCCGGTTCGTCTGGAAGCTCGGCCACGACATGACGCCGAACTGGCCCGTCGAGGACGGCTACGTCCTGGACATCGAGGGCGAACCCGGTGTCCGGGTGCGCCTCGCGCCGCTCGGCGGCGCGCACTTCGCGGGCGCGGTCACCACCGCCATGCCCGCCGTCAACGCGATCCCCCAGGTGGTCGCCGCGCCGCCCGGCATCGTGAACCACGCCGACCTGCCGTTCGTCACGGGCCGGTATCTACTGACCCGCACGAACAACGCCTGACGAACGACGCCGGACGCCGGACGCCGACGCCGGACGCCTCCGAGGCGTCCGGCATGATCGTCTTTTGCGCCCCCTGGTGGTCGCGGAAGGACCGGCGGATGCGACCCGCGGAGGGCGCAGATCGCGATCATGCCAGACGGCGCGACAGGGTCAACCTTGCCGGGGCAGGCGCCAGGCGACCTGGATTGGATACTTAATACCGTTCGCCCATGCGCGCGAATGTTAGTCACGGCACATTCGGAGTTCCCGCGCCGGGTATGGCGCCGCGCGCTTGTTTCGGCAACTTTACCGGCGGCGTTCCGCGCGGCGTCCGTCAAAGCCGCCCTGAAGCGCGGACGCGCTTCTCGTTGTGACATTCACGACGCCACGGCGTACCGCCGTGAGCCCCAGGCGCGGCCGGCACCAGGGCATCTACCCGCAGGTAACGGCCGTGGTGACGGGCGGCGCCGAGCGGAACGGTCAGACCACGCCGCCCAGCGGGCACGACACATTTCAGCCCGCCAGGGACGCACCACATACTGCGCGCAGACACAAGTGATTGACCACGAACCGCCGCCTCGGTACCAACTATTTCACCGTGTCACCGACGTTGGAGGGACGCGTGGGTGAAGCACCCACTCGCACCTCCTTTGGCAGAGCCGCCGCTCGTTGGTGACGCGACGCGTCACAACGCGCTGGTCATGTCCCTGTCGGCAGTGCCGCCGAAGTGGTCCGGTAACCCGGCCACCGACGTGACCGGGTTTTCGCTGGCGGAGGTTCGCTGAGGTTGAAACCCCAGAACCCGGCCCGCGCGCTCGCCTGACCAGACGACTCCTGACCAGACAGACCCATCGCCTGACCAGACAGACCGCCTGCCCAGACGACCCCCTCCCCCGGAGATCCGCTGACGCCGATCCCCGGGACCGGGGGCGGCCGCCCCGCCAACAGCGTTTCTCCCCAGCCCGTTCGCGACGTCCGTCGCCGCGAACCGACCTCGCGTTCCCGCACTCGGTGTCCCAGCCCGGGACACCGTCGTCGGCACCACCCAACCACCAGCGGAGGTTCCTTCATGCACCGGACATCAGCTCTGACGGCGCCATGCGCCGTCAGGTCACCACGGCGGCGCGCCGCATTGCCCCCAGCCACCGGCACCGAGGCCGGCATGCCAGGTTTCCAGGCCCTGTCCCGTATCCAGATCCTGGCCCCCGCCGCCGAAAGCGCGATCAAGCCCATCAGCGGTTTCTCCGGTTTCTCCGCGTGCTTCGGCGAGATCGCCACACGTGGGGTGACCCGACAGGTACGTCGCAGCTCCGGCCGTCTCGGTGGCGGCGGCGGATCGGCCACGTCGCGGATCCGCCGGATCGGCGGCCTTCCGGATTCCCGATCCGGCGGGAACCTCGCCGCCGATCCGGCCGGAACCCCGTCGCCGGTCCGGAAGGGAGCCCGGGCCCGATGAGGATCGGTGTGGCGCGCGAGACCGCGCCGGGCGAGCGGCGGGTCGCCCTCATCCCGCAGGAGGTCGACGGCCTGCGCAAGGCCGGCCACGAGGTGGTCGTCGAGGCGGGCGCCGGCGCGGGCGCGGGCTTCCCCGACGCGGCCTATGCCGAGCGCGGCGCGGTCGTCGGCACGGCGGCGGACGTGTTCGCCACCGACGTCACGTTGTTCGTCCGCGTCCCGGGCCCGGACTCCACGGCGACGGGAGAGCCCGCCGCCTGGCCGCGGCCGGGACAGGTCATCGTCGGCCTGGCCGACCCGCTGGGGACGCCGGCCGCAGTGGCCGCGCTCGCCGCCCGCGGCGTCACCACCTTCGCGCTGGAGTTGTTGCCCCGCATCACCCGGGCGCAGGCGATGGACGTCCTGAGCTCGCAGGCGACGCTCGCCGGCTACAAGGCGGCGCTGGTCGCCGCCGGCCGGCTGAACAAGATCCTGCCGATGATGACGACGGCCGCCGGCACGCTGCCACCGGCACGGGCGCTGGTGATCGGCGCCGGGGTCGCGGGGCTGCAGGCGATCGCGACCTGCAAGCGGCTCGGGGCGGTCGTCTCCGCCTATGACGTGCGCGCGGCCGCCGCCGAGCAGGCCGAGAGCGTCGGCGCGACGTTCGTCGACCTGGGACTGGAGGCGGAGAGCGCCGAGACGGCCGGCGGCTATGCCAGCGCGCAGAGCGAGGACTTCCTGCGCCGCCAGCGGGAGGCGCTCGGCAAGGTGGTCGCCGCCCAGGACATCGTGATCTCGACCGCGCAGGTGCAGGGCAGGCGCGCGCCCGTGATCGTGACGGCGGAGATGGTCCGCGCGATGGCGCCCGGCTCCATCGTGGTCGACATCGCCGCCGCGCAGGGCGGCAACTGCGAGCTGTCGATGCCGGACGAGGAGGTCGACGTCGGCGGGGTGACGGTGCTCGCCCCGACGAACCTGCCTGCGACGGTGCCCGCGCACGCCAGCCGGCTGTACGCGAAGAACCTCGCCAACTTCCTGCGGTTGCTCCTCGTCGACGACGCGGTCCGCCTCGACCTGACGGATCCGATCATCGCCGACACGCTGATCACCCACGGCGGCGAGGTCGTCTCCCCCCGGGTGCGCGACCTGCTGGGCCTCGCGGCTCTCGACGCCACCACGGCGACGGGTGCCGGCACCGCCGACAGCGACCGCGAGGCGGCCGCCGTTCCTACCACGGCTGGGGGGTGAGGCCGATGTCCACCGCGATCGAGAGCGGCCTGTACGTGTTCCTGCTGGCGAGCTTCGTCGGCTTCGAGGTGATCCGGCGGGTGCCACCGCTGTTCCACACCCCGCTGATGTCGCTGACCAACGCGGTCGCCGGCATCTCGCTGGTCGGCAGCCTGGTCATCGCCGGTTCCGACCACGGCGTCGTGTCGACCCTCCTCGGCACGATCGCCGTCACCGCGTCGACGATCAACGTCGTCGGTGGGTTTCTGATCACCGACCGGATGCTCAAGATGTTCCGTCCACGCGACGCCGCCGGTAAGGGCGCGCCGACGGGCGGGGCCGGCCCCAGCGCCGCCGACTGGCTGCGAGCCAGGTTCCGTAAGGACCCCGCCGCCGCGACCACCCAGGAGACCGCCCGATGAACGACTACATCGTGCCTCTGTGCTACCTGGCCGCCGGTGGTCTGTTCATCGTCGGCCTGAAGGGCATCACCCAACCGAAGACGGCTCGGCGTGGACTGCAAGCCGCCGAACTCGGCATGCTGTTCGCGATCATCGGCACGCTGGTGAACAAGGAGATCGTCGACTTCCGCTGGATCATCCTGGCGTTCGTCGTCGGGTCGGCCATCGGCGCGCTGATGGCGGTCTTCGTCCCGATGACGGCGATGCCGCAGCGGATCGCGCTGTCACACGCCTTCGGCGCGCTCGCCGCCGGTCTCGTCGGCACGGCCGAGTACTACAACCACCAGCCGGAGATCGGGGCCTTCACGATGGCCGCGATCACGCTCGAGGTGCTGCTCGGTTTCCTGACCTTCACCGGCAGCCTGATGGCGTTCGGCAAGCTGCACGAGATCCTGCCCGGCCGCCCGCAGGTGTACCGCGGGCAGAACGTCGTGAACCTCCTGACGCTCGTCGTCGCCGTGGCGGCGGGCGTGTGGCTGGTCGCGGACCCGTCGAAGACGTTCCTGTTCCCGGTCGTCGCGGTGCTGGCGGCGGCGTTCGGCGTCATGCTGATCATCCCGATCGGCGGCGCGGACATGCCAACCGTCATCTCGCTGCTGAACTCCTACGCCGGCCTGTCGTCGGTCGCGATGGGCTTCGCGCTGGACAACAAGGCACTCATCATCGCGGGCGCGCTCGACGGCTCGGCCGGGTTCCTGCTCTCGGTCATCATGTGCCGGGCGATGAACCGCTCGTTCAGCAACGTGCTGTTCGGCGCGTTCGGGGCGGCGGACACGTCCGCCGCGGCGGCCGGCGTGGTGGAGGAGCGGCCGGTGCGCATCGCCACCACCGAGGAGGCGGCGATGCTGCTGGAGACGGCCCGCTCGGTCATCATCGTGCCCGGCTACGGGCTCGCGGTGGCCCAGGCCCAGCACCGCATCCGCGAGCTGGCCGACGCGCTCACCCGCAACGGCGCCCAGGTCCGGTTCGCCATCCACCCGGTCGCCGGCCGGATGCCGGGCCACATGAACGTGCTGCTCGCCGAAGCGGACGTGCCCTACGACCAGATCCTCGACATGGACGAGATCAACGCTGATTTCGCGCAGACCGACGTCGCCCTCGTCGTCGGCGCGAACGACGTGACGAACCCGGCCGCGAAGACGAACAAGGACAGCCCCATCTATGGCATGCCGATCCTCGACGTCGAGAGCGCCAGGACCGTCATGGTCGTCAAACGCGGCATGAAGGCCGGCTTCGCCGGCGTCGAGAACGAGCTCTACTACCAGGACAAGACCCTCATGATCTTCGGCGACGCCAAGAAGGTCGCCGAGGGCCTCGTCCGCGACCTGGAGGCATCCGTGCACGCCTGACCGTGTACCGGCTGACCGTGTACGGCTGACCGTGTACGGCTGAGCTGCCGGGGCCAGTCCAGGGAATGGATGCCTGGACTGGCCCCGGCAGTCGTCAATCTGGACTGGTCGCGCCAGTCATCAGGACGACAGCGCGGCCCACGAGCGCGGCCTAGCCTGCCGCTTCATGGATTCCACACGTTCAGGCGAGCCAGGCTCCCGCTCGCACCCGCTCCGCTGGGTAYTGGCATTGCTGCTCATCCTGGGCGGCGGCACCATCGTCGTTCTCGGGCTCGTCATGGGATCGAGCTGGGGATGGCACAGCGGCCACACCATTCACAGCCTGCTGTGGGGCACCGTCGTCCTATCCGCGGGAATATCGCGACTGCCACCGGTCCGCGACGCGGAGCAGGAAACGAAGCGGGCGACGGGTGGCGACGATCTCCCGCCTCAGGCACCCGAGCCGACGCGGGTCGACCCTGGCGCCTGAGGCCCCGTCAGCCGGCGCCCGAATCGCACTCGCACCCCCGGGTCAGCTCGTCGTCGACGGCGCGAGGCCGAGGATGGCGTGCATGGTGCGCAGCGCCCAGGTGGGGGCCTGGGTCTCGCCGTGGAGCTGCCGGGCCGGGTTGATGCCGGCGGCCAGCGCCTCCAGGCCGAAGACGGCCTGGTCGGTGTCGAGGTCGGCGGCGAGCTCGCCGGCCGCGACGGCGGTCCTGATCTCGGCGGCGAGGGTGCGCCGCCAGCGGCCGGTGACGACGACCAGCGCGTCGTGCACCGGGCCGGTCCGGCCGTCCCACTCGAAGCTGGTCTCGGCTATGAAGCAGCCGCCCGCGAACCCGGGAGCCTCGGCGTAGCGCGTCCACGACTCGCAGATCCCGAGTAGGCGTTCCAGGCCCGGCCGCAGGTGGCGCACCGGCTCCCAGACCCGTAGGCGGAAGAGATCCGCCGCATGGTCGAGGGTGGCGAGTTGAAGCTGCTCCTTGGTGCCGAAGTGGCCGATCACGCCCGACTTGCTCATCTCCAGGTCAGCCGCGAGCCGGCCGATCGTCAGCCCCTCCAGACCCTCGACCGACGCGATGTCGGCGGCGCGCCGCAGGATCGCCGCGCGGGTATCGAGCGCGTCAGCGACGGAACGGCGACCGGACACAGGCCGAGCATACCGATCGATCGTTCGCTATTGAAGTACGAACGTTCGGACGCTAAATTTCGGCATCATGAGCTCCCAGCCCCTGTCCTCCGCCGCCCCACCGACCCCGGCCACGGCGTCCAGCCCGGCCACGATCCCGTCGCCGGTCACGGCCGGGCTGACGCCGTCCGCGGCGGCGCCAGCCCGCTCAACCCGAACCGCGGTGCTGCTCGCCTGTGGTGGTTCGTTCCTCGCCTTCCTGGACGCGACGATCACCAACCTGGCGGTCCCCGACCTCGCCCGCGACTTCGAGGTCGGCGTGACCTCGGTGTCCTGGGTGGTGACGCTCTACGCGCTGCCGTTCGCCGCGCTGCTCGCGCCCGCCGGACGGCTGGCCGACCTGTTCGGCCGCCGCCGGCTGTTCGTCGCCGGCGCGGCCCTGTTCACGGCCGCCTCGCTGCTGGCGGTGGTCGCGCCGCTGTTCGGGGTTCTGCTCGCCGCCCGCGCCGCGCAGGGAATCGGCGCGGCCCTCCTGATCCCCGCGTCGTTCGCGATCGTGCTCGCCGACACCCCGCCCGACCGTCGCGCCGCCGCCATCGGCCTGTGGAGCGCCTCGGCCGGTCTCGCGGCGGTCGCCGGCCCGGCGGTCGGCGGGATTCTCGTGGACGTCGCCAGCTGGCGGGCGCTGTTCTGCGTCAACCTGCCGATCGGGCTGCTGCTGATCGAACGCGCCGTCCGTTACCAGCCCGCGGCCATGCCAACCGGAACCGCGGCCGGCACCGGAATCGGAACCGGGGCTGGGGCCGACACCGCGCGGCGCCGCGCGCCGGATGCCCTGGCCACCGTCCTGCTGGCCGTCGGCATCGGCGCGGTCGTCCTCAGCCTGACCGAGGCGCAGCGATGGGGTTGGGCGAGCCCGGCGACGCTCGGGTTTCTGCTGGGGGGCGTCCTGAGCACGGCCGCTGCCGTCGGCCGGTCGGCGCGCCACCCGGCCCCGGCCATCGAGGTCGACCTGTGGCGCAGCCCGGGCTACGCGGTCGCCAACGTCATCTCCGCCCTGTTCGGGGCGGCGCTGTACGCCTCGTTGCTGCTCGGCGTGCTGTTCCTCGTGGAGGCCTGGCAGTACTCGGTGCTGACCGCCGGCCTCGCGATGACGCCCGCGGCCGGCTGGGCGGCGCTCGTCGGCATCTCGATCGGCCGGTCCCGGCGGCAGCCCGCGCCCTGGGTGCTGGTCGTCGGCGGCGGCGCCCTGATCGCCGCGACCTCGTTGGTGCTCGCGATCTGGCTTCCCGTCGACCCGCGCTTCCTCACCGCCTGGCTACCGGCCGGGCTGGGCCTCGGCGTCGGCATCGGCGCGGTCAGCGTGGGGGTGTCCAGCGCCGCGGCCCTGGCGGTGGAACCCCGGCGGTTCGCGGCCGCCGTGGGCCTCAACATCGCGGCCCGCCAGGTCGGCGGGGCGATCGGCGTGGCCGCGACCGCGCTCCTGCTCGACCGTCAGCCCGGCGACGGCATCGGGCCCTTCCAGGACGTCTACTGGATGATGACGGCGCTGTGCGGCGCGATCGCCGTCGTCGGTCTCCTGCTGCGTCCTTCGCGGCGCCCGGGCCAGCCCGCCGAGGAGGTCGGGCGGTGACCGTCCTGGACGACGCCCTGGAGCGGGCGGATCCCGACTGCCTGACCCCGGCCGAGGAGGCCGAGCTGTTGCGCGGCGCGCCCTGGCGGCGGCTGGTGGTGCTGGGCGACAGCATCGCCGCCGGGGTGCGCGAACCCCGCGCCGGCTACCGGGACCTGTGCTTCGCCGACCGGCTCGCGGCGGCGCTCGCCGAGGGGAGGCTCGCCGACGGGAGGAGGGCACCGCGGGACCAGCCGCACCGCTCCCGGCATCTCGACTCCCGGCATGTCGACCCCCAGCACCTCGACGTCCAGTACCTCAACCTCGGCGTGCCGTGGGCCCGCCTCACCGACGTCCGCGACGGCCAGCTGCCCGCGGCGCTGCGGTTCGAGCCGGACCTCGCACTGGTCGTCGCCGGCGGCAACGACACGCTGCGCCCCGACTACGACCCCGAGCAGTCCTGGCGCGAGCTGCTGGAGATCGCCCTCCCGCTCGCCGACCGGGGCGCGCTGGTGGTGACCATCGGCCTGTTCGACCTCGCCCGCTCGGGGCTGCTGTCGCCGCGCACCGCCGCGACGATGGCCGGCCTGTTCGACCGGCTCGACGCGATCACCGCCGCCGTCGCGGCCCAGGTGGGCGGCCTGCACGTCGACACCCATCATCACCCGCGCGCGGCCGACCCGGCCATCTTCGCCAGCGACCGCGTGCACGCGAACGCGGCCGGCCACGCCATCGCGTCGGCCGCGATCATCCGGGCGCTCACGGCCCACCGGCCGGCCGACGACGCCAGGCCGTCGATGCCAGGCAGGGGATGACAGGCAGGGGATGAACCGTCCCTGAACCTCGCCGGGCTGGCGGCCCCCTCCGGGCCGCCAGCCCGGCGGCACAGCGAGCGCGCTGATCGGGGATCCGGGCGACGGCGGCGGCGTAGCGTGGCTACCGTTCGGTAGAGCGATGGCCGGCGCCGCCTGGGACAAAGGTGGGCTAACCGGCCGACGGTCCGGGCCGCCGGACCAAGACCTCGGCCGCCCGCAGTCCGTGCCAGGAGGAACGCGATGACCGCGACGACGCCCGTAGGCGCCTCCCCCACTGCGACGCCCACCCCCGCCGCGACCACCGGGCCGGGACGCCGGCTCGACGCGGCGCTGTTGGCGCGGCTGGTATCCGGCGTGACCGCCACCGGCGAGCCGACGACGGTCACGGCGCCGTTCACCGGCGAACCGCTGGTCTCGTTGCCGCAGTCGACGGCCGACGACGTCCAGGCCGCCTATGCCGCGGCGCGTGTGGCGCAGGCAGCATGGGCCGCCACGCCGGTCCGCGACCGGGCCGGCGTCCTCACCCGGCTGCACGATCTGGTGCTGCGCCAGCGGGACGAGGCGCTCGACATCCTGCAGTGGGAGACCGGCAAGGCGCGCGCGCACGCGGTCGAGGAGGTACTCGAGGTCGCCGCCTGTGCCCAGCACTTCAGCCGCCGGGCCCCCAGGCTGCTCGCGCCGCACCGCCGATCCGGTGCCTTCCCCGTGCTGACGCGGACCRTAGAGTCACGCCGCCCGAAGGGCGTCGTCTGCGTGATCACCCCGTGGAACTACCCGCTGGCGCTGTCCGACGACGTACTGCCGGCCCTGGTCGCGGGCAACGCGGTCGTGCAGAAGCCGGACACGCAGACCGCGCTGTCCGCGCTCTGGCTGCGCGAGCTGGCGATCGAGGCCGGCCTGCCCGCCGAGCTGTGGCAGGTGGTGCTCGGCGGTCGGGACACCATCGGCGACCCGCTGATCGACGGCGCGGACTTCATCGCGTTCACCGGCTCGACCACCGCCGGCCGGGCGATCGCCGCGCGCGCCGGCCAGCGGCTGATCGGCTGCTCCCTGGAGCTCGGCGGGAAGAACCCGATGGTCGTGCTCGCCGACGCCGACGTCGACAAGGCGGCCAGAGGCGCCATCCGGGCCTGCTTCAACAATGCCGGTCAGCTGTGCGTCTCGATCGAACGGATCTACGTCGACCGTTCGGTGTACGACGCGTTCGTGAAGGCGTTCGTGGGCGAGGTCGACCGGCTACGGCTCGGCGCCTCGCTCGACTACGCCACCGACATGGGCTCACTCACCTACCAGCGCCAGCTCGACGCCGTCCGCGCCCACCTCGACGACGCGGTCTCCAAGGGCGCGACCCTGCTCGCCGGCGGCAAGCCCCGCCCGGACCTGGGTCCGCTGTTCCACGAACCCACCGTTCTCGCCGACGTCACCCCCGGCATGGCGCTCCACCGGGACGAGACGTTCGGCCCGGTGGTCGCGCTGTACCCGGTGGATGGTGACGACGCGGCGATCGCCGCCGCCAACGACACCGAGTACGGCCTGAACGCCTGCGTATGGAGCCGCGACACCGGTCATGCCCGCGCGGTCGCGGCGCGCATCGACGCCGGCACGGTCAACATCAACGAGGGCTACGCGTCCACCTACGGGTCGCAGGGCGCCCCCATGGGCGGCATGAAGGCCTCCGGTCTCGGCCGGCGCCACGGCGACGAGGGGCTGCTCAAGCTCACCGAGCCCCAGACCGTCGCCAGCCAGCACCTCCTCGGTTTCGACCCGCCCGGCTTCCTCGGCCCCGACCGCTACGCCACCGTCCTCACCCACACCCTCACCGCCCTCAAGCGCCTTCACATCCGCTAGCCGGTCTCCGCCCGCCAGCTACCTCACGCGGGGATCCCGGACGTCCTGTCCGACGCCAGGGTCACGAAACGGCGCTGTTCGTGCCTCTGACGTCGGACAGGATTCGMCCTGATGTCGGACAGGCGGCGAGCGACCAGTGAGGGACGCGGTCAGGGGGCGAGGTCGTCCATGGCGCGGTAGAGACGCTCTTCGGAGACGGGGTAGGGGGTGCGCAGCGTCTGGGCGAAGAGGCTGACGCGGAGTTCCTCGATCATCCAGCGGATGCGCAGGAGGTCCGGGCCCGGCGGGGCGCCCGGCGGGAGGAGGTCCACCGCCAGCTCGTCGTAGGCGGCGCGGACCCGGGCGATCGTGGCCAGCTTGGGCTGCTCGCTGGCCACGTCGGCGGGGAGGCGGTCCAGGCGGCGCAGGGCGCCGGTCAGGTAGCGCGTCAGGTCGTCCAGACGGTCGGCGCCGGTGGCCGTGACGAAGCCCGGGTAGACGAGCGCGGCGAGCTGGCGGCGCAGGTCGTCGAGGCTCGCGGCGAGCGCCGGGGTGAGCTTGACGGCGGTCCGGGTACCGACGCCGCCCTGGGCGGCGGCGAACGCCGAGGACAACGACCGCAGGTCCTTCACCTGGACGGGGCGGCCCGCCGCCGGGCGGCCGGCTGCCGGACCGCCCGCCGGCGAACCGCCCGCGAGTGCCTCCGTCCGCGCCTTCACGTCATGGGCGAGGACGAGGACCCGTTCGACGGACCGGACGACGGCGAGGGAGCGCTCGGGCAGTTCCGCGCGGACCGCGTCTCGTAGCCGTTCGAACCCGGCCTCGTCCCACACCGGGCCGCCCGCCTCGGCGATCAGCGCGTCGGCGGCCGCGGCGACGGCGTCGTCGAGCAGGTCGCCCACGCTCGCGTGCGGATGATGGCGCAGGGCGAGCTTCGACGCGTTCGAGAGCTGAGTGTTGATGTACCGAACCGGTGACGGCACCGACGCCAGAAGGAGCGCCCTGGTACCGACGGGATGGGCCCGGCTCTGCTCGGCCTCGGTCGCCAGCACCCGCAGCGCGACACCCCCGGAAGGCTCGGCCACCAGCGCGGGGTAGCCACGGACCACGTGACGCCCGGACCTGCGCTCGACGGTGCGCGGGATCGTGCCCAGGTCGGCCCAGCCCGTCAGGCCGGTCCGTTCCAGGCTCCCGCCGGCGGCCGACACCGCCGCCGTCAGCTTCGGCGCCAGCTGGCGCTTGAGCTCGTCGAGGTCCTTGCCCTCGGCCAGCGCCCCCGACGGTCGCTCGGCGTTCCCGTCCCGTCCGTCACGCCCGCCGCCGCGCCCATCCCGCCCGTCGCGCTGGTTCTGGCCGCCGTTCTGTTTGTGACCGTCACGCTGTTTCTGGCCGTCGCGCTGCTTCTGGCCGTCGTAGACGCGAAACGTGATCCTCAGGTGCGGTGGCAGCCGGCTCAGGTCCCAGTCCCCGCGGGAGACGGTCGTGCCGCCGCCTATCCGGTTCAGCTCGCGTTCGACGACGGCGAGCAGCGGGCCGTCGGCCGGGCCGACGCGGTCCAGCACCGCGCGCGCGTAGTTGGGTGCGGGGACGAAGCTGCGCCGCAGCGCCTTCGGCAGCGAGCGGATCAGCTCGGTGACCAGGTCCTCACGTAGCCCGGGCACCTGCCAGTCGAAACCGTCCGGCTCGATCTGGTTGAGGATCGCGAGGGGGATATGCGCCGTGACGCCATCGGCGGCCGAGCCGGGCTCGAACTGGTAGGTCAGCGCGATCTGGTGCTCGTCCCCGGGCCGGCCGGGCCAGGAGTCCGGGAAGTCCGCGGCGCTCACGCCCGTCGCGCCCGGGTTGACGAGCATCTCCGGGGCGAGGACGAGCAGGTCGGGCGTACCCGGACGGGTCTTCTTCCACCAGGCGTCGAAATGGCGGCCCGAGACGACGTCCGCGGGTATGCGGGCGTCGTAGAAATCGAAGATCGTCTGGTCGTCGACGACGATGTCGCGACGGCGCGCGCGGTGTTCCAGTTCCTCGGCGTCCGCGAGCAGCCGCTGGTTCTCGGCGAAGAACGCGTGCCGCGTCTCCCAGTCGCCCTCGACGAGGGCGTGCCGGATGAACAGCTCCCGGCAGAGCGCGGGATCGATCGCGCTGTAGTTCACCGTCCGGGCGGCCACGATCGGCACGCCGTACAACGTCACCTTCTCGGTCGCGAGGACGGCGGCGGAGCGGCGCGACCAGTGCGGCTCGCTGTAGGAGCGGCGGACCAGGTGCCCGGCGAGCGGCTCGACCCACTCGGGCTCGATCTTCGCCGCGATCCGGCCCCACAGCCGGGACGTCTCGACCAGCTCGGCCGCGACCACCCAGCGCGGCGGCTTCTTGAACAGCGCCGAGCCCGGGAAGACGGCGAACCGGGCGCCGCGCGCCCCCAGGTAGTCCCTTTTCTCCGGGTCGAACAGGCCGACGTGCGACAGCAGACCGGTGAGCAGCGCGGCGTGTATCTGCTGTGGGCTCGCCGGGGTGGCATTCGTCGACAGGCCCAGCGAGCGGGCCGACTGGCGCAGCTGGCTGTGGACGTCCTGCCATTCCCGCACTCGCAGGTAGCGCAGGAACTCGGTGCGACACAGCTTGCGGAACTGGTTCGACGACAGTTCCGCGGCCTTCTCCCGCAGGTAGTTCCACAGATTCAGGTAGCCGAGGAAGTCCGACGTCGGCTCGGTGAACCGGGCGTGTTTCTCCGCCGCCGCCTGCTGGGCGTCGGGCGGGCGCTCGCGCACGTCCCCGACGGCCAGCGCCGCGGCGATGACGAGCACCTCGGCGAGCGCGCCCTGCTCCTCCGCCGCGACGATCATGCGGGCCAGCCGCGGGTCGGCCGGCAGCCGGGCGAGCCGGCGTCCGAGCGGTGTCAGCCGCGGCGTGCGCTCACCGCCGCCACGTGCCTCACCGCCGCTGCCGGCGACGTCGGTGGTGGCGGCACCGACGCTGGCACCGCCTTCGGCGTCGGCGACCGGTTTCGCCGGGGCGGGCAGGCGGCGCGGCGACTCGAACGCGCCGAGCTCGTGGAGCAGCGCCAGGCCGTCGGTGACCTGACGCGGGTCGGGCGGGTCGAGGAACGGGAAGTCCGCGACCTCGCCGAGCCCCAACGACGACATCGACAGGATGACGGAAGCGAGATTGGTCCGCAGGATCTCCGGGTCGGTGTACTCCGGCCGGGTCTCGAAGTCGTCCTCCGAGTAGAGGCGGATGCAGATACCGGCGGACGTCCGTCCGCAGCGGCCGGACCGCTGGTTCGCCGACGCCCGCGACACCGGCTCGATCGGCAGYCGCTGCACCTTCAGCCGGTGGCTGTACCGGGAGATCCGGGCCGTGCCGGCGTCGACGACGTACTTGATTCCCGGGACGGTCAGCGACGTCTCGGCGACGTTCGTCGCGAGCACGATCCGCCGGCCCTGATGCGACTGGAACACCCGATGTTGTTCGGCCGCGGACAGCCGTGCGTACAGCGGCAGGATCTCCCGGGGCAGCAGCTCCCTGCTCGGCCGGCGGGCCAGCGCGTCCGCGGTGTCGCGGATCTCCCGCTCCCCGGAGAGGAAGACGAGGACGTCGCCGGGCCCCTCGACTGACAGCTCGTCGACGGCGTCGCAGATCGCGGTGACGACGTCCCGGTCGGGATCACCATCGGGGTTTTCCGGGTCGATGACGGGCCGGTAGCGAACCTCGACCGGGTAGGTCCGGCCGGACACCTCGATGACCGGGGCGTCGCCGAAGTGGCGGGAGAACCGCTCCGTCTCGATCGTCGCCGAGGTGATGACCACCTTCAGATCCGGCCGGCGCGGCAGGATCCGGTGCAGGTAGCCGAGGATGAAGTCGATGTTGAGGCTGCGCTCGTGCGCCTCGTCGATGATGAGCGTGTCGTACTGGCGCAGCAGCCGGTCCGTGGTCAGCTCCGCGAGCAGGATGCCGTCGGTCATCAGCTTGACCAGCGTGTCCTCGCCGACCTGGTCGGTGAAGCGCACCTGGTAGCCGATGAGTCCGCCCAGTCCCTGCGCGCCCGTCTCCTCGGCGATCCGGTCCGCGACGGTGCGGGCGGCCAGCCGGCGCGGCTGGGTGTGCCCGATCAGCCCGGTGACGCCCCGGCCGAGCTCCAGGCAGATCTTTGGGATCTGCGTCGTCTTGCCCGAGCCGGTCTCGCCGGCCACGATGACGACCTGGTTGTCGCGGATGGCCGCGAGGATCTCGTCCTTACGCTGGCTGACCGGCAGTTCGTCCGGGTACTTCAGCGCCGGCACGGCGTCGCGGCGCAACGCGACGCGAATCTCCGCCGTCTCGACCTCGTCGGTGATCTCGACGATCGCGCGGGCCCGCGCCGCGGCGTCCGGATCGTGGCGGACGCCGTCGAGGCGGCGCGCCAGCCGGTGCCCGTCGCGCAGCATCAGCGCGGGCAGCCGCGCGGACAGCCCGGCAAGCTCCGCCCGCTCGGCCGCCCCGAGGTCGACGGGCCGGCCGCCGTCGCGTTGCTTCCCCACCGGGTTCCCCACCGGCCCGCGTCCCGACGCTCCGCCGCCGGCACGGCCGCCGCCGGACCCGTCACCGCCTGGGCGGCCCGACGTTCCCGGCCTGCGGCGCCGGCCAGGTCGGCCAGCCCGCTCGGCCCCGGCGCGGCCGCCGGTCATGGGGTCGGCCGACCGGTCCACCGGGGTGGCGGCGGGGTCGGCGGACCCGCCGGTCGGCGATTCGACCGGCTGCTGAGCGTGCGGCAACGTCACGGTACGAGCAGAATCCAGGTTCCCGAGCAGGGGCTTACGGCGACAAACGACAGTCTCACAGCCCTGGCTACGCCAAGGCGGTCACGGCGGGCGACCCACGACGCATCACGCGACGCCCCCGCCCCGCGTCCCCGCAGGTCAGACACATGCGCCCACCATGAATATTCCCGTGGCCCCGCCACCGCAAGCCAATATCGGGCTCGTCGAGCCGTGGCCACGGCCTGACGAGCCGTGGCCACGGAGGCCGGCGGCCAGCAGCCAGCGGCCGGTCAGCCGACGCCGGAGGTGGCCGGCTCCGGCGTCTTCCCGCTGGCCGGCACCGGCTGGGCCGGGGTGCTGGCCGGGCCGGGCACCGGGGCCGCCGCCCCGTTCCCCCGCCAGGACGGCCGGGCGTCGGGGTCCGGCGGCAGTGACGGCGAGAACTCCTCGCCGAGGCGGCTGATCGCGGTCCTGGCGAAGATCTGCTGGTGCGTCACGGTGCGCTCCGAGCGGCCTCGGCCGACGAAGCTGACGGCCCAGTGCAGCAGCGTCGTCACCCGGTGCTTGAAGCCGATGATGTAGACGAGGTGCACGGCCAGCCACATCAGCCACGCCACGAAGCCGGTGAGCTTCAGCCTGCCGATGCTGGCGACGGCGCTGAACCGCGAGATCGTCGCCATGCTGCCCTTGTCGTGGTACTTGAAGAGCCGGCCGGACTCGCGGCCCTCGATCCGGGCGCGGATGTCCCGGGCGGCGTGCCGGCCACCCTGGATGGCGACCTGCGCCACTCCCGGAAGCTGGTTCAGCGAGATCATGTCGCCGACGACGTACACCTCCGGATGGCCGGGCAGGGTCAGGTCCGGCTCCACCTGGACCCGGCCGGCCCGGTCAAGCCCCGCGCCGCTCTGCTGGGCGAGCTGCCTGCCCAGCGGGCTCGCCTGCACTCCGGCCGCCCATACCTTGCAGACCGACTCGATGCGCCGCCTGGTGCCGTCCGCGTTCTTGACCTCGATGCCGGTCGCGTCGACGTCGGTCACCATCGCGCCCAGCTGAACCTCGACGCCCAGCTTCTCCAGCCGCTGGACGGCATAGGCGCCGAGCTTGTCGCCGAACGCGGGAAGTACGACCGGAGCCGCGTCGAGCAGGACAATCCGCGCCTTGCGCGGGTCGATGCTCCGAAAATCGCGGCGCAGAGTCCGGTGCGCGAGCTCGGCGATCTGGCCGGCCATCTCCACACCGGTCGGGCCGGCGCCGACAACGACGAAAGTAAGCAGCCGCTCAATGTCCGCCTCGTCGGTGGACGCCTCCGCCAACTCGAACATGCCGAGAATCCGGCCGCGAAGCTCGAGGGCGTCGTCGATGCTCTTCATTCCGGGCGCGTGCTCGGCAAACTGGTCGTTGCCGAAATATGACTGCCCGGCGCCGGCGGCGACGATCAGGCTGTCGTAGTGGTGCAGGGTGGTGCGGCCGACGAGCTCCGAGGTGACGGTCCTCGCGTCAAGGTCGATGTTGGTGACCTCGCCGAGCACGACCCGGGCGTTGCGCTGACGGCGCAGCACCTCGCGGGTCGACGGGGCGATCTCTCCCTCGGAGAGGATCCCGGTCGCCACCTGGTAGAGCAGCGGCTGGAACAGGTGGTGGGACGTCCTCGCGACGATCGTGACGTCGGCCCAGGCGCTGCGAAGCGCCTGGGTGGCGAACAGTCCGCCGAACCCGGAACCGATGACCAGGACGCGGTGCCGGTAGACACCGCCCTCGGTCGCGCCGACCTCGGTGTCACTGGTGGCCATGGTGTTCGCGGTCACAATTCCTCTCCACTCATCCCTTAGGCGAGCGCGGTTTCCGCCGTTCCGCTCGACCATCTCACAGGAACGCCGGAGAGTGGCCGCCGCACCAGGGTGAGCTTCAACCCGTAAGTAGCGCACCTTCACCCGGATGGCTGTAGCAGAAATCACACCCGCCAGAATGTCGGCCGTATCGCGCCGTCTTACGAGCCTGGTCACCTCTCTCGACCCACCGCCCGCCGTACGCGCTCATCGCCGCGGGAACACGTCGCAATTGCCTCTATTCCAAGCACATCCGGGCAGCATCTATTCCGTTCCGGCGCTGGCCGACTCCCGCGATGGCCGACCCGGTGGCCAGGGCATCGGGTCGGCCATAGCCGACCGCCGGCCAGCGCCACCAACATGGCGGCGCGGACCGGCGGCACGGACCCGGTGGCGTAGATCGGTGGCGTGCACCGGTGATACGGACCGGTGGCACGGATCGTGACCGGGTACCGGCGTCAGGCGCCCGGCTGCGGAACGATGCGCAGGTAGGGCTTCGGCGCCTCCCAGGTACCGAAGAGCTCCTTGGCCTGGTCGTTGTTGACCGAACCGGCGATGACGACGTTCTCGCCCTGCTTCCAGTTCACCGGCGTGGCCACCTTGTGCTTCGCCGTGAGCTGCAGCGAGTCGATCACCCGCAGGACCTCGTCGAAGTTGCGGCCGGTCGTCATCGGGTACACCAGGATGAGCTTGATCTTCTTGTCCGGGCCGATGACGAACACGTTGCGGACAGTCTGGTTGTCCATGGCCGTGCGCTGGGCCGGGTCGCCGCTGGCGTCGGCGGGCAGCATTCCGTACGCCTTGGAGATCGAGTAGTCGGCATCCCCGATCAGCGGGTAGTTGGGCGCGGTGCCCTGCGTCTCCTCGATGTCCTTGGCCCAGCCCTCGTGCAGCTCGACCGGGTCCACCGAAAGGCCGATGATCTTCACGCCGCGCTTGTCGAACTCGGGCTTGATCGAGGCGACGTAGCCGAGCTCGGTCGTGCAGATCGGCGTGAAGTTCTTGGGGTGCGAGAAGAGCACCGCCCACGAGTCTCCGATCCACTCGTGGAAGGAGATCGGCCCTTCGGTGGTCGCGGCCACGAAGTCAGGAGCGGTTGCGCCGATCGTCAGAGTCATCGATGTCTCCGTCGTGTTCCGGCGCGCGCCGCGCCGGGTTCCGTTGAGGTCAGTGGCGACTCTACGGATGCCAGGTGGCATCGACGGCTCCTTGCGACGTCCCAGCCGCCCACCGCCCTGATCGACCAACCAGACAGGGCCGCCGCCGGGTCAGGCCGCGGCCAGCTCCACGGTGGCGAACGAGTCGACGCGTGGGTATCCGGCGAGCGCGTCCGCGTAGGGCTCCCCGGCGCGGGCGACGCCGAGCGCGGCCCAGCCCGCGGCCATGGCCGCGTCCAACTCGCCGGGACGGTCGGTCAGGAACAGCAGCCGGCCCGGCTCGACGCCGAGGGCCGCCGCGATCCGCGCGTATGAGGCGGCGTCGCCCTTCGCCCCCGCGTTGTCGAGGTCGAAGTACGCCGACAGCAGCGGACCCAGGTCGTCCGGCTCCTCCCGGCCCGTCGTCGTCGTGACGCGGCTGAACCAGGCCCGCTGCGCGATGACCGAGCCCGAGGAGTAGACGGCAAGCCGGATCCCGGTGGCGTGCCAGCGCCGCAGCGCCGGCGCGACGTCCGGGAACAGCACCCCGGCCAGCTCGCCGGCGGCGAACCCGGCCGCCCAGATCTGCCCCTGCAACGCCTTCAGCGGGGCGACCTTCGCGTCCCGCGCGAGCCAGTCGTCCAGCGCCGCGAGGACCCGCCCGGGGCCGGCACCGGGCTCCCCGAGCAGGTCCCGCGCCTGCGCGACGGCGCGGCGCACCTCGGGGTCGTCCGCCCGCTCGGCGAGCCAGCTCGCCATCCGGGCCCTGGCATACGGGTACAGGGTGCCGACGACGGCGGAAGTCGGGCTGGCCGTCCCCTCGATGTCGACGACGACGGCGGTCACGGCCCGGCCGCCGGCCGGCCTGCCCGACGGGGCGGGCCGCGCGCCGCCCGGCGAGGACGCCGCCGCCGGCCGTCCGACCGGCCGGTCGGACGGCCGGCGGCCGGGGCCAGCCGTCATGCTCCGGCGCGCGGCGCGCCGACGCGCGCGAGCGTGTCGAAGTCGGGGAAGCGGGCGGCGATGTCGCTGCCGGTGAAGTCGCCCACCCAGCCGTCGGGGTCGCGGAAGAACCGGACCGCGGTGAACGAGGGCGCCGTCCCCATGTCGAACCAGTGGGTGGTCCCGGCGGGCACGAACAGCAGATCGCCGGCCTCGCACAGCACGGCGTGCACCTCCTCACCCCGGGAGGCGTCGCGGGTGTGCAGGTAGAAGACGCCGCGGCCGGCGGCGAAGAAGCGGACCTCGTCGTCGGCGTGGGTGTGCTCGGCGAGGAACTTCGCCCTGGCCACCGCCGCCGTCGCCGCGAAGCTCGGGGCGCCCGTCGGGTGCAGCGCGACCACGTCGATCTGGACGAAGCCCTCGGTCTGGACGACCCGCTCGATCGGGTCACGGTAGGCCGCGAGGACGTCCTCGGCCGGCGCGGTGGACGCCAGGCCGGGCACCAGCGGCCAGCGCTCGAACCGGAAGCCGAGCCCGCCAAGGAAGGAGCCGATCAGCGCCGGGTTGGTGGTCGCCAGGGCCACCGTCGCCGGGTCGTCCGCCGGCCAGGTCGTCAGAGCCGTCATCCGTGCCTCCTCGGTCCGAGCCGCCGTCCCACGGACGGAACCCGCCGATCGTCCGACCGGCGGAAAACCCGAGTCAAGACGCGGGCGCCATCATGACGTCCCGGTGACAACACCGTGGCATCGGCGCCACCCGCTTGACCAGGGCCGGGCACGATCCGCATAGTGCCGGCATGTCGGAGCCGCCGGACCCAGACCAGAGCGGGTCCGCCCCGCTGGCTGGCTCGAGCTGGCCTCCGCCGCGGCCAGCCCCCCGGCAACCGCACCGATGGCCACCGCCGTCCCCCGTGCCCTCGGCGGCGGCGCGGCCGCAGCCGCGGCCGTCATCCTCGCCGTCGCTGCCATCGCCTCCACCGTCGAGCCCGCGCCCGGTGGTGTGGACGGGCACGTCCGTCCGCCTGCTGGACCAGACCCTGCTGCCGGACCAGCTCGCGGACGTCGACATCCACCGGGTCGACGACCTGGTGGCCGCCATCCGCCGGCTCGCCGTCCGCGGCGCGCCCGCGCTCGGGATCGCCGGTGCGTACGGCGTCGCCCTCGCGATCGTGCAGGCGGCGCGCGAGGGCTGGGACGGCTCCACGTTCACCGCCGCGGTCGGCCGGTTGCGCGCCGCCCGGCCGACGGCGCTCGCGCTCGCGCTCGGTGTCGACGCCGCCTATGCCGTCGTCGACGATGGGCTCGACGCCGTCGTGGCGGTGGGGCACGCGCTCGCCGAGGCGGACGAGCGGGCGAACCGGGCGATCGGCCGGCACGGCGCCGACTGGATCCTCGCCCGGCTCGGCGACCGCCCACTACGCGTCCTCACCCACTGCAACACCGGCGCGCTGGCCACCGCCGCCTGGGGCACCGCCCTCGGAATCATCCGCGAGCTGCACGCCCGCGGCCGGGTCGAGCTGGTCTACGTCGACGAGACCCGGCCGTTGCTGCAGGGCAGCCGGCTCACCGCCTGGGAGCTGGCCCAGGCCGGCATCGACCACCGGGTGCAGGTGGACGGCGCGGCGGCCGGCACGATCGTCGGCGGCCTCGTCGACGTCGCCATCGTCGGCGCGGACCGCATCGCGGCGAACGGCGACGTCGCGAACAAGGTCGGCACCCTCGGGGTGGCGCTGGCCTGCGCGCACGCCGGCATCCCGTTCGTCGTCGCCGCCTCGGCGTCGACGGTGGACGAGGACCTGCCGAGCGGATCTCTGATCCCGATCGAGCGGCGCGCCGACGACGAGGTCCTGGCCTGGTCCGCCCGCCGTGTCGCCCCGCCGGGCGCCCGCGCCCACAACCCGGCCTTCGACGTCACCCCCGCGAGTCTGGTCAGCGCCCTCATCACGGAACACGGCCCCCGCCCGCCCACCGTCTCCCCCATCTGACCTCCCCCGCCTGATGGATACGCGTCGGTCTGGTTGATGGGAAGGCGTTGAAGCGGCCAGGGCGATCGTCCGACACTGGCGGTCATGAGCCTTACCGAGCGGACGGCGGACGCGCGTCCTCCGGAAGGGCGGCCTGGCGGCGCCGCCTCCCACGTCATCGACCACTCGGCACATGACGGCGCGGCACGCGCCGACGGGACGCGACGGCGGCGCACCATCGAGGACGTCGCGGCTCTCGCCGGGGTGTCGCGCGCGACCGTCTCCCGCGTCCTCAATGGCAGCACCCACGTGATCCCGGCGACCAGGAACCGGGTGCTCGCCGCGGCGGACGAGCTGGGCTTCGTGCCGAGCCCCGCCGCCCGCGCGCTGGCCGGCGGGCGAGGCGACCGGGTCGCCATCGTGGCGATCTCGCACCCCTGGTGCCCGGAGGAGGACCGGTTCTTCGGCACCGTCGCCTACGCCGCCGCCGAGGCCGCAGGCACGGCCGGTCTTGGGGTCTTCCTGCGGAGGTTGGAGCACGGGGACGGCGCCGGGCTGCGGGAGCTGGCCGCCGACCGCGCCCTCGCCGGCCTCATCGTCATCAACCCGAGCCGCGAGGCACTGGCCGTGTTGCCGCGGCAGGTGCTGCGCCGCACGGTCACCCTCGGGGCCTGCTCGCCGGACGTCGCGGCGGCCGACGTCGACAACCCACGCGCGTCACGAGCCGCGCTCACGCACCTGTCCAGGCTCGGCCGGCGGCGCATCACGCTGGTCGCGGGCCCGGACGACCTGCCGTGCGTACGGGAACGGACCGAGGCCTACCTCTCCCACCAGGCCGAGCTCGGCGAGCCGGGCCGGCTCGTGCGCTCCCGGCTCGGGGTGGCGGCCGCGGCCGCGGCACTCGACGCCTCGTTCGAGGCCGACGGACCGCCGGAGGCGATCTTCGCCGCGCACGACGGCCTGGCCACCGCGGTCGTCGAGGTGTGCCGCGAGCGGGGGCTGCGCCTCGGCGACGACGTGGCGGTCGTCGGGTTCGACGACGACCCGGCCCCGCTGGGGGCGGTCCGCCACGCCTACGCGGCCGTGCGCAGCCCGGTGCCCAGCATCGCCGTGACCGCCCTGCGGATGGTCGCCTCCGGCGACACCCGGGCCGAACAGCGCAGGCTCCCTCCGGCCGAGGTGGAACGGGGGCACGGTCGCGGGCTCTCGCCCCGACCGGCGGCGGTTGCGTCCGGCGGGTCGGTGTAGGCGCGGGTAGCGGTCGTTGGGTGGTGGCCCGTCGGTGGGGTGTCGAACCCGAGGCGGGCGGATCGCCTCCATCAGGTCGCCTCGGTCAGGTCGAGGTCACGTGACACGGTGAGGCGCGCGACGACGGCGACCGCCGCGAGGATCCCGGCGCAGGCCAGCAGGGCGATCTGCGCGCCGGAGGTGAACGCGTGGCGTGCGGCGGCCGAGAGGGCCGCGTCGTGCAGGCTCAGGGCGCCCCGCAGCGAGTCGCGCGCGGCCGCGGGCGCCGCCGACGGCAGGTCGGACTGGTAGATCACGTTGTAGATCGAGCCGAGCAGCGCCACACCCAGCGCCCCGCCGATCTCCTGGAAGGTGTCGCCGAGCGCCGCGCCCGTCCCGGCCGCCTCGGCGGGCAGCCCGTCGAGCACCGCCAGCGCCGCCACCGTGATCCCCAGGCGCACCCCGGCGCCGAGCGCGAGCAGGCCACCGGCCAGCGGCAAGTAACCGTGGCGGATCCCGAGACCGAGGCAGGCCATCGCCGCGGCGGCGATGAGCAGGCCCAACGCGGCGGTGCCCGCGGCGCCCAGGCGGCGCGCGCTCCACGTGAACAGCGGTCCGGCGCCGATGAGGCCGATCGCGATCGGCGCCGAGCTCACCCCGGCCTCGATCGGCGAGTAGCCCTTGAGGATCTGCAGGTGCTGCGTGATGAGGAACAGCGAGCCGCTCGCCGCGAACATGAGCGCTCCCTGCGCCGCGCCGGGGCCCGCGACCGCGCGACGCCCGATCAGCCGCACGTCGAGCATCGGGTGCGCCGCGCGCAGCTCCCACCACACGAACACGACGCCGGTGACGAGCGCGCCGAGCGCGGGGCCGACGACGAGCGGGGAGCCCCAGCCGTGGTCGGGCCCGTCGACCAGCGCGGCGACCAGGCCGAGCATCGCGAGCACCGACAGGACGGCGCCGGGCAGGTCCGCGGGACCGCCCGACCGTTCGGCGTCGGGCGGGATGACGGCGCGCACCAGCAGCAGCGCGAGTGCCGCGATCGGCACGTTGACGAGGAACACCGACTGCCAGGAGAAGAACTCCAGCAGCGCGCCGCCCAGCAGTGGGCCGATGACGAACCCCAGAGCCGCGACCGAACCCGCGATGCCGATCGCGGTGGCCCGCGCTGGCCCCTCGAAGGCGCGGTACATGAGCGCGACCGTGCTCGGCAGGAGGAACGCGGCGGCCACGCCGGAGAGGGCGCGCAGGGCGATCAGCTCGGGCCCGGAGTGGACGACGAGCACGAGCGCCGAGGCGGCGGCGAAGGCGGCGAGGCCGCCGAGCAGCACCCGGCGGCGGCCGAGGCGGTCGGCGAGGCTGCCACCGGTCAGCAGCAGGCCGCCGAACAACAGGCTGTAGGCGTTGACGATCCACTGCAGCTGGCTCGTGCCGGCGTTCAGGTCGGTGGAGATGGAGGGGAGCGCGACGTTCAGGACGGTGTTGTCCACGGTCACGGCGAGGGTGGCGAGCATCAGCGCGGCGAGCACGGGCCAGCCCGCGCGCAGCGAGGTCGCGGGCGGCCTGCCCGTACGAGGTTCGACTTCTAGAACGCTGTTCGATGCGGTCATGGGRACTACGATGACCCGAACAGTGTTCGAGCGTCAATAACCCGGACGGTTCCCATGCCCAAGCGGTCCACCCGGCCGCACGACTACGGCCACTCCTTCAAGCCCGCGAAACGCCCGCCGTTGCACCGCGACCGCGTCGTGGAGATGGCGATCGCGATCCTCGACGCGGACGGCCCCGACGCGCTGACCTTCCGCCGTCTGGCAGCCGATCTGGAGGTCGGGGTCGCCACGCTCTACTGGCACGTCGACAACAAGGACGTGCTGCTCAACCTCGCGTTCGACCACGTGGTCGGCGAGATCGAGGCCGGCTTCGACGCCGAGCCGCACCGGCCGTGGGAGGAACGCCTGCGCGACGGGTTCATCGACCTGTGGCGCGTRCTCAGGCGCCACCCCTGGGCGGCCCGCCTGGCCATCGCCTCCGTCGAGCGAGGCCCCAACACGCTGCGCCACTGGGACCGTGGCGCGATGCTGCTCCTCGACGCCGGCTTCGACGAGCGGGCGGTGTTCTACGGGCTGTCGGCGATATTCACGTACGTGATCGGCACCGGCGTGCAGGACGCCACCTGGCACTCGTACACCGCCGACAACGAGCAGGTCCAGCGGGAGGCACTCGACCAGGCGACCGCCTTCTTCGCGTCACTCGACCACGACGCCTACCCGTCGTTCCGACGCGTGCTGCCCGTGCTGGCCGCCCACAAGGAGGACGAGCAGTTCCTCGCCGGCCTCGACCTCGTCATCGCCGGCCTGCGCGCCCAGCGCTGACACCGACGCCACGCGTCTGATCACCCCGTCCGGCACCTGTCGAAAGAGCCGCCGCAGCCCCAGCGCCCGCCGCCCCGGTGTCCGGTGTCCGGTGTCCGGTGTCCGGACAGCGTTCCCTGTCAGGTGTTGGAGACCAGAGCGCAGAGCCAGTCGACGGCCTCGGCGTGGCGGCGGGCGGCGCGCAGGTCGTCGCCCCAGGCGTACATGCCGTGGCCGGCGACGAGGAGTGCCGGCACTCCCGGCTCGAGAGCGGCCAGGGCCGCGTCGGCGAGCACGGCCATGTCCTGGCTGTTCGGGACGACCGGCAGCCGGGTGGCCGCGCCATCGGCCGGCCTGCCCAGCGCCTTGAGCATCTCCAGGCCGGCAAGCTCCACTCCGCCCGGGTGGCGGGCCGCCGCGCGCACGCACGCGAGGGTGTGCAGGTGCACCACCGCCCCCGCCCCGGTCGTGGCGGCGAGCCGGGCATGCAGTGCCGCCTCGGCGGACGGGCGCACCCGGACGCCAGCCGCGATGACGCCGCCGGACGGGGTGGCCGTGCCGTCACCGGTGGCCACGAGCAGACGGCCGTGACCGTCCACCTCGACGATGTCGAGCACGGTCAGCTCGCCCTTGTCTCCGCCGGAGCCGGTGACGGCGAGCCGCAGTGGTTCCCGGCCGAGCACGACGGACAGGTTCCCGGAGGTCGCCCGCATCCAGCMAAGCCCGGCGAACCGCGCCGCCTCGGCGACCAGTGCCGCGGCGACGGCGAAGCGTTCCTCATGCCCGGCCATCCCGCGCGGTGTCGCCTTCCCATCGGCCACTTCTTGACACTGACACAACCACTCGGAGCAGGCCCGGACGCCAGCTGAGGCCGACGTCCGGTCAGGCCAGCGGGAGGTAGGCGCTGGCGACGGCGTCGCGGTTGGCCTCGGCCTCCGTCGCGGTGCCGGACCAGGCGAGCCGGCCGTGCCGCAGGACGTGGACGTGGTCGGCGATCGTCAGCGCGCTGCGGACGTGCTGCTCGACGAGCAGCACCGCGAGGCCCTCGTCGGCGGCGGCGCGCACCGCGGTCAACAGCCGGGTGACGATCTGGGGGGCGAGCCCGAGCGACAGCTCGTCGGCGAGCAGCGCGGTCGGCCGGCGGGCCAGCGCCCTGGCGAGCGTCACCATCTGCTGCTGGCCGCCGGAGAGCAGCCCGGCCTTGCGGTCGAGGTGCTCCTCCAGCTCGGGGAACGTCGCGAGCGCCAGCGCCGGGTCGCAGCGGCCGACGCGCAGGTTCTCGCGCACGGTCAGGCTCATGATCACCGAACGGTCCTCGGGGACGAGGCTCAGCCCGGAGCGGGCACGCCGGTGCAGCGGCGCGGTGGTCGCGCTGCCCGCCCAGTGCACCTCGCCCGCCTGCGGCGTGAGCGCCCCGGCGAGGGTGAGCAGCGTCGTGGTCTTCCCCGCCCCGTTCGGCCCGAGCAGGACGACGACCTCGCCGGCACGCACCTGGATGTCGAGCCCGCGGACGACGGGCGCCCCGCCGTAGCCGGCGGACAGCCCGTGTGCCGCGAGCACCGGAGGCCGGACAAGCATCGGCCGCGCACGGCGGCCACGCCCGGCCAGCTGCCTGACCACCCCTGCCTTCGCGCTCATCGGGCGGCCCCCGGCGCCACCGGCTCGCCGGCCAGGCCGGACTCGCTGGGCCGCGCGGCCGGCTCCCGCTGGGCGGGAGCCCGCCGGCTGCGCGGGACGGTGACCTTCTCCCCGAGGTAGGCCAGCTGCACCATCGGGTCCTCACGGACCTGCGCGGGGGTGCCCTCGGCGATGGTCCGGCCGGCGTCGAGGACGACGACCCGGTCGCAGACGGACATGACGACGTCCATGTCGTGCTCGTTCAGCAGGATGCCCAGGCCCCACTCGTCGGCGAGGCGGCGCAGCAGGGCGGCCACCTCGGCGCTCTCGTGCTCGTCCAGCCCGGCGCAGGGCTCGTCGAGCAGCAGCACCGACGGGCGGGCGGCGACCGCCCGCGCGATCGCGAGCAGCCGGCGCCGGCCGTAGGGCAGCTCGGTGACGGTCCGCAGGAGGTCGTCGGCCAGCCCGAAGGCCTCGATGGCGGCGCGCGCCGCCGGCGGCAGCACGCTCGTGCGCGGCCAGACCAGGTTCGTCAGGTAGGCGCGCAGGTCGCGCGGGTCGCTCGCGGCCTCGATGTTCTCCAACACGGTCAGGTCCTCGAAGAGCTCGAGGTTCTGGAACGAGCGCTGGACGCCGCGCCGCGCCCGGCGGTGCGCGGGCAGCCGGTCGAGCCGGTGCTCGCCGAGTGTCAGCTGCCGGGCCCTGGCCGGGGTGTAGCCGGTGATCGCGTCGATCACGGTGGTCTTGCCGGCGCCGTTCGGGCCGATCAGGCCGACGATCTGGCCGGGCGTGACCCGCAGGCTCACGTCGTCCACGGCGGTGACGGCGCCGAACCGGACCGTCAGCCCCCAGACCGACAGCGTCGCAGGCCGGATCACGCCCGCGCCGCCCGCGAGCGCGGCGAGCCTCGCGGCCCGGGCGCCGGCGGCCGCGCCGGCCTGGCCGCCGGGGCCGGCATCGGCCGCCGGGGCCAGGGCGGCCACGACCGGCGTGGCACCTGTCGGGCCAGCCAGCAGCTGGGCGAGTCGCCGGCGCTCGCGCGCCGCGCGCGCGGCCCTCCTCGACGGTGGCGTGAAACGAGCGGCCACGGCGCTGGCCAGGGCCGCGTTGCCAGGCGCCATCCCGCCGCCGGAGGTGGCGAGGATGGTGACGAGCACGACGCCGCCGATCAGCGGCACGTACCGGTCGAGCTGGGTCAGCCAGTCGAGCACCCAACCGCTGACCCCGATCGCGGCGGCGGCGAGCACCAGCGCGCCCACCCACGGCCAGAGCCGGCGCGAGGCCGGCCGCGCCGAGGCCGGCCGGCCGGCGCCCGTCCGCGCGGCGTCTCCCGGCGCGGACGCGTCGCCCAGGCCGTCCATCTCACCGTCGGCAGCGTCCGGCACCGTGGCGCGCGGCCGACGGACGCCCGCGCCGGCACTGAAGCCGACCACCGCGCCCAGGATGGCGATCATCGTCCTGGCGAACACCGCCACGTCGGTCAGCAGCTTCCCGAGCCAGGCTCCGAACCGGGTGCCGAGCGTGCCGGCGGCCCAGGCCGCGCCGGCGAACGCGCCGCTGACCCAGCCGACCCCGCCGAGCACCGCGAACGCGATCAGCAGGATCGAGCTGAACGGCGAGAACGTCATGCCGCCGTAGTCGATGTTGCCGCGCGAGCCGTAGAGGTAGAAGGCGTAGAGCACGCCGCCGAACCCGGCGATCGCGGCCGACAGCGCGAACGCGTAGAGCTTCGCGCCGACGACGCTGACCCCGAGCGATGCCGCCGCCCGCTCGTTGGTCCGGACCGCGATCAGCCGCCGGCCCGCCCGGCCACGGCGCAGGTTCGCGACCGCGACCGCGACGATGGCGAACGAGACCACGGCGAGCGTCGCGAACGCGCGCGGTGCCACGACCGTGTCCAGCCGCACCCCGAACAGCCGCGCGTGTTCGACGACGGTGCCCTCCGACTGGCCGAGCTCGCCGAGCGACGCCGCGACCGAGCCGGGCGGGGGCGGCGTGTGGTAGCCACGCTGGAACAGGATCGCGTCCGCGGCCGCGCCCAGACCGAGGGTGACGACGGCGAGCTGCAGGCCTCGGGTACGCAGCGCGGGCAGCGCGAACAGCACCCCGAGCGCGGAGGTCCCGAGGATGCCGAGCGCGAGCGCCGCCTCCAACGGCCAGCCGCGGACCGCCACGAGCCGGCCGGCGATCAGCGCGGCCACCCCGGCGAAGGCGAGCTGGGCAAGCGAGAGCTGGCCGGTGAAGCCGACGAGCGTGACGACCGAGAGGATGAGGATCGCCCACAGCGCGTTGGCGTTCAGCGCGTTCACCCAGTCCACCGGCAGCGCGTACCAGATCAGGCAGATCGCGGCGGTGACGCTCACCACGAGCGCCGGCCAGTGGATCCGGCCGCTGCCCAGCGCGGGGAGCCGCTCGCTCACGTGTCCCCGGTCGGGGATGTGCCGGCCCCGGATCGCCAGATAGAAGACGATCACGACCAGCGGGATCGCCCGGTCGACACCCCGCCAGGCGGGATGGCGGGTGACCAGCTGGACCTGCGTCTCCACCTCGATGACCGCGAGCACGACCGACGCGACGAACACGGCCGGCAGCGAGCGGAACCCCGCCAGCAGGCCGATCGCGAGCACCGGAACGATCAGCAGCATCAGGTTCGGCGCCGACAGCGGCATCTGCAACGGGGCGAGCAGCACACCGGCGAGCCCGGCGAGCGCGGCCCCGAGCGTCCACGCCCCGGCGGCGACCAGGTCGGGCGACCAGCCGAACGTCGCGGCCGCCCGCGGGTTCTCGGTGACGGCCGTGGCCGCCAGCCCGATCGTGGTGTGCCGGAACAGCGCCCACAGCGCGGCGAGCACCACCGCGACGACCCCGATGCGGACGAAGACATCCCAGCCGACCGGCATGCCGACGATCGTCACCTTGCCGGTCGGCAGGATGGTCGGCGCGGTACGCACGGGCGTGCCGTACATCAGGGTGAGCGCTGACTGCAGGATGATCAGCAGCCCGAGCGTGGCCATGACCCTGGTCAGCGCCGAGCCGTCGCGCATCGGGCGCATCACCAGCAGGTGGAAGAGCAGGCCGATGAGCGCCGTCGACCCGACGGCGAGCACGGCCGCGAACCAGGTGGGCAGATCCCACACCTCGGAGGCGCCGTGGAACGTGTAGGCCGCCCAGGCGAGCAGCGCGCCGTGCGCGAGGTTCAGCACGCCCGCGCCCCGCTGGACCACCACGATCCCGGCCGTCATCAGGGCGTACAGGCCACCGGTGCCCAGGCCGAGCAGGGCGTAGCCGATCGCGTCGTTCACCGTGGCCTACTTTCACTACCAGAAACGCGGTACCGGCACACCGGGACCCGATGACGCGTCACGGTCAGCAAACCAACGCCTCCGACGCATTTCTGTATCGAGAAGCCCACGGCTCTCTCAATGCCGGTGCGACCTCGTCTCCCACGGCGTCCGGTCGCGCGAGAACGACATGCTCGCACAACCGTCGACCGGGTATCCAACGGCCTCCGGTCACCCGAGAACAACATGGTCCCACGGCCCACGACAAGGCCCCCAGCTACCCCGCGGAACCCGGGCCGGCGTCGATCGTTGAACGGTCCAAGGGGGTGCGCATGCTCGAGCTGGTGGCGGGGGGCAACACGCCGCTGCCCCCGGGCGCCGTTCGCGTCCGGCTGGGCGGGCCGTTCGACCTGTCGGCGCTGATCGTCGGCGACGGCGGCCGAGTCGGCGGTGACGAGGACTTCGTCTTCTACAACCAGGCGGCGGCGGCCGGCATCCGGCTCACCCCCGCGACCAGGGACGGCGGCGCCGACGAGCTGACCATCGACCCGCGCCGGCTGCGCCGCGGCGCGGCGCGGGTGGTGCTGGTGGCGAGCCCCACGGACCGCGTCTCCCCGTTCGGCCGGCTGCCCGCGCCAGTGACGACCGTGCACGACCTCGCCGGCATCACCCTGATCCGGCTGCTGCCGCCGCGGCTCGGCCCGGAGACCGCCCTGCTCGTCGGCGAGCTCTACCAGCGCGGCCCCGCCGGCGCCGGCGGGGCGGCCGGAGCGGGCGGCGCTGGCGGAGGGGCCGCTGGGTGGCGGATCCGGTCGATCGGGCAGGGATACGCCGACGGCCTGGCCGGGCTCGCGCGCGACTTCGGTGTCGACGTGGAGCCCGAGCCGGCCACGCCGGCGCCCCGGCCCGTTCCGCTCCCGGCCGGCCCGCTACCGGTGCCCACGCCAGGTCCGCCCGGCCCATCCAGGCCACCCAGCGCACCCAGGCCACCCAGGCCACCCAGCGCACCCAGACCGCCAAGCCCACCGAGCCCGCCCGGTCAGCGGGCCGAGCCGGGCCCACCGTGGGCGCCGCTGTCGCCACGAACCCCGGACGCCGACCGGCTCGCCGAGGTGATCATGCTGACGAACCAGCAGCGTCAGCAGCACGGCCTGCGGCCGCTCGCGCCCGAGCCCCGGCTCGCCATGGCGGCCGCGGCGCACAGCGCCGACATGGCCCGGCGCCGGTTCTTCGACCATGCCAGCCCGGAGGGCAGGCAGGTCTCCGACCGGGTCGAGGCGGYCGGATACCAGTACGCGACGGTGGCCGAGAACATCGCCGCCGGCCAGCGGACCCCGATGGAGGTCGTCACGGGCTGGATGAACAGCCCGGGCCACCGCCGCAACATCCTGCTGCCCGAGATCACCGAGATCGGCATCGGCTACGCCGTCAGCGACGACGTCTACGGCTGCTACTGGACCCAGGTCTTCGGTGCCCCCCGCACCTGGTAGGCCGGAGCGTTACCGCACCCGTCAGGCGCCGGTCTGGGTGAGGATCTTCAGGGCGTCGTAGGCCTCGGTGCCGAGCGGGACGTAGGTCTTCGTCGCCGAGTCCCAGCGCACGCCGCGCATCGTGGTGTTGAACAGCCGCTGCGCGCCGGGGATCGGCGACGGCTTGGAGAAGTCCAGCGGCGGCAGCAGGCCGAGGTCGAGGCCCGAGGTCTTGTTGAGCTGGTCGAGCAGCGCCGCCGACGTCAGCTCGTCGCCAGGGATCGCGTTCGCGACCTTCTCGACGACCTGCACCGACAGCCACGAGCCGACGGTGTTCGTCGAGCTGATCCGCCTGTCCGTCGCCGCGGCGGCGTCGCCGGCGGCGGCCTCCGCGTCGAGTTCCTGGACCGCCCTGGCGAGCTCGGGGAACTGGCCGGCCTCGCTGAGCTCGGGGAACGCGCTCGCGAAGACGATCGAGTCGGCCGCCGCGCCCTCGTCGATGAGCCAGTCCCGGGAGAGGACACCCAGCGCGTGGCAGTACTTGCCGCCGGCGGCGCCGCCACCCTTGATCACCGCGTAGGCGCCCTGATCGACGACGACGAGGACCGTGCCGTTCACGCCGGCCCTGCTGAGCTGCGTCGCGGTCGGCGTGAAGTCGCTGGTGTCGATCGGGACCCGTGGCTCCAGCGCCAGCGGCGAGCCGGCGTCCTTCGCCCCGATCTCCGCCATCTTCATCAGCCGGTCGGCCTGCGGCAGGTTGTAACCGACGGCGCCGAGCTTCGTCGCGCCGGCCTTCTTCAGCAGGGCCGGGCACACCGCCGGGTAGTCGGTCAGCGGGCTGAGCATGAAGCTGACCGGGGAGGACAGCTCCGACTGGTCGACCGAGATGCCCCCGGAGCCGATCGACGGGATCTTGGCGGCCTCGAGGATCGGCATGATCCCACCGGTCGCGCTGACCTCGTTGACGACGGCGAGCACGTGCTCGTCCACCGCCCGCTGGGCGCAGGACTTGGCGGTGGCGGCGTCGTTCTTCTCGTTGCAGTAGACCAGCTCGACCTTGTGCCCCTTGATCCCGCCACGGGCGTTGAGCCCGCGCACCGCGGCATGGGAGGCCGCGAGGATGTCGGGGTAGTTGGAGCCGGCCGTCTCGGTGGGCAGGATGGCCATCAGCTTCACCGTGGCGCCGGCCGCGACCGGGGTGCTTGCTCCGGAGCCGCCGTCGTCGCCGGCGGACTCGCTGCAGGCCGCCAACGCCAGAGCGGAGCCGAGCGCCGCCGCGGCCAGGCGCAGCATGTGCCGTCGTCCCACCTGGGACCCTCCTCAAGTTCTCGTCGACAGATCTCGTCGACGGCGAGCCCTCGACCGCAAGCCACCTGGCCGCGGGGAGCGGCCAGCGCGCCGACGCGCCACGACCACGCGCGTCCGTCGGACCCGCGGAGGTTCTGGCGCGGGGATTCTGGCGTGGCGGTCAGGGCAACGACACGGTAGCTGGCGCCGGTTCGCCCCTTACGTGAGGGTGTGCGCGAACGTCCGGCCGTACGCGCTCAGATCACTCTCAGATCAGGTGCGACCAGGCATAGGCGAAGCCCATGATCTGGTCGGTCAGCGTGTCGAACCGGGCGGCGATCGACGGGCTCGAGATGGCGCCGTACTGGTCGATCGTGGCGGATTCCTGCCTGCTCAGGCTGACCCCCAGCGGGGTGGGCCAGCCGCCGAGCGCGTGCACCGTGGCCCGCAGCGCGGTCAGCGCGCCGCCGGCGCCCGGGCCCTCGTCACAGGCCAGCAGCCCGACGGGGCGGGCGTCCAGTCCCGGCCGGGGCGTGTCACCCAGGTCCCACAGGTAGTCGAGGGCGTTCTTGAGCGCGCCCGAGGTGCCGCCGTGATAGTCCGGGGCCGCGATGACCAGGCCGTCGGCGCGGCGGACCTCGCCGACGAGGCGGCGGATCGACCCTGAGCGCTCCTTGGCGTCCGGATGGTAGGGCGGCAGATCCAGCTCGGCGACGCTGAGCATGACCGTCTCCGCGCCGGCCTGGGCGAGCATCCGGGTCGCGGCGCCCAGCGCCCGCATGGCCGGCGAGTCGGTCCGCGCCGATCCGCCGATGCCRACGACCAGCGGCCGGCGCCGCCCCGATGCTCCCGGGCCGATACCGGAATTGCGGCGATCAAGACCGGGGGGTATGCGGTCGGCCGGCGCGTCCTTGCCGCGACGGACCGACAAGGGGGAACCGTCGCGCACCACTGCCGGGCCCGTCCCGAAGCCGTCCACCAGCCCGCTCCCTCCCGACCAGCCGTTATGCAGCGAGCCTATGGCCGTCATGCCGACGGCCGATACGGGGGTAGTAACCATGTTTGTCCCATGACGTTCCAGTGGTCGTCGTATGGCGAGCGCCCAATCAGCGGCCCAACGGCAGCTGCCGGGGGCAGGCGTCCCGTAACAGCGATGAGCGGAATCGGCAGACAGTTGTAACAGCAGCGGCCTAGCTTGCTCCCATGGACGACCCTGTCGACCCGGCCCTTCGCCGCCGCGCCGTCGACGCCGCCCGCGGCGTCGTGCCGTTCGACCTGCTCATCACCGGCGGCAGCGTCGTCGACGTCGGTACCTGCGAGGTCCGGCCGGCGGACGTCGGACTGGTCGGTCCGCTGATCGCGTCGGTCCACCCGAGCGGCAGCCGGACGGACGCGCTCGACGCGTTCGACGCGACCGGAAGGTTCATCGCCCCCGGCCTCATCGACATGCACGTCCATTTCGAGAGTTCGATGCTCACGCCCGGGGCCTACGCCTCGGCCGTCTGCCCGCGCGGCACTACGACGATCTTCGGCGACCCGCACGAGCTCGCGAACGTCTCCGGCGTCGCCGGGGTGCGCTACGCCGTGGAGGCGAGCCGCGGGCTGCCGGTGCGCTTCATCATCCAGGCACCGTCGTGCGTGCCGCCGATGCCGGGGCTGGAGCTGTCCGGCGCGGACCTGCACGGCCCCGAGGTCACCGAGATGCTCGCCTGGCCGGAGGTCGGCGGCCTCGCCGAGGTCATGGACATGCTCGGCGTGCTGACCAGCGACGGACGGATGGTCGACGTCGTGGCCGCGGGCCTGGCCAGCGGGAAGCTGGTCAGCGGGCACGCCGCCGGCCTCACCGGCCCCGAGCTGCAGGCCTACCTCGCGGCCGGGATCACCTCGGACCACGAGATCGTCACGCAGGACGACGCCATGGAGAAGCTGCGCGCCGGCCTGACCGTCGAGCTCCGCGGCGCGTTCGAGCATCTCCTTCCCGGCCTGGTCGCCGAGCTGAACGCACTGCCGGAGCTGCCGACACACCTGTGCGCCGCCACCGACGACCTGTTCGCGCTGACGCTGCTCACCGACGGCGGCATCGACCACCTGCTGCGCCGCCTGGTCGGCTACGGCCTCGACCCGGTGCGCGCGCTGCGGATCGCCACCTACCACGCGGCCTACCGGCTGCGGCGCACCGACCTCGGCCTGGTCGCCGCCGGCCGGCAGGCCGATCTGATCATCCTGTCCGACCTGGCGGCGGTCGCCGTCGACGACGTCTTCGCCGCCGGCCAGCACGTCGCCTCCGCCGGCGAGATGATCGTCCCGGTGGTCGAGGGACCGAGCGTGCCACCGCTGGACACGATGAAGATCGACTCGCTCACACCCGACCACTTCGTGCTGCGGGTCGGCCACCTGCCGGACGGGGTCTACAACGGCACGGCGCGGCTGCGGGTGCTCGACGGCCCGGTCTTCACCACCTGGGGCGAGGTCGACGCCGAGGTCCGCGACGGTGTGGTGGTGCCGCCGGCGGGGCACATGCTGCAGGTCGCGGTGCACCGGCACGGCCGGATCGCGCCCCGCCCGCAGGCCGCGCTGATCTCCGGTTGGGGGGAGTGGACAGGCGCCGTCGCCACCTCGGTCTCGCACGACACCCACAACCTGGTCGTCTTCGGCCGCGACCCGGTCGACATGGCGGCCGCGGCGAACCAGGTGATCGCGGACGGCGGGGGCGTCGCGGTCGCCGCCGGGGGCGAGGTGGTGGCCCGGGTCGCGCTCCCGATCGCCGGGCTGCTGTCGCCGCTGCCGGCGGCCCAGGTCGCCGAGGCCCAGCGGGCCGTCCAGGACGCGGCCGCCGAGGTCGGCCTCACCCTCCGGATCCTCACCCAGCCGCTGTTCACCGTCATGGTCGCCTCGCTCGCCTGCCTCCCCGGCCCCCACATCACCGACCTCGGCCTCATCGACGGCACCACCGGCGAGCGCGTCACCTCCCCCCTCCTCGCCTGATCGCCTGATCGCTGGTGGCCTGGTGGCCTGGTGGCCTGATCGCCGTTTGAGCCCTCCGGCGGTCACAGCAGAGCCCGGCTTACGACCACCACGGGGCCCAAGAAACGATCATGGCCGGGCGAGAGAGTGGCGAACGACAGCGGCGACGTGGTCGGGACGGGTGAGCACGTCTGACCAGGTGAAACGCAGGATCGTCCAGCCAAGGCGGGACAGGGCGTTCTGACGGTCGCGGTCGCGGTGCAGCGGCTCTGGATCGGCGGCGTGGTCGCCATGGAAGGCGGCGCCATCCGCCTCGACGAGCAGCCGACGAGCCGGGTAGGCGAAGTCGGCGCGCGCGACAGATCGCCCGTTCTCGTCGATGACGGCGTATTGAGCCTCGGGCGGCCTGAGTCCGTGGTCGTGCAGGACGAGGCGCAGCCGGCTTTCGAGCGCGGACTCCGTGCGGGCGTCGACCTCCGCGAGCCATCGGAACCGGGCCGCCGCGCCGCGTCGACCGAGCAGGTGCGCCGCCACCTCGACCACACCGCGGAACCGGCGATCGTGTGCGGCGGCGTCCAACAGCGCCACCGCCTCCGGTCGGTCCCAGGCGAGAACGAGATCAGCGAGCGTGCGCGTCACCGACGTGACCGGAACCCCACGGCGCCACCAGACCGGCGTGCCCGCGCGAGATCCCGAGTGCAGAACGATGCCCCGCGCAGCGGTCCGCGCGGCAGATCCGGTGATCAGGAGATGGATCGGCTCCGAGGTGGACAGCGCGGGAAGCGCGCGCAGGTCGAGCAGCCTCGCGGCCGTGACGCCGCATACGACCGCCTGCGGCCGACGAACCAGAGCCGCGTGCACCCGACCAAGAAACGGGTCGGCGCCAGCGACGAGATAGGTGCCGGGGAACGGCCGGACCCAGTCGCCGGTCCGCACGAGTTGCCGGATCTGGCCCCGGGTCAACCCCGCGCCCAGCGCCTGCTCATAGGTGACCATGCCGTCCTGCCACCCGGCTGTCCACAGCGCCGCCGCCATCCCCGGATACGCCAGAACCGACCGAGCTCCCCCGCCAACCCCCACACCAGCACACCCTCCTCCCCGACCACCCCCGGCACGGCCACCCCGGCGTCCCTGTGGACAGCCCTCAGTCGTTCTTGATCGGCGTCTCAGCCCCGCGGTGGTTGTGGATCCGGTCCCGGCGCAACCACGGAAGGGCACAGACGGCGATCACTGGGGGCGGGTGGAGGCGGGGAGGGCTCGGGAGTCGGGAGGTCAGGGGCCAGGGAGCCGGGAGGTCGGGAGCCAGGAGGTTGGGAGGTTGGGAGGTCAGGGGTCAGGGGGTCGGTGGGGCTGCCGGGGTGGTGGTGCCGGCGACGGGGTGGCCGCGGAGGATGATCAGGTCGGGGGCGGCGAGGACGGCGATGTCGGCGCGGGGGTCGTCCGGGTAGACGACGAGGTCGGCGGGGGCGCCTTCCTCCAGGGCGGGGAAGCCCAGCCAGGCGCGGGCCGACCAGGTCGCGGCGTCGAGCGCGGCCTCCGGCGGCAGGCCGGCCCGGACGAGCTCGGCGATCTCGGCGGCGACCAGTCCGTGCGGCAGGGAACCGCCTGCGTCGGTGCCGACGTAGATCGGGATGCCGGCGTCGTAGGCGGCGCCGACGGTCTCGAACCGGCGGGCGTGCAGGGCGCGCATGTGCTGGGCGTAGCGCGGGTACTTGGCCTCGGCGTCGGCCGCGATGCCGGGAAACGTGGCGATGTTGACCAGCGTCGGCACGATCGCGATGCCGCGGGCGGCGAACAGCGCGACGGTGTCGTCGGTGAGGCCGGTGGCGTGTTCGACGCAGTCGATGCCGGCGGCGGCCAGGTCGGGCAACGCGTCCTCGGCGAAGCAGTGCGCGGTCACTCGGGCGCCGGCGGCGTGCGCCGCCGCGATCGCCTCGACGACGGCGTCCGCCGGCCAGCAGGAGGCGAGGTCTCCGACGGAACGGTCGATCCAGTCGCCGACGAGCTTCACCCAGCCGTCGCCGCGTTCCGCCTGCCGCCCGACCTCGGCGACGAGCCCGTCGGGCTCGATCTCCTCGGCGTAGTTGCGGATGTAGCGGCGGGTCCGCGCGATGTGCCTGCCGGCGCGCACCAGCCGGGGCAGGTCCTCGCGGTCGTCGATCCAGCGGGTGTCGGCCGGGGAGCCGGCGTCGCGCAGCAGCAGCGCGCCGACGTCCCGGTCCGCGCGCGCCTGCGCGAGCGTGGTCTCCTGGTCGACCGCGCCATGCGCGTCGAGGCCGACGTGGCAGTGCGCGTCCACGAGACCGGGCAGCACCCAGCCACGTACCGTCTCGGCCGGTGCCGTGGGCCGGGAGAAGGTGACCCTCCCGCCGACCACCCACAGCTCGTCACGGACGTCCTCGGGCCCGACCAGCACCGGGCCGGCCAGCCGCAGGACTTCCTGAGACGGTGATCGCGCTGGGTTCACCACGAACAATGCATATCTCACCTGGCGGTGGCCGACCGGGTACTCGGCCGCGCCGGACCGCCCGACGGCTCCTGCGGACGAGGAAGGCCCGACCCGGGACGGAAACGTCCCCCCAGGCCGGGCCATCCGCGCTACGGGAGCCGCGGGACCACCAGTGGCGGTCTACGGGACCGGTCTACGGGACCACCGGGCCGGTCTGCGGACCACCGGGGCGGTCTGTTGGACCGCTAGTGGCGGTCGGACTGCCACGGGCCCTTGATGGCAACCGTGACGCCGTCCTCCTGGATGTTGGCGTAGAGGTACTTGCCGTCCGGCGAGAAGGTGGCGCCCGCGAACTCCGCCTGGCTCACCGAGCGGGCCAGCGGGTAGGGGTTGCCGTCGTCGCCGATGACGACGAGGTGGTTGTCGCCGTCGCCGTCCTCGCAGAGGATCATCTCGCCCCAGGCGGAGATGTGGATGTTGTCCGGCCCGTCGAACGTGCCGCCGGGTGCGAAGCGCACCACCAGCTCGATGGTGCTCCGCTTCGGGTCGAACCTCCAGACCTGGCCCTCGTGCAGGCCGGCGGCGGGTGCCGCCTTGGCGTAGCTGGAGACGAAGTACGCCGAGCCGTCCCGGAAGTAGATGCCCTCGGCCTTCGGCACCACGGAGACGGATCCCGCGGTGAACTGCTTGCGCACCGACGTGGTGGTGGCGTCCGGGTCAGGGACGTCGACCCACTTCACCGCCAGCTTGGTGCCGATCTCGGTGACACCGGACAGGTCGGCGAGGCCGCCCGCGAACATCGCCTGCAGCTTGCCGCCGGCGCGCAGGCTGCCGGGGCCGCCGAGCGGCCGCTTCGGCAGGAACCGGTAGACGAGGCCGAACGGGCCGCTGGCGTCCTCGGTCAGGTAGAGGATGCCGGTCTTCGGGTCGACGGCGACGGCCTCGTGGGCGTAACGGCCGAGCGCGGTGAGCGGCACCGGCGCCGGGTCGTGCAGCCGGCCGAACGGGTCGACCTCGAAGACGTAGCCGTGCCGCTTGGTCAGCTTCGCGTCGTGGAGGCTGGCGGTGTCCGGGGCGAACGGGTCGCCCACGGGGACGAGCTCGGTCTCCTCGCAGGTCAGCCACGTGCCCCACGGGGTCGGGCCGCCGGCGCAGTTGCGGACGGTGCCCGCGAGGCCGACCTTCTCCGACAGCAGCTTGCCGCCGTCGACGACGAGGACGGTGTTGCCGCCGTCCGCGCCCTCGTCGTAGGTGAGGCCCTTGACGTGCGGGACCGGGTACTTCGCCTCGTGGGTCAGCTCGTGGTTGCGCACGATGGCGGTGTTGCGGCCGGCCGCGAACGTGTGCATGCCGTCCTGGAAGGTGGGGCTGAGCCCGCCGCCGGCCAGCGGTGTGCCCTGGACGGAGACCTTGGTGTAGCTGAAGCCCTTGGGCAGGTCGACGACGCCGTTCGGGTCGGCGACGAGGTCACCGTAGCCCTTGAAGACCGGGCCGTGGCCCGGGTCGCCGTGACTACCCTGACCACCCTGTGGACCCCCCGCGTATGCGGTACCACCGAAAACGGAGCCGATCGAACCCGTGAGGACGATGCCCAGGCCGGCGGCACCGGTGCCGAGCACGTGACGACGATTGACAGACATGTGGAACCTCCTTCGGCCGGCGGTAAGGCTTCCAGCCGGAGGTGTCCGGTCGACGACGGCAGACGGAAGGACCGAGGTAGCGCAGTCGACCGACGCGTAACGGAGCACGGTCCGCGGCGTCCACAGGGTGTCGGCGAGCATCCGGTGCCGCCTCGCCCCACGCGGAGGGTGGCGTGGGACGAGGCGACGTTCTCCGCCAGGTAGCCAGCCTGGCAGCCCGAGTCGCCCAGACGGCCATGGCAGYCCAAACTTTTACACACTTGTAGCACTTTCCCGATGCTCCGCCCACCAGCCCGGCCAACCAGCCCGGCGACCGGCCCGACCGACAGCCCGGTGGCGGCCACGCGCGGACCTGGCGGAGTCGGCGAGCCCCGCACGGTGACGGGAGGCCGTGCCCGGCGCGCGGCGATTCGTCCGCGGCGGATGAGAACACGTTCCTCAAAGACTCTGGCCATCTGATCGGGGATCGGCCAGACTGCGCCGTGGGCCGTGATGTGCAGCACACGGACCCTCTATGCCTCGGCCATGGTGTATCGGCGTCCGGGCGGAGGGTCCGCGCCGCCGCGCGCCACGGGCCACGCGGCGCCGCGGGTACGCGGGCCCGCGTGGTACCCGCGTCCGCCGCGGGACGCCCGTCGGCGCACGCGCGATCCGGCGGGGGATGCGAAACCGCGGCGCCAGGAGCCGAGGAGACATGTATGCCCGTTCGGACCAGACCCGCGCCGACCGCGGACCCGGCCGCCACCTCACGCCCGGTACCCGCGCCCCGCGCGGCCGTCGGCGCGCGCACGCTGCGCAAGGACAACTGGTGGGTGGAACCGCTGGTAACCGTCGTCGTGCTCGCGGGATTCGTCGTCTACGGAATGTGGGCCGCGCTGCGGAACGGGAACTACTTCCACGACCCGTACCTTTCGCCGTTCTACTCGCCGTGCTTGACGGATAACTGTCTGGACAACGCGACCCCGCATATCTTCGGCGATATCTCGCCGGTGTCGCCGGCGATTATCATTCTGATCTTCCCGCTCGGCTTCCGGCTCACCTGCTACTACTACCGGAAGGCCTACTACCGCTCGTTCTGGTGGGCGCCGCCGGCCTGCGCGGTGCCGGACTTCCGCCGTGGCTACCAGGGCGAGACGCGCTTCCCGCTGATCCTGCAGAACATCCACCGGTACTTCTGGTACTTCGCGGTCGTCTTCGCCGCGCTGCTGACCTACGACGCCGTGCTCGGTTTCATCTACGACGGCCACTTCGGTATCGGGGTGGGCTCCGGCGTGCTGGTGGTCAACGCGGCGCTGATCTGGCTGTACTCACTTTCCTGCCATTCGTGCCGGCACCTGTGCGGCGGTGGTCTGAAGCGGCTGTCCGCCGCCCCGCTGCGCCGCCGGGTCTGGGCCAGGCTTTCGGTGCTCAACCGGCACCACATGTTCTTCGCCTGGGCCAGCCTGCTGTGGATCATGGCGACCGACTTCTACATCTGGCTGGTCGCGTCCGGCCATCTCACCGACGCGCACTGGATCTCATAGGCGGCGCCGGAGCGGCCTGGGCCGCTTCGAGCCCGCCAGCCAGATGCCAGGAACGAGAGAAGGAAACACCTGTGACAGCCGAGACACACAGCTACGACGTCGTGGTGGTCGGCGCCGGCGGAGCGGGCCTGCGGGCCGCGATCGAGGCGCACGAGCAGGGCGCGCGGGTCGCCATCGTCTGCAAGAGCCTGCTGGGCAAGGCGCACACCGTGATGGCCGAGGGCGGCATGGCCGCCGCGATGGCCAACGTGTGGCCCGAGGACAACTGGCGGGTGCACTTCCGCGACACCATGCGCGGCGGCAAGATGCTCAACCAGTGGCGGATGGCGCAGATCCACGCCCAGGAGGCCCCGGACCKGGTCTGGGAACTGGAGGAATGGGGCGCCGTCTTCGACCGGACCCCGGACGGGAAGATTCTCCAGCGCGACTTCGGCGGCCACCGCTACGCGCGCCTCGCCCACGTCGGCGACCGCACCGGCCTGGAACTCATCCGGACCCTGCAGAACCGGGTCGTCGCGAAGAAGCTCGACGTCTTCATGGAATGCACCGTGCAGCGGCTGCTGACCGCGCCGGACCCGGCGACCGGCGGCGAGCGGATCGCCGGCGTCTTCGCCTACTGGCGCGAGACCGGCACGTTCGTCCGGTTCGACGCGCCGGCCGTGGTACTCGCCACCGGCGGTATCGGGAAGTCCTGGCAGGTGACGTCGAACTCCTGGGAGTACACCGGCGACGGCCAGGCGCTCGCACTGCGCGCCGGTGCCGCCCTGATGGACATGGAGTTCGTCCAGTTCCACCCGACGGGAATGGTCTGGCCGCCGTCGGTGCGCGGGATTCTCGTCACCGAGGGCGTGCGCGGTGACGGTGGCGTGCTGCGCAACACCGAGGGCCGCCGGTTCATGTTCGACTACATCCCCGAGGTGTTCGCCGCGGACACGGCCGACACCGAGGAGGAGGCCGACCGCTGGTACACCGACAAGAAGACGGCGCGGCGCCCACCGGAGCTGCTTCCGCGTGACGAGGTCGCCCGCGCCATCAACTCCGAGGTGAAGGCCGGGCGCGGCACGCCGCACGGCGGTGTCTTCCTCGACATCGCCAGCCGCCGCGACCCGGAGACGATCCGACGCCGCTTGCCGTCGATGTACCACCAGTTCAAGGAGCTGGCGGACGTCGACATCACCAGGGAACCGATGGAGGTCGGCCCGACCTGCCACTACGTGATGGGCGGGATCAAGGTCGACCCGGAGAGCCAGGCGACGACGCTGCCGGGGCTGTACGCGGCCGGCGAGTGCGCCGCCGGGCTGCACGGCTCGAACCGGCTCGGTGGTAACTCGCTGTCCGACCTGGTGGTGTTCGGCCGGCGCGCGGGCGCCGGCGCCGCCGCCTACGCGACGGCGCTCGCCGAGACCGACCGCCCGGCGCCCGACGAGACCCAGATCGCCGAGACCACGGCGCGGGCGCTCGCCCCGTTCGAGCGGGCCGCGGCCGGAGGCGACACCGAGAATCCCTACCAGCTGCAGTCCGACCTGCAGGCCGTGATGCAGTCACTGGTGGGGATCATCCGGACCGAGCACGAGCTGACCCAGGCGCTCAAGGAGATCGGGGAGCTGCGCCAGCGTGCCGAGCGGGTCGCCGTCGAGGGGCACCGGCAGTACAACCCGGGCTGGCACCTGGCGCTCGACCTGCGCTCGATGCTGCTGGTCGCCGAGTGCGTCGCCACCGCGGCGCTCGCCCGCCGGGAAAGCCGCGGCGGCCACACCCGCGACGACTTCCCCGGCACCGACCCGGTGTTCGCCCGGATCAACCACGTGGTCCGGCTGCGCGACGGCGCCGTCGACCTCGCCGCCGAGCCGCTGCCCGAAATGCCCCCCGAGCTCACCTCGCTCTTCGACCCGCCGGCGCCCACGCCAGCGCCAGCGCCAGCCGCGGCGGCGTCCGACGTGCCGCCGCAGCCGGCCGACACGGGCCGGGACGAGACCCCACCCGAGACGCCCCCGGTCGCCGGGACGAACAACGAGAGGAACGCCTGACGATGGGCTACGACCTGGCTATGCGGGTGTGGCGCGGCGACGCCGACGGGGGCGAACTGCGGGACTTCACCGTCGAGGTCGAGGAGGGCATGGTCGTCCTCGACGCGGTGCACCGGCTGCAGGCCACCCAGGCGAACGACCTGGCCGTCCGGTGGAACTGCAAGGCCGGCAAGTGCGGCTCGTGCTCGGCGGAGGTGAACGGGAAGCCCCGGCTGATGTGCATGACCCGGCTGAACCTCTTCGAGCCCGGCGAGACCGTGACCATCACCCCGCTGCGCACGTTCCCGGTGGTCCGCGACCTCGTCACCGACGTGGCCTTCAACTACGAGAAGGCCGAGGAGGTGCCCACCTTCGCGCCGGGTCGGCCGACCGGTGACGACGGGCATCACCGCATGCAGCAGGTGGACGTGGACCGCGTCCAGGAGTTCCGCAAGTGCATCGAGTGCTTCATGTGCCAGAACGTCTGCCACGTGCTTCGCGACCACGAGGACAAGAAGAGGGTGTTCGCCGGGCCGCGGCTGATGATCCGCTACGCGGAGCTGGAGATGCACCCGCTGGACACGAACGACCGGCGTGACCTGCTGCGCGCGGAGGCCGGCGTCGGCTACTGCAACATCACCAAATGTTGTACGGACGTCTGCCCGGAACACATCAAGATCACCGATAATGGGATCATCCCGCTCAAGGAGCGGGTGGCTGACGCGTCCTTCGACCCGATCGCCGCGCTCGGCCGTCGCCTGCGCCGTCACTCCCCCGCCGATGGCACGGGCGGCGGCGCGGACGGCAGCGCCTGACGGCGACCCGCCAGAGCTGGCGTCTGACGCCGGCCCCGCCAGGGCACAGAACGGGCCGCCCCCGCATTCGCGGGAGCGGCCCGTTCTGTGCCCGCTGTGCCTCCGGTATCGCCAGCTGGTCCTTCGACCAGCGCGCCACCAGCCGCTTCTGGCTGGTGAGATGCCGCCTCAGCGAGGCTGAGGCGGCACCGCTTCCACCGTTGGCTTGTTACCAGTAGGTGTTACCGGTCGTGCTGTCAGCCCTCGGTGTGCGCGCCGAGGGTGTTGCGCCGACGCCGGGCCGCGACCCGGAGCAGCAGACCGCCGCCGAGGAGGGCGAAGGCGATGGAGGCCATGGCCCCGGTCTCGACACCGGTGAACGGCAGGGCACCGCCGGCCGGGGTCGCGCCACCGCCACCGACACCGCCACCGCCACCGCCGACGCCGACACCGACGACGCCGACACCGACGGCGCCGACACCGTCACGGCAGCGCCTGTCCTTGTCGTCGAACAGGCCGTCCTTGCCATCCCGGCCGTCCTTGCCGTCGATGCCGTCCTTGTTGTTCCGGCCGTCCTTGCCGTCGATGCCATCAGCCAGCGTCGTCCGGCCGTCCTTGTTGTTCCGGCCGTCCTTGCCGTCCTTGAAGCAGTCGTCCTTGTCGTTCCAGCCGTTGATCGGGATCGGGATCGGGATCGGGATGCCGTTGATCACGGTGATGTTGCCCTTGCCGTCGGTGATGGCGCCACCGAGCCCCGGGTCCCCGAAGTCACCGACGCCACCGATGTCGCCAGGACCGCCAGGCCCACCAGGACCGCCAGGGCCACCAGGACCACCAGGACCACCGAAACCGTCGGGGCCGAGCACGAGGACCGTGGCCGTCAGGGTCCGGTTGATCGGCGCGGCGGCCAGCGCAGTCTTGGCGGCAAGCTCTTCCTGGTCCTTGAACACCGGGTCGATCTTCTCGTCGCCGAGGATGCCGGCCGCCGGGAAGCCCGGGCCAGTCGCGGTGATCGTGTTGGTACCCACGGCCGTCAGGGTCAGCTGACCACTGATGTAACCGCTGCCGTCCGCGTACACGGTCGAAGCCGCGAGGCCCGACGGGCTTGAGGCGCTTTCGACGCCTCCGCTGGTGTTGAGCGCGACGGATGCGCCAGGCACGAAGCCACAGCCCGCGAACAGCAACGACTGGCCGGACTCGATCACGGTCTGGCTCACCTGAAGCGGGCCGAAGAGACCGCCGCACGTCTTCGACGGCGGGTACGGGTCCTTCTTCCGCTTGTCGTCGAACAGATCCCGCTTGTCGTCGAACAGCGACCCGTCATCGACCGCCAAAGAGGAGATCGAAGGGTCGCTGGTTGCCGCGTCACTGAGCGGTGGAGCGTCATCGACCGCCAAGGCGGCGGTCGCTGGTAGGGCGGCGACGGCGAGCCCGCAGCTTGCGAGCAGCGCGACGCCTAGCGTGCGGAGTTTCATCGAGGCACTCCCCAACGGGTGATCAGTGCAAGCAGTCGAACGATTGACTACGCGGAGGTTACTTAGCGTAACTGCCAGTGTCCAGAACCCTGCGGAGTTACTTCGATGCTGTGAGCGACCACGGTGGCCGGGCGGGGAGCCCGGCGACGGCGAACGACTCCGGCGTCACGAGCGGTTGGGTACGCACAGTGAGCGCGGGGCCGGCGACCGGCTCCCAGACCCGCAGCACGAGCGTCCGCGTCCGGCCTCGGTCCAGCGGCAGGAACATGGAGACGACGGAGTGGCCACGCTCGATGTCGTTGACGGGCAGCRCCCGCTTGCCGTCCAGCGCGGCTCCGAGCAGGCGACTGCCCACACCCGTGTAGACCGACAGCCAGACTTGGTTCTGCGCGTCCGGGTTTCCCCCGGGCCCGCCRCGATCGAGGCGGTAGCGCACGTACTCGGGCAGGCCCGCCGGAGCATCGTTCAGCAGCTGCACGGCGATCGTCGCGACCCCGCCACCGCCCGGCGCCGGGTCCATCCGGTAACCGACGGCGCGACGCATCCAGAAGTCCAGCTTGCTGGCCGCCGCGTTCTGCGTGACCACCGCCAGGAAAGGCCCGGGCGCGCTCGGCAACGCTCCGCCGAGCGGAGTGGTGGAAAGAATGCCCTGTTCCTCGACGTGGTCGCTTGACACCAGCAGCCGGCCTTCACCGGTAGCTCGGCCGAGCGCCTCGAGCAGCTTCGGCGTGCCGCCGACGCCCGACGTCACCGCGCGGTAGACGGACTTGCCTACATCGGCGAAAAACTGGTCGCGCTCGTTGGTGTCGCTGATGAGCGCGTAGGCGTCCGACTCCACCAGCCTGACCAGGTCGCCCGCCTTGATCACCCGTCCGTCCGGCATGACGGCCGGCGTGGTCGCCGCGAGCAGGTAGGACAGGGCCGTGGGATCGATGCTGACGGTGCCGTCGACGTCGATACCCGTGGTCCTCTTGTAGAGGTCGGAGTAGAAGCGCCCGGCCGTCGGGTAGTCGGGCGTGAGATTGGCGTTCGCCCAGATATCAGTCGGCTGGTAAGGCCCATATCTGGCGGCAAGGTCGGCCGGCAGCCGCGCATCGGCCCGCGGCGTCGAGTCGGGGGGCAGCTGCGGCAGCTTCCCGTTCCCCGAGATGTCGTCGAGGCTGAGTTCGCCGTTGCGCACGGTCAGTACACCGAACCCGCCGATGATGCCGCCATTGGCCCGGGACTCGGCGGGGTTCTGCACGATCAGCAGGTAGCGACGCGCCTCACCGCCCGCGCCCAGCATTGGTGGCCCGATCTCGGTGGCAAGCTTCAGGCCGGCAAGCGAGCCGGCGAGCCGGGTGGCCTGGCTGGCGGCGGTGGCGCGGGCTGGCGCGAGCCCCAGCCGCCGGCCCAGCCAGCCACAGTCCGGGACGGCGGCGAGTGCCGTGCGGAACCTCTCGACGGCCGCCGCGGCCGCGGCGACCGGTTCCTTGCCGCGGGCGAGCGCCGTCAGGTTGATCGTCAGGCCCGACCGCAGCGACGCCGGGTTGAGCGTGCCGGCGGCCTGGGCGATGGCGGGCAGCCCGCCGCCCGCCACGCCATCGACCGCGACGGTCAACGAGTGGGCGGACCGCAGCGGGCAGCCGACGCCGGGAAGGTACGTGGCGGCCGACCACACCGGGTCGCCAGTGAGGTCGGCCGCCGAGTGGGCCCGGTCACTGATCCGGCGCACCTCGGCCGCGAGGTCCGCGGGCGCCGGTACGTCGCCGGCGAGCAGCCGCTGCTGCAGTCGGGTGATGTCCGCCCGTGCGCGGTTCAGCTCCGAGTGGGCCAGCAGGCCGCGCACGCCAATCCAGCCGGCCAGCGCGAGCACCGGCCCGAGGACGCAGGCACCCACCAGCAGCGCCCGCCGGCTCGGCCGGCGCACGAACCGGCGCGCGAACCGGCGCGGCCACCGCGCCACCCGCCCGACCACCGCACCCCCACCGTCGATCGCACCCCCGCCGTCGCCGCCCGTCGCGCCTGGCCGCGTCGGCATCTTCCGGGCCGGCGGCGGGCCACCACGCGACGCCACGTCGGCCCGCGAGACCTGGGCCGGCACGGTGACCTCGACGACCGCCGCGCCCTCGACGACCGCCGCGCCCTCGACGACCGCCGCGCCCTCGACGACCGCCGCGCCCTCGTCGGCCGTCGGCGCCGAGGCGCCCGGGGCGTGTCGCCTCTCGTCGGCGGTCATGCGTCGACGGCGGGGGCGCGGTGGTCGGGCACGATCGCCCGCTGCTCGGGCATTGCCGCCCGCTGCTCGGCAATCGCGGTGAGGCTGACCGGCTCGTCGCCCGCGCGCGCCACGCCGGCCGGGCGGCCACTCGGGGCCGCGCCGGGTCCGCCCCGGTCGAAGGAGCCGGCGACCGGGCGCTCCGAACGCGCGGGCGACGCGAGGCGCGGCCACCAGCGGCGGCCAGCCGCGGCCAGGCGCGCGAAACCGAGGCGCCAGAATGCTCCCTMGCCAGCCGGTCGGCCGGCCAGCCCGCCGACCGGGACCATGGTCAGCACGGTGCCGAGCACCCGGCCGCCGGCCGCCCCCACCGTCGCCGTCGCGTCGCGCAGCTGGCCGCACCGGGTGTGCCCGGCCCGGGCGAGCAGCAGCGCGCCACCGGCCCGGCTGGCGAGAACCGCCGTACCGGCCTCCGCCAGCAGCGGCGGCGTGTCGACGACCACGAGGTCGTAGCGACTGGTCAGCCTTTCCAGCAGGTCCGCCATGCCACGCGAGGCCAGCAGCTCGCTCGGGTTCGGCGGGACCGGTCCACTCGGCAGGACGTCGAGCCACCCGTCGCCGACCCGGCCGGCGCCCCACGGCCGGGTCGCGACGTCCAGCTCGGCGGCGCCGATGAGCACGGAGGTGAGCCCGGGCGACGGCTCGACGCCGAGGTAGCCGGCGAACGACGGCTGGCGCAGGTCGGCCTCGACCAGGCAGACCCGCGCCCCGCCGTAGGCCGCCGTGATCGCCAGGTTGCAGCAGGTGGTGGACCGGCCCTCGGACCCGACGGCGCTGGTGACGACGACCGCGCGCGGCGGGCCGTCCACGTGCAGGAAAGGCAGGGAGGCGCGCAGCCGGCGGAACGCATCGGCGCGCGGCGAACGCGGGCTTCCGTACACGACCAGCGGGCGCCGGACCGCGTCGGGCTCCTGGGCGACCGACCCCAGCAGCGGCGCGCCGGTGATCCGGACGGCGTCGTGCTCACCGACGCGCGCGCGCTCGCCCGGCAGACCGCGCAGGAGGCGTGCCAGCGCCACCGCGCCGCCGACGACCAGGCCGAGCAGGACGCCGAGCGCGACGACCCGGACCGGCCGCCAGACGGCCGCCGCGGCGAGCAGCCCGCCCAGCGCCGCGCAGGCGAGGACGAGGAACCAGACGCGCCGCCCAGCGCACGCCCACTCCAGCAGCCGCGGGAGCCACGGGCCGGGAGCCCGCGGGCCCAGAGCCCGCGGATCCAGACTCGGTCGATCCAGAGTCAGCCGATCCAGAGTCCGCGGCTCCAGGGTCCGCGGTTCCGCGGCTCTCGGCTCCAGGCCTCGTGGCTCCGTGGCCCGTGTCTCCAGGTCCCGTGTTTCCAGGTCCCGTGTTTCCAGGTCCCGTGGCCGCGAGGCGCGGAACGTGGAGTTCCGCGGTTCCAGGTCCGGTAGTTCCACGCGTCCGCTCACTTTCCGCCCCGTCTAGTTGTTCCGCCGGGTCAGACCAGGACCGGACACGGAGGACGCGCCGGTCGCGGCGTACCGCCTCGTCGCGCCGCCGGGCGGGACGGCCGTACGACTCGCCACGCCCGCGCGTGCCCGCCGATCCGTAGCACCGAATCGACCTTCGGATGCGCTTACTCTATGGCGTCATGTGGAGACGTAGAGTAGAAGGCGCGCGTGGCCGACTGTGGACGGCGGCCATCGGGCGCCGCGTGTCGCGCCTCGTGGCGCGCCTCGAGCTACGCCAGCGGGTCGGTCTCCAGATCACCTTCGACAGCCTCGCGCTGGTCGCGGGACTCGCCGCCGCGCAGACGGGGCGGTCCAACTTCGACGTCAGCACGCTGCGCGACCCCGGCTTCTGGGTGATCGTGCTGCTGGCCGTCTGCCTGCTGCACTTCCTCGGCACCGCGCTGCACCTCTATCTCGGCCGCTATCGGTTCGGCGGCTTCGAGGAAGTGCTGAGCATCCTCACCTCCGTGACCCTGACGGTCATCGGGCTGGAGATCGCGGTGGCGGCGTTCGGCCAGCCCAGGCCGCTGCCACTGTCGGTGCCACCGCTCGGCGGCACGGTCACCCTCTCGATCATGTTCGGGGTGCGCTACCTCTACCGGCTCACCGAGGAGCGGCTGCTGCGCCCCACTCCCGAGGGCACCCAGGCGCTGATCGTCTTCGGCGCGGGCGAGGGCGCCGAGCAGGTGCTGGCCGCGATGTTGCGCACCCCCGACAGCCCGTACTACCCGGTGGCGCTGCTCGACGACGACCCGCGCTGCTGGAACCTGCAGCTGTATGGAGTGCGGGTCCGTGGCGGCCGAGACCAGATCGAGACCGTAGCGAGGGCGACCGGCGCCCGGACGCTGCTCGTGGCGATCCCCAGCGCCGAGGCCACGCTGCTGCGGGAGGTCACCGGGCTCGCGGAGGCAGCGGGGCTCGCGGTCAAGGTGCTCCCCCGGGTCGCCGACCTGCTGGGCGGCAACGTCGACGTCAGCGACATCCGTGAGATCGACATCGCCGACCTGCTCGGCCGCCGCCAGGTCCACACCGACATCGCCGTCGCCGCCAGCTACCTGACCGGCCGACGGGTGCTGGTCACCGGCGCCGGCGGGTCGATCGGCTCCGAGCTGTGCCGCCAGCTGCACACCTACCGGCCGGCAGAGCTGATCATGCTGGACCGCGACGAGTCGGCGCTACGCGCCGTCCAGCTCTCGATCTACGGCCACACCCGCCTGGACGACGACAGCGTCGTGCTCGGCGACATCCGCGACGTCGACATGATCACCGCGCTGTTCACCGAGCGGCGCCCGGAGGTCGTCTTCCACGCGGCCGCGCTCAAGCACCTGCCGCTGCTGGAGCGCTACCCCGGCGAGTCGGTGAAGACCAACGTCTGGGGCACGCTGTCGATCCTGGAGGCGGCGGTCGCCAGCGGGGTGCGGCGGCTCGTCAACATCTCCACCGACAAGGCGGCCGACCCGAGCAGCGTGCTCGGCTACTCGAAGCGGATCACCGAACGGCTCACCTCGCACGTCGCCGCGGAGCACGGTGTTCCCTACGTGAGCGTGCGGTTCGGCAACGTCCTGGGCAGCAACGGCTCGGTGCTCACCATCTTCGCCAGCCAGCTGGCCGCGGGCGGTCCGCTCACCGTCACCGACCCCGACGTGACCAGGTACTTCATGACCGTGCAGGAGGCCGTGGAGCTGGTCCTGCAGGCGGGCGCGCTCGGTTCCAGCGGTGACGCGCTGGTGCTCGACATGGGCGAACCCGTGCGGATCGACGACGTGGCACACCGGCTCGTCGCGCGCGCCGAGGCCAAGCCGGGCGGGCAGAAGATCGACATCGTCTACACGGGGCTCGGTGTCGGCGAGAAGATGCACGAGGCGCTGTTCGGTATCACCGAGACCGACGACCGGCCCCGCCACCCGCTGATCTCCGAGGTCCCGGTGCCGCCGCTGGACCCGAGTCTCGTCGTCGAGCTGGACCCGTGGGCCGACGACGAGAAGGTCCGGCACGCGCTGCGGGAGCTCGGCCGCGACAGCGACCTCGCCGCCGTCACCGCCGGCCTCACCTTCATCCCCCGCCAGCCCACCGGTCCCGACTCCACCACCCCCCGCCGCT
>NZ_MBLN01000090.1:0-2232 GCF_001854645.1 Pseudofrankia sp. EUN1h | reverse complement strand
CCGACGACGCACTACTCGATCATGCCTGAGCGGATGGCCCGACCGCTGTGCACCGCCAACGCAACAGAGCCGCGGGGACCGCGGGAACGCGCCCCTGTCGGTCTCTACGCGCACGGCGTCGTGGTTGCGAACCTGGACCGGCGCGCCGGCGATCCCCATGAGCACTCCGCCGCGACGCAGGCGGCCGTCGTGCGCGTGCGCCTCGTCGCGGACGGATGAGGCTGTGCTGTCATATCCCGGACGATCGCCGTAACCGATCGTTACGACTTTCGGCATGAGGTCCCTTTCTGGATCTTCGAGCGGTGCCGGGCGACTGCCACTATCCGTTGAAACGACGAACTACTGACCGCTGCGGTGGCACATACTCATCGGCACTCGGCCTCGCCGTCACGCCGGTCTGAAGAACGTCACCGAAGGCGGGTCCGGCACGCTGTAAGCGGAGACCTGATGGACAGTCACAACCCTGGCCGGGACAGTGCCGCCCCGGCCCGTGCCAGCCAGCACCGGTGGCGGCAGGCGCGCCGCAGGCCGACGGCGGTCGGCGTCACCCTCGTTGCCGCTATCGCCGCCGTGATCCTGCTCGGCAGCCGCCTGCCCCCGCCGGGCAGCCCGGATGGCGCGCCGACGCCCGTCCCCCTGGGAACGGCCACTCTCACCCCACGGCCGGCGACCGCGACCTCGACCGACCCGGCCCCGGCGTCGGCGTCGGCGTCGCCGACCGTGCCACCGTCGACAGTGCCACCGAGGACCTCGCCGGTGCCGCACCCGGCGGCCGGGTTGTCGGCCGACCAGGCGCTGCGGGCGCTGCTCAACCCCGTGACCATGACCCGCTGCATCCGGGTCGATCCGGCGGCCAACAGCACCTATCCGGACGCCGCCGTCCGCTGCGCGGCCTCCGACGGCCGGTTCGTGTACGCCTGGCACTTCCCGGACCGATCGGCACTGGACCGCCGCCTTGACCTCCTGACCGTCAACGTGCCCACCCCGGGCTCCTGCGACGCTGGCGCACCGGCCGTCGGCCGGTGGATCCCGCCCCAGGGCGGCCAGGGCGGTGCCCTGCTGTGCTTCTGGGCCAACCGCCAGTTCGTCGTCCTCTGGGCCTACGACGCCGTCCCGGTCGCGGTCAGTGTGCAGGGCTCGAACGCGGTGACCCTGGTCCGCTGGTGGCGGGGCTTCGACCCGCTCACCATGGGAACCTGGCTCAGCGGCTGACCGCTCCCGCCCGACCTCGCCCTGCTGCGCGACATCACCGGCCGCTTCGCGCACGTCTCCCACCTGGCAACCCGCACCCTCAACCTGCAGATCACCGACGAAAGGCCCGACCGCGTCGTGCTGCGAGTCGTCGAGCAGACCGCCGCCTACGACTTCCTCGGCGCCGACGGCACGGTGCTCGCCCACAAGACCGCATCCGCGCCCGCCCGCACCGACGTCACCCTCGTCCGAACCGCCGCCGGCTGACGCATCACCGACCGCGCAACCGCCCTGTGAGCCCGCCCGCCCCACCTATCCAGGTCAGCGACGCCGCGCTCGCCCGGAGAGTGGCGTCCACTCGTCGCAGCTTGTCCTCCCGCGAATGGTTATGATCAGGCCACCGCAGGACGGGCATCTTCGGGGCCTGCGCCCCGACGAACTGCCCGGCGGAGTGTGGCCCGGCGGCTCTGTTGCGTTGGGCCGGCCCGAGGCACGACAGGGTCAGGTTGGCGGCCTGATCAGATGGCCTGCGCGAGCTCGGTGAACGCTGCTGCGAGCCGGAGATGGGGCTCGGCGTCGACGCCGAGTTCGTAGTGGCCGCGGCGAAGATTCTGAACGAAGGCGTGCCCGGAACCGATCACCTGGGTGGAGCGCAGCCGTTTCAGCCCGCGCATCGGCCGCAGCCGGGCCTTCAGCCGGCCGTGATCGGCTTCGATCGTGTTGTTCGCATACCGGGCATCTATGTGGTGGGCGGCCGGAAGCTGCTCGTCGAGGACCCGCGGGTAAGCCGCGGCCCGATCGGTGGTCACCTCGACCGGCCGCCACCCGTGTGCCAGTGCCCGGGTGAAGAACCGGCGCGCCGCCGCCAGATCGCGTCTTTCGGAGGCGAGGACGTCGATGACCTGGCCGAACTGGTCGATCGCCCGGTACACGTACGTCCAGCGCCCGGCGACCTTCACATACGTCTCATCGGTGAACCACCTGTCGCTCGGGCTGTGGCGGCACGGCCGGGCCGCGTCGATCAACAGCGGCGTGAACCGC
>NZ_MBLN01000089.1:0-92755 GCF_001854645.1 Pseudofrankia sp. EUN1h | reverse complement strand
GTTCGGCGAGCAACTCCTCGATGTCCCGGTACGACAACGCGAACCGCAGATACCAGCGAACTCCCAGAACGATCACCTCCGGTGGGAACCGGAAGCCGGCGAACTCCGAGGCCGAGACCGGGACCGGCGGATGAGGACGGCGGTGCGCCATCATCCGATCATGCCTGGCCGCCGGGACGGACCACAGCGTCCACCGACGCAACAGTGCGCTGCACCCACCGGAAGATCGTGACGTGATCGACGTCGAGGCCGCGTTCGGCCAGCAGTTCCTCGACGTCGCGGTACGACAGGGCGAACCGTAGGTACCAGCGGACGCCCAGAACGATCACCTCTGGCGGAAGCGGAACCCAGCAAACTCCGAGGGCCGGGACGACAGGTCGTACACGCCGACGACGCACTACTCGATCATGCCTGAGCGGATGGCCCGACCGCTGTGCACCGCCAACGCAACAGAGCCTCGCCGAGATCATTGCTGAGACCGCGGTCACGGTGCTCCTGGACCGCATCCCCGACATCGCCCTCGCCATCCCTTCTGTCAGCCTCCTTTGGCGTCCCACCTTCTGGGTCCGCGGCCTGGCCGAACTCCCCGTCATCTTCACCCCGGCCTGAACACGCCTGGCGGCGCGCTCGGCCGCGGGCGCGCGGCCAGACCAACTGGACGACGCCGAGGCCGCGACGGCTCAGGGCTTCCGGGCGACCGCTTGCCCCGGACGCTGTGGCGTCCGCCCGATCGTCGGCCGGAACAGCGCCATGTCCGGACGAGGACGTCTGCTCTGCGGGCCGGCCCCCACCCGGGAGCCTCCCTGTCGTCTTCGTCGGACTCGGAGCCGCGATGACCGCGCGGCGCACTCAGGAACGGGGAGCCTCCCCTTGGGGCGAGAAGTCCGGTGACCGGAGCCCGTCGCGCAGGATCGCGAGCACTCGCGTGGGGTCCGCGTCGTGGTGCGCGAGGTGACGCAGCGAGAGGAGGGTACCGGTCAGCACCGCCATCAGGTCGGCGGTGTCGATGTCGCCGCGTACCTCCCCGCCGTCCTGCGCCCGGACGAGGAGGTGGCCGATCTCATCGCGCAGGGCGGCGGTCATCGCGGCTACGGATGCCTGCATGTCGGCCCTGGTGGAGGCGATCGCGTCGATGAGGTCTGTCTTCGTCGAGGCGTCGACGGCGAGGCGCTCGATGAACTTGAAGAGGGCTGCTCCTGCGTCGTCGGCGTGGCGCAGGGCCCGCGCCTCGGCCAGCAGGGGGTCGAGGCGCTCGTGGATGACGGACTCGAAGAGCGTCTCCTTGGTGGGGAAGTGGCGGTAGAGGGTGCCGGGCCCCACACCGGCCCGGCGCGCGATCTCGTCCAGCGAGACGGACAGTCCGTCGGCCGCGAAGGCCTCCCGGGCCACCTGCAGAAGCCGGTCGCGATTGCGGCGCGCGTCGGCGCGCAGTGGCCGGTGCTCGGTCTCCATCCGGGTCTCCCTCGGTCCGAGGTTCTCCAACCGGGGCGCTGTCTCCGGTACAGTGGTCGAACCGGGGCGCTGTCTCCGATTTTACTCGTGTCCGCTGTGGCGCTCGGCGTGAGAACGCCGGTGGTGACGGCGGCGTCTTGGTCTCGTGCACCGCCGGCCCGTACCAATTCGCGAAGGAGAACCTGATGACTGTGGCCAGTCAGCCGACGTCCGTGCCGGCCGCGTTCCTGGCGCTGGACTTCGCCGCGTACATCGTCGAGAACTTCAGCCACAACGCCGCCATCGCCGAGCACGCCGCGGGCGCGCTGGACGCGGCCCGCTCCGCGGGGCTGCCCGTGATACACGTCGTCCCGGCCGGGATGCAGGATCGGATCCATCCCCTCCTCGTGCCGGTCGGTGACGAGCCGGTTCTGACCAAGAGCAGCATCGGAGCCTTCGCCACCACGAACCTGCACGAGCTCCTCCGGGCCGCGAACATTGAGAAGATCATCCTGGCGGGGGTGGCGACCTCCGGGACGGTGCTGTCCACGACCAGGTGGGGGGTCGACGTCGGCTACCAGGTCACCGTCTGCGCCGAGGCGTGCGCCGACCCCGACCCGCGAGCCCATGCCGCGTTGCTCGACGAGTCGGTCCACCCACAGAGCTGGCTCGGGCTCTGGCGCATCGCCGATGTGCTGAACACCAGCCAGGTCACCGAGCTGCAGCCCGTCGCGGGATAGCCGGGTTCCGCACGGCCCGCCTATCGTCCTGCGCCGCGCGGTGACGGGCCGTCGGCCAGCAGGCTGTGCAGCTGTCCGCTGGTCTGGGTTGAGCAGGTTGTCTGGGGCGTGGCGTTACGCCTGCGCCGGGTCGCGTCGCGGAGACGGTAGTGGACGGTGGCCTGGTGCGCGGCGGCGGCGAGGTCGAGGGGCAGCAGGTGCGGCGTGGCGACGCATGCACCGCAGCGTGGTGAGACCTTGGGGCCGGTCGAGCAGCGACAGCGTGACGTCGAGGGTTTCGGCGCGGGCGAGGACGGTGGCGAACGGGGAGGGGAAGTGGGCGGCGTGTAGCCCGAGTGCCGCCTGGGTGATGGCCTCACGGCCGCCGGCCGGTCGAGGTCACCACGGACAAGGCACCGGTCTACCCGCGGGTCCTCGACCGAACTGACCGCAGCGGTCTGATCATCACGGCGCCCTCCCGGTCTTGGCGCGCCTCGCCGAACGCGCACGCGTTAGAGCCCAACGGGGCATCCGGTCACGACGCGAACCAGTCAAGGCCGACAACTCAACATCAACAAGGTTGCGAGGGTGGCTCCCAGCGTGAAAGATCGAGGTTAGTGACGAGCCTGGGTTCCGATGACGGACAGCAACTGCAATTTTTCGTGGTTCTCACTGCCGGGAATGGCGGTGTAGACGAGCAGTGAATGCGACTGGTTCGGATCGAGTAGCGTCTGGCGGGTTAGCACCAATGCACCGAGTTCGGGGTGGATGAAGTGTTTCACCTCGTTGGGGCGAATGCCGATCTCGTGGTCGTTCCACACCTCCCGGAATTATGAGAGGAGTTCACTCCTTTCTTCGACTACGACGTGGAAATACTTCGGGTGCTGTGTTCCGCGAACGCGATCGAGTCGCTCAACGCCCGCTACCGGCGGGCGGTGCGGGCCCGAGGGTATTTCCCCAGCGACCAGGCCGCGCCTTGAAATGCCTGTATCTTATGACCCGCAGCCTCGACCGGCCGCGCCCGGTGGATCGTCCGTTGGAAGCCCGCGACCGACGCCTTCTCGATCACGTTCGGTGACCGTTGGCCGTCTGCCGAGACCTACTGAGCAAAGTTGCCGGAAACACCGTCTATGGGACGGYCCCCCTCGAAGACGTTCGCTGTTCTCGCGAAGCTCACGGGTAAGGAATGCGGCACCAGGGGCAAGGGTCGCTGTGCAGACGACAGTGTGATTCCGCACCGGTGCGGCTACGACGAACCACCCTGGTCGTGGTGACTGCCTGATTGGTTCACGCGCTCTTGTGCCCGCGAAGATCGGAAAAGGACTACAACCGGTGCACCCCACGAGATCTGAAAAAGGCTTTTACTGACGTTGAACTTGTGAGGTGAGCGGCTTTGGAGGTTCGAGTCGTAGTCCGGTTCCGGATCGAGACCCATGACAGGCCGGATCGACTCCATCCCCCGAGACCCTCACCGCACCCGACTGGGAGAATCCTCTCAGTCGGGTTCCGCGCAATCTTGCTCATCGGCTTTCTGCCGGCCAGGCTGTGGATTTCGTTTCGAGGTACTGGTCGAAGCCGACTTGTCCTTTGTGCCGTCCTATGCCGCTGGCCTTGTAGCCGCCGAAGGGCATGTCCGGGCCGGACGCCGAGCCGCCGTTGACGTGGACGGTGCCTGTCCGGAGGCGGCGGGTCACCGCCAGCGCCCGTTCCAGCGATCCTGACATCACTGTGCCGGACAGGCCGTAGGAGCTGTCGTTGGCGATCCTGATGGCGTCTTCGTCGTCGTCGAACGGGATCACCGCCAGGACGGGTCCGAAGATTTCTTCCTGGGCGATTGTCATCGAGTTATCGACGTCGACGAATAGTGTCGGTCTGACAAAGTACCCCTTGTCGAGTCCTTCGGGCCGGCCGGTGCCGCCGACGACGAGGCTGGCTCCTTCGTCGAGGCCCTTGCGGATGTAGCCGAGTACGCGTTCGCGTTGCTTCGCCGAGATGACCGGGCCGGTGACGGTGTCCGGTTGCTGAGGGTCGCCGACCTTGACGTCGGCGTACATGGCCTCGAGCAGATCGACGCCTTCGTCGTAGCGGGAGCGGGGGAGCAGCATCCGGGTCGGGATGGCGCAGCCCTGGCCGGCGTGGATGCACGCCGCGATGCCCATTCTCGTGGCCGTCTGCAGGTCGGCGTCGTCGAGCACGATCGTGGCCGACTTGCCACCCAGCTCGAGGAACAGTCGCTTGAGGGTGGCCGCGCCCTTCTCCATGATTCGTTTGCCGACGGCCGTCGACCCGGTGAAGGCGATCATGTCGACTTTGGGGGAGAGGGTCAGCTCCTCGCCGACGAGGTGGTCCGACGACGTGACGATGTTGACAACCCCAGGAGGGAAGTCGGTGTGCTCGGTGATGAGGCGCCCGAGGCGGGTGGCGTGGAACGGAGTGTCCGGCGCCGGCTTGAGTACGACGGTGTTGCCGGTGGCGAGGGCCTGGCCGAGTCCGTGCAGTGTGATCTGGAGCGGGTAGTTCCACGGCACGATGACGCCGACGACGCCGATCGGCTCGCGCCAGATCCTGCGCGACGTCAGCCTTCCGCTTCGCGGGTCGACCTTGTCGCCGACGTCAGTCTCCCATGGGTACTCGTCGATGAGCTTGGCCGGGTGGCGCAGCGCGCCGGCGAGCGGCGCGTCGAGCTGCTCGCCGATGGTGGTCGCCCGAGGGCAGCCGACCTCCGCGATCAGCTCCTCGCGGAACTGTTCGCGTTCCGCCTCCAGCGCCTCCTGCAGCTGGGAGAGGCAGTGCTTGCGGAAGGCATGGTTCGTGGACCAGCCGGTCTCGTCGAACGCCCGGCGGGCAGCGTCGACGGCGCGGTGCATGTCGACGGCGGACGCATTGGCGACCTGGCCGAGTACCTCCTCGGTCGCCGGGTTGACGTTGTCGAAGGTTCTGCCCGTGGCGGCCTCGACGAGCTTCCCGTCGACGAGCATTCTCGACTCGAACTGAGGCGTGTCAGCCACTGCGCCTCGCTCCTTCCGTCCAGCGGGCAGCAAGGTCGGGACGGCGTTCCAGAGGTAGCCGACCTCGCCGTCGGTCTCCGTCACGGGTCGCTCCTCTCAACCGAATAGCACGGGGATCGCTGTCGGGCCGCGGTGGTACATGCCGATGATGCGGGGTGGTTCGGCGTCGGTATCGAGTCGAAGGTTCGGCAGCCTGTCGAGCAGGGCGCCGATGCCCGTGTACATCTCGGCTCGAGCGACGTGCATCCCCAGACACACGTGGGGTCCCCCGCCGAATCCGAGCGCGGGCTTGGGAGGGCGGGTCACCTCGAAGGTGTCAGGCCGTTCCCAGCGGCTGGGATCCCGGCCGCCGGCACCGAGTGCGAGGTGCAGCACCGCGCCTTTGGGAAGGTGTGTGCCGTGGAACTCGATGTCTCTGGTCAGGAACCGGGAGAACATGGGATTAGTGGGTGTCCACCGCAACGATTCGTCGATCGCGTTGCGTAGGAGCTGCCGGTCGGTGCGCACCGCGTCGAGAAGTTCTGGGCGCTGCAACAACGTGGTCAGGACGATACCCATCTGTCGCCACGTCGTGCCCGATCCCGCCATGAGCAGCAACACCGCGAACGAATAGATCTCCGCGTCTGACAGCCGATGAGCGTTCCCATTGTCGTCCTGCACCTCGGCGTCGACGAGGACGCTGATGAGGTCGTCCTCGCGAGCCGCTCGGCGGGCCGCGACGATCGGCGCCAGCAACGGGACGAGCTCGGCTGGTTTGCCCAGTTCCTCTCGGATCGCGACGGCCTGCTCAACCGCGACCCCGAAGCTGCCCGTGATCGTCAGTACCGGGACGGCCGCGGAGAAGTCGACGTTCAGGTCCGCGTAGCCGTCGTCGACGAACCAGTCGATCAGCGCGTGCACCGTCGTCTCGATCCACCGTTCGGTCCACCAGCGCATCCGCGGTGGCACGAACGAGGACTGCACCAGCCTCCGGTAACGGCGGTGCTGGGCGCCGGCCATGGAGAAGATGCTGTTCAGCGGAGCGAGCTGCCCGTCCTCGAGGTCGACCGCTACCGGCGAGGAAGCGAAGACCTCCTGGTTCCGCAACGCCTCGTCGCAGGCCGCGAACGTGAACGCGGTGAAGTGCGGCCGGTCCTCGAACGGCAGTCCCTGGAACATCACCGGGCCGTGGCAACCGGTCAACTCGTGCAAGGTGCCGGGATGCACCGCTGCCTGTTTCCGAAGCTCGTGCCACCTCGGGTACGGATCGTCGGTGTAGTCCGTGACCGCCCCGACATTCGCCTCGTTACGGAGGTCGAAGACCTCGCGTAGACGCGCGCGGTCGAGTAGTCCGATGCTGTCCGGTCTGGTCATTTTGCCACGTATCCTCCGTCGACGGGCAGCAGCACGCCCGTGATGTTCGAGGCTCGATCTGAGACCAGGTACACCGCCGCCTCGGCGCAGTCCTCCGCCGTGATCGGGCGTCCCAGCGGATGGATCGACCCGACGTGCTCGGCGTACTGCTCGAGGGCGTCGGGTGGGATCCGTGTCCCGCCTGCCGCGGTGAAGTTGGTGGTGTACGGCATGCCGGAGGGGCAGATCGCGTTGACCCGGATACCGAAGGGTGCGCATTCGGCGGCGACGCCGCGGGTCAGCTGGTGGACGCCACCCTTTGTCGCTCCGTAGACCACGTCGCCCAGGCCGATCAGACCGGCGACCGAACCCGTGTTGAGAATGACACCGCCGTCGCCCTGCTTCTTGAACTGCGCCACCGCGTGCTTGCAGCCGAGGAACACCCCGCGCAGATTGACGGAGGTCAGGCGCTCGAAGTCCTCGACCGTGTGGTCCTCGATCGCCCTGCCGCGCTGCGGCGCCGGAATACCGGCGTTGTTGAACATGACGTCGAGCTGGCCGAACTGCTCGGTGGCGGTGGCGACGGCGTCGGCGACGTCCTGCTCGGACGCCACGTCGCACTCCTGGGCGATGGCGACGCCGCCAGCAGCCTCTACCTGGCGCACGGTCTCCTTCGCCCACTGGAGTCGAAGGTCGGCGCAGACGACCAGTGCGCCCTCCTCGGCGAACCGCAGGGCCGAGGCGCGACCGACGCCCGACCCGGCGCCGGTGATCACYGCGCTTTTCCTCTCGAGTAACACCGTCACACTCCATCGTTTAACGCGAGCTGGATCGCGCTGGTTGGGCACGCCTCCGCCGCAACGCGAATCGCGTTGATCGGATCGGCGGCCGAATCCGTCACGACGGCCTTGGCGTCCTCGTCATGGTCGAACGTGCCGGCCGCATAAACGAGACAGATACCGCTACCCATGCATCGCTCCCGATCGACCGTTATCGTCCAGGTGTCGTCCACCTCGAACCTCCATGGCAGGGCCGGATGGACTCTATCCCCCGAGACCCTAACCGCGCCCGACTGGGAGAATCATCCCAGTCTGGCTCCGCGCAATCTTTGCGCATTCGGTCAATTCTTTGATGTGACTTTGCGCTGTTACAGGATGGCCTTGCTGGCTTTGAGCTCGCCGATTTCGTCCCAGGTGAGGCCGAGTTCGAGGAGCACGGTCTCGGTGTGTTCGCCGTGTTCGGGGGCGCGGGTCGGTTGGTTTGGCTGCTGGTCGAACTGCACCGGCGCGGTGACCAGCGGGAGGGAGTGGCCGTTGCCGACGTCGACGTGGGCGAGGTAGCCGTTGGCCTGGACCTGAGGGTCGCCGTCGAGCTCGTGGGGCGACTGGCTCAGCGCCCACTCTCCGTCGAACTCGGACAGCACGTGCCGCCACTCGTCGTAGGTGCGCTGGGCGAAGACGCCGTCGAGCCATTCGACGCACGCCTGGGCGTTGCGGCGGCGGGCGTCRATGTCGAGGAAGCGGGGGTCGCTCGCCATGTCGGGCTGGCCGAGGGCGTGGCACAGGTGGGGCCAGTAGCGGTCGGGCGCGAGCATCTGCAAGATGATCACGCGGCCGTCGGCGGTGCGGTACGGAAGCATCAACGGATTCGAGGTCTCGTACCGGCCACGGGCGCGCGCGGGCGCCGTCGGGCCGTTGATGACGGAGTTCATGACGTCCATCTGGACCTGCCACATGCCGGACGCGAGGAGCGAGGCGTCGATCACCGATGGCTCGCCGGTCGCCGAACGGCGGTACAGTGCGGTGCTGACGGCGCCGGCGATGACCAGCCCGCCGACCACGTCACCGAACGCCGGCCGGGGCATCGCCGGCCAGGGGGCGTCGGGCGCGGTGAAGATCTGCTGCATGCCGCTGCGGGCCCAGTAGGCGCCCGCGTCGTAGCCGCCCCGGCCGGCGTCGGGCCCTCGGGCGCCGAACGCGGTGCCCCGTACGTAGATCACCGCGGGGTTGTCGGCCCGTACGTGGGCGACGTCGAGCTTCAGTCGGGCGAGGGTGTCGGCCCGCAGGTTGGTCACGAACACGTCGCTTGCGGCGACGAGCTGGGACAGCAGCCGCCGGCCCTCCGGGTGCTTGATGTCCACCCCGACGGAGCGCTTGCCTCGGTTCGTGGCCTGGAAGTGCACGTCCACGCCGTTCCACAGCTTGTGCATGCCGGCGGTGACCAGGCCCCGGTATGGGTCACCGGTCTCGGGGTGTTCGATCTTGATGACCTCGGCGCCCCATTCGGCGAGCACGGCCCCCGACATCGGGACGAACACGTGCGAGGCGACCTCGAGCACCCGCACCCCGGCGAGCGGGGCCGCGCTCACGTCGTGCTGGTCGGCTGGTGCGAGTGGGCGAACTGTCCCACTGTGGCTGTGTGCCAGTCCCGAGTGCCTCGGGAGACGATCGAGATGTCGTGGCCCGCGACTTCCTGCCGCAACGCTCCGGTCGTGCACTGCTCGCGCGGGCGGATGGCGAACGGATCGAACGAGAAAACCCGCATTGCATTCAGGTGGGTGATTTTGTCGACCTGTATGTCGGTCAGCCCGGCCACTGCCTCGGCCACGACCTCGGGGGACCGCGGCCAGGTGCTGTCGGAGTGCGGGTAGTCGCACTCCCAGGTCACCATGTCCTCGTTGATCCAGTTGAGGTTGGCCAGGCCGAAGTCGTCGACGATGAAGCAGGTGACGACGTGGTCGCGGAAAATCTCGCTGGGCAGCCGGCCACCGAGGTCGGGGCGGGTCCAGGCCTTGTGTTGCTTGTAGGTGTAGTCCGCCCGTTCGAGGAAGTACGGGATCCAGCCGATGCCGCCCTCAGACAGGGCCACCTTCAGGTTCTTGAACTTCTGGAAGATCGGTGACCACACGAGGTCGGTCGCCGTCGGGAAGGTCTTGATGGCCGCGCAGGTGATCTCGACGTTCATCGGGGCGTCGGGCGCGGTGACCACGCCGATCGCGCCCGACCCGATGTGGACGCACACGACGGTCTCGGTCTCCTGGCACGCCGCCCAGAACGGGTCCCAGTGGTCGCTGTGCAGCGACGGCAGCCCGAGAGCGTAGGGGTTCATCGAGAAGCTGACCGCGTGGGCGCCCTTGGYCGCGTTCCGGTGGATCTCCTTCGCCATCAGCTGCGGATCCCAGATGGGCGGGATCGAACAGGGGATGAACCGCTCGGGGTAGGAGGCGCACCAGCCGTCGATGTGCCAGTCGTTGTAGGCCTTCAGGACGGCGAGGGCCAGGTCGGGATCCTGGTCGACGCGGCTCGCGAAGAACTGGCCGCAGAACCGGGCCATCGACGGGAAGTTCAGCGAGGCGAGCACGCCGTTGGCGCTCATGTCCTTGACGCGCTCGTGGACGTCGTAGCAGCCCCGTCGCAGCTCCTCGAGCCGCGTCGGCTCCAGGCCGTACTCCTCGGGTGGGCGGCCGGCCACCGCGTTCAGCCCAGAACTGCGAGCCTCGCCTTCACCGAACACCCACTTGTCGCTCACCTCGTCCGAGACGAGCCGAGGCGCCCGGTCGGCGTACTTGGCCGGGATGAAGCCGTCGAACATGTCAGGTGGCTCGATCACATGGTCGTCCACGCTGATCAGGATTAAGTCGTCCTTGTTCACGCTGCCTCCGCTACGCCGCCGCCACGATGACCCTCGACGTCCACATGCCAGACGGCTCGATGGTCCGCATCGGCAGTCAGCTCCGGTGCGGGCGCCATCCTTGCCCGTCTGGGTCCGCCGACGGTCTCCTGTCGGCTCATCATCGACGGCCGGGCCTTGGCCGTCTTTGCGCGTCCGGTCAAGTGCTTGCCCATTTCGGCCAGGCCGTAGTGGGTAGGCCGTAAGCGGGTGGCGTCGAGCGTTGCGCGCGCCCACGTCGACGTCGGTGTGCTGTCTGGAGCCGGTTCGCTGCCTGAACGAGTTCAGCCGGCGCGGACGCGCTGGCGGTAGCCGGTGGGCGTCTCCCCGGTGTACTGGCCGAACGCGCGGGTGAAGGCGCTCACGCTCTGGAAGCCGACAGCGAGCGCGACGGTGATGACGTTCTGGTTCTGGCCGTCCTGAGCGAGCAGAGCCATGGCCTTCAGCAGCCGGCTTTCCAGGAGGTACCGACGCCAGGACATGCCGGTCGCGGCGAGGAACGCTCGGCGCAACGACCGCTCCGAGACTCCCACAGCGGCGCACAGCTGGGGTAAGGACACGTCGGTCAGGTGCTCGGTGGTGTACTTCATGGCCGCGGCCACGAGCGGGTCGCCGGTGGTCGGCAGGCACAGCGGGGTCTCGTGGTCGAGCCATTCGACGACGAGGTAGGCGAGGGCTTCGAAGATGGCGTCAGCCATCGGGTCGTTCGACGTCCGGGCGATCGGCCACCGCTTCGCGTAGTGGATCATCTCCCGGATCACCGGTGCGGCGGCGAGGATGCGGACCCGGTCGCCCGCCGGTATGCCCATCACCGGGTCGAAGAAGACCGAGACGGCCTTGACGTGCGTCCACGTGCTGCAGTGGACGATCCCGGCGGGGATCCACACGGCCTGCTGGGGCGGGAGAAGGTAGCGCGCCGTCATTGTCTCGACCTCGGCGACGCCCTCGAACGCGTACTCCAGCTGATGCAGGTCGTGCGAGTGCCAGCCGGTGATCACCTCGTCCCCGACCTCCAGGGCGTAGGTGCCAGCTCGGACCACCGCGGGGTCGGCACCCTCGCGCCGGAAGTTGGCCGAAATAGGCAAGATTCGGGTTCCATTTGCAGGGACAGCCATGGACGGACCCTAGTGCAGCGGTGGGAACGGACACCGGTGTGGCCGGAATGGGCAAACACTTGACCGAACCTGCAAAGACGGCCACGGTTCGACCCGTCGATGATGAGCCGACAGGGYACCGCCGAACCCGGTTCGCGGGCAGAGCGCCCGCAGGTCCACGACGAGATCGACTCCGTCAGCCACCTCGGTGGGTCACGTGAGCGTGAGGACTCGCTCGGCCTGTGCTGTTCATCCGCACCGGACGATGTGGACGCGGCAGCGCGGTGACGTGGTGCCTACGTGCAGGCAGACCGTGATCCGCTGCCAATCCATCGGAGATCACTGATCAATGACGCTGAGGAAGGTGACGATGTCGGGCCGTTCCGGTCGCCGAACCCGAGGGGCCAGGTCGTGACAGCGGCTGGGCGACTGACCGAGACGACGCCCGCGCGGGAAAGCGCGCGCGTTACTCCTCGGCTGCGGACCGCGGGCGAGCGAGGCACCCGTCTGGCATGCGGTACCTGCACCATCCTGGTCGATCATTCGCGTCCGTCTCCGGAGAGCAGCGTGCGTTGACGGACATCGCGGGCACCGAGCGCGCAGCGATCCAGCAGCTGCTCGACAAGCAGGCCATCCGTGAGGCGATCATGCGGTACTGCCGCGGCGTGGACCGCGCTGATCCGGACCTCATCAGTTCCGCCTACCACCCCGACGCGGTCGACGACCACGGCCGCCAGCGCTACACGGGCGCGACTGTCGGCCGAGGCATCGCCGACCTCGCCCGCTCGTGGAAGGTCTCGGCGCATCACGTCACGAACCAGCTCATCACCCTGCACGGCGACGAGACCGCGGGTTGCGAGACGTACTTCATGGCGTGGCAGAGCATGGAGACGGACGGCGAGGAACGCCTCCTACTCGCGCTCGGGCGCTACGTCGATCGTTTCGAACGCCGTGACGGCGAGTGGAAGATCGCGAATCGGCTAGTGATCGTGGAGCTCACATATATCGCCCCGGCGGGAGGTCCGCCGCCGCCGCTTCTCGGTCTCGGCTCCCGGGACCGGAATGACCCCTCGTATGCGGAACTCGAGTACTGACGCGAGCCGGGCGGCGGCTGCTCGCCCGCCGCGATCCGATTCAGCCGAGTCGGACGAACGCCAGCAGCCGATCGGCCGGCACTCGCCACACCAGGCAGGGATTTCCTTACCGAGTCCTCCAGTCGTAGAAGGGGTACCAGCCATGTTGCTTGGCCGCGCGCTGATCGGTGACACGTCGTGTTTCGGGGAGGTGGTGGATGACCGGTTCCACCTCCTGGTGGGCGATGTGTTCGGTGAGTACCGCCGAAGTGGGCAGTCGTTACCGTTGGTGGATGTCGTGCTCGGTGCGCCGCTGGCCGGTGTCCGGCTGATTGCTGTTATGGGCGGTTTCCTGGAACCGGGCACGTCACGCCCATCGGGGGCCGAGCCGATGTGGGTGCCGAAGGCGTGCAACTTCGTCAGCGGTGACGGAGCTGAGATCCGGGTGCCCTCGGCGCTGCGCGGGCCAGTGAATGTGGAGGCGGAGCTGGCCGTCGTCGTCGGTCGCCCGCTGAGCGGCGCGTCACCGGCCGAGGCGGCCGGGGCCATCTTCGGCTGGAGCGTTTTCAACGACGTGACCGCCGCCGAGTACGTGGTGCCCGGCCTCTGGGCGACGGCCAAGTCGATCGATGGCTTCGCCTCGTGGGGTCCGTGGATCCGGCGGGACCTCACCGAGGAACGGGTCCTTCAGGGCCTCGCTATCACCGGGACCGTCAACGGCGTGAAGGTCCAGTCAGGCAACACCCGCCACTACAGGTTCGCTCCGAGCGAGATGTTGAGCCATGTCAGCCACCGGGTCAGCCTCTTTCCCGGTGACGTGGTGACCCTGGGCACGCCACTGCCGCCTCCGGTGGCCGCGGTCGGCGACCAGATCGTGTGCGAGGTGGAAGAGGTCGGCGTGTTGAACAACCACCTGGTCGCCGAGGGATGAGCGGGACCGGGTCCGAGGAGGACGGAACGTGACGGCGGATCGAACGGTGGGCGTGTCACCCGAGCTGCAGCGCCGGCTGTACGAGCTGATGACGCTGATGAAGGCGGCTGACGACCGGTTGAGTAAGGGGATCGCGTCGGGTGAGCTGCAGTGCGTGTACTGGCCGCCTCGTGGCCAGGAGGCGATCGCCGCTGCAATGGGGGTATGCCTTCGGCGGGACGACCAGTTGGTCACGAACTACCGGGGGTTGCATGATTTGATCGGCAAAGGCGTGCCGCTGGTGGAGATCTACGGCGAGATGCTCGGTCGACAGACGGGGTCGAGCCGGGGCAAGGGCGGCACGATGCACATTGCCAGCCCGGAATGCGGCGTGATGCTGTCGACCGGGATCGTGGGAGCGGGGCCGCCGGTCGCGGTGGGGTTGGCCATGGCCGCCCAGCGCAAGGGCCTCGACCGGGTGACCGTCGCGAGTTTCGGCGACGGGGCCACGAACACCGGCTCGTTTCACGAGGCGGCGAACATGGCGGCGCTGTGGGATCTGCCGCTGGTGCTGCTCTGCCAGAACAACCTGTACGCCGAGATGACGCCGACCGAGCACACGATGAAGATCTCCCAGGTCGCGCATCGGGCGAGCGGGTACGGCATGCCAGGTGTCCGCGTCGACGGCAACGATCCGCTCGCCGTCGTCGCCGCGTTGACCGAGGCGGTGGACCGAGCGAGGAGCGGGGACGGCCCGACGCTGCTGGAGTGCGTGACGTTCCGGTTCCGCGGCCACTACTTCGGCGACCCGATGGCGTACATCCCGACTGAGCAGTTGGCCGCCGCGTTGGAGGCCGACCCGATCCCGCGGTTCCGGTCGCGGCTGTGTCTGGCCGGGATCTGTAGTGAGCCCGACCTCGACGAGATCGACGCGGCGGCGGCCACGGCGGTCGAGGAAGCACTGACTGTCGTCCTGACGGCGCCGGGCGCACTGGTCGACGAGCTGGATCGCGATGTGTACGCCGACCCACGCAACTGCCCCGCCTAGGCCTGCATATCCCGCCTGGCGTCGCTGGGAGAGCGCCTCGCAGACCGCGCCGGGTTCACCATGATCGCACACTTGATTGGCTCAACGGACCCGCATAGAGGTGGACGTGGACGAGCGACGAATGACGATGCGCGAGGCGTTGAACCTCGCGTTGGACCAGGCGCTGGCGCGCGACGAACGCGTCTTCCTGCTGGGGGAGGACATCGCCGACCCCGGCGCCAGCGGGCCGACCAAGGGGCTGTCGACCAAGTACGGCACTGAGCGGGTGCTCGACACGCCGATCTCCGAGTCGGCGATCGTGGGCGCGGCGATTGGCGCCGCGATGGAGGGGTTCCGTCCGGTCGCCGAGATCATGATTATGGACTTTATCGGCATCGCCGCCGACCAGATCGTCAACAACGCGGCGAAGCTGCGGTTCATGACAGGGGGGCGGACGAGCGCACCCATTACCGTCCGGACGCAGGTCTACGGCGGGATAGGGACCGGGGCGACGCACTCACAGTCGCTGGAAGCGTGGTTCATGCACGTCCCGGGCCTCAAGGTGGTCGTGCCCTCGACGCCGCGGGACGGCAAAGGACTGCTCACGTCGGCGATCTTCGACGACGACCCGTGCATCTTCGTGGAGACGATCCGGCTGGGGGCCCAGCGCGGGATGGTGCCGGTCGACCCTGGCTTCTCGGTCCCGCTCGGCCAGGCGGACGTGAAGCGACCGGGCAGCGACGTCACGTTGATCAGCTACGGCCGCGGGGTGGTGGAGGCGCTCGGCGCGGCGATCCAGCTCGAGGCCGACGGCGTCAGCGCCGAGGTGCTCGACCTGCGCACCCTCGTCCCGCTCGACGTGGCGGCGATGGTCGAGTCCGTGGGCCGCACGACGCGGGCGGTCGTCGTGCACGACGCGGTGCAGTTCGCCGGGCCGGGGGCGGAGATCGCCGCGATCCTGCAGCGGGAGCTGTTCGGCCGGCTTTCGGCACCGGTGGAGCGGGTGGGTGCCCGGTTCGTGCCGAATCCGGCGCCGCCGGCGCTGGAGTCACAGGTGTATCCGAGTGCCAAGCGCATTGTCGCGGCCGTTCGGCGGACGCTCGGGTTGGAATCGGCTAAGACGGGTGCACATGGCTGAGTTCACCATTCGTATTCCACGGGTGTCGGTCGCGATCTCGGAGGCGGAACTCATCGACCTGCTCGTGGCCGAGGGAGCGCACGTCCAGGAAGGCGAACCGCTGTTCATCATCGCCACCGACAAGGCCGAGACCGAGGTCGAAGCCGGCGCGTCCGGCACGGTGCACTGGACCGGCACCCTCGAGACGGTCTACGAGATCGGTGCCGAAATCGGGGAGATCCGCCCGGCGGGCTGAGGCCGGCCCGGGAAGCCCCGCCCGAAAATTCCCGCACGGAAGGAGGTAGACGTCGATGGCTCTCGCTGACTACCGCCGGCCCGTCGCCGCCGGTCATGTCCCGTTCGCGATGCGCGACCTTTTACATGTACCTCGCGAGCGTTACTACGACCGAGGGTTCTACGAGCTCGAAAAGGAGTACCTGTGGCCGCGCGTCTGGCAGATGGCGTGCCGCCTCGAAGAGATCCCCCAACCCGGGGACTTCGTCGAGTACGAGATCTGCGACCAGTCGATTCTGGTGGTGCGCCAGCCTGACCGGTCGATCAAGGCGTTCCACAACACCTGCCGTCATCGGGCCACCCAGCTGTGCAAGGGCTCCGGACGGCTCGGTGGCGGGCAGATCGTCTGCCCGTTCCACGGGTGGCGCTGGAACCTCGACGGCAGCAACTCGTTCGTGTACGGCGCCGAGGGGTTCACGCCGGAGAGCCTGCGCCCCGACGACATCCGGCTGCAGGAGTGCAAGGTCGACACCTGGGGCGCCTGCGTCTGGGTCAACATGGACCCGGACGCCCGCCCGTTACGGGAGGCGCTGGCGCCGGCAGCGGGGCTGCTGGACGACGTCTGCGTCGAGAACATGCGGGTGTGGTGGTGGAAGGAAACCGTCCTCAACGCGAACTGGAAGATTGCCCAGGAAGCGTTCCACGAGGGTTACCACGTGATGGGAACCCACCCGCAGCTCACCTTCGGGCTGGGTGACGACTACCCGGTCGGGAATGTCGAGTACACCGCGTTCGAGAACGGCCACGGCCGTTTCCGGGGCCGGTTCGACCCGGCCGCGGGCGGCGTCTCCCAGGGGCGGGGCAGCGAGGCGTTCCTGGAACGGTCACGGATCCTGTGGGAAGGCCAGGACGCGATGACCCTCGAACGGGACCTGCATGTCTTCCGGGGAATGAAGAACCGGGTCCCACCCGGCGAGGACTTCCCGACCGCGGCAATCAAGGCGTTGTTCGACTACGCCGAAGGCGCCGGCATCCCGCTGCGCCCCACGCCGGAAGGCATGCGGCTGTGGGGCGGCGAGGTGTTCATGTTCCCGAATTTCATCATGATTCCCCAGTTCGGCAACGCGCTTTCCTATCGGGTCCGCCCCTACAACGACGACCCCGAGTGGTGCCGCTTCGAAGTGTGGTCGCTGACCATGTACCCCGAGGGCGACGAGCCTGGCCGCGCGAAGCTGAAGGGTCGCTTCGCCTCCGACGACGACGAGAACTGGGGCCAGATCCCGCGCCAGGACTTCGGCAACATCGCGGGCCAGCAACGCGGCCTCCATTCGCGTAGCTACCGCGAACACCGCCTCGCCACGGAGTGGGAACAGCTCATCAGCAACATGCACACCGAACTCGACCGGTACCTCGCCGGCTGAGGCACCCCACCGAAGGCACCCCACCTGAGCGACCCCACCGAAGCCATCCACTCCATGGAGGGGGCACCGTGTCGAATTCGGACGCCAGCTACAACCACGTCACTGACATCGTCGTCGTGGGATCGGGCGGCGGCCTGTGCGGCGCCGCGACCGCGGCGGCCAGCGGGCTGGAGACGCTTCTCATCGAGAAGCAGCCAATGCTCGGCGGCTCGACGGCGATGTCGGGGGGCGTCCTGTGGCTGCCGAACAACCCGCTCATGCAGGCCGAAGGGGTTCCCGACTCCCTCGAGGACGCGCTGGCGTACTTCGACTCCGTGGTCGGGGACGTCGGCCCGGCGTCGTCGAAGGAACGCCGGGTCGCCTACGTCACCGAAGGCAACACCATGGTCCACTTCCTCCAGGACCTGGGCATGCGGTTCGAACGGTGCGAGGGCTACAGCGACTACTACGCCGACGTGACGGACGTCCATGGCGGCAAGGCCCGCGGGCGCTCGATCGAACCCGCGGTGACCGATGGTAATCAGCTCGGACCGTGGTTCGACAAGCTGATGCCGGGGATGACGATCGCGCTCGGGATCGTCGTCATGACCCGCGAGGCGTCCGCGCTGCAAATGGTCAAGCGGCGACCGAAAGCCATGCGTTCGGCCGTGCGCGTCGGGGTGCGGACGGCCGTCGGCCGGCTGCGGCGCCAGACCCGGCTGGCCAACGGCGGGGCACTGGTGGCCCAGACCCTGAAGGTCGCGCTCGCCGCCGGGGCATCGGTCTGGACGAACACCGGGTTGGTCGACCTGATCGTGGAGGACGGCCGGGTGGTCGGCGTCGTCGCCGACCGGGACGGACAGACCATCCGTATCCGCGTCCGCCACGCCGTGCTGCTGAGCTCGGGCGGCTTCGGCCGCAACGCCGAGATGCGCAAGCGGTACTCGAGACAGCCGAACGACGGCGCATGGACGATCGCCAATCCGGGGGACACCGGCGAGGCGATCGAAGCCGCCATGGGGGCCGGCGCCGCCGTCGACTTCATGGACGAGGCGTTGTGGATCCCAGCCTCAGTCCAACCGAACGGCCGTCCGAGCATGCACAACGGCGAGCGGTGCAAGCCAGGTTCGATCATTGTCGACCGAACCGGCCGCCGGTACTTCAACGAGGCGGTCTCGTACATGGAGGCCGGCCGGCAGATGTACGCACGCAACGTCGACGGCGACGCCATCCCCAGCTGGCTCGTCATGGACTCCCGCCACCGTGGCCGCTACCTGTTCGCCTTCCGCCCCGACACCCCCGAGGAATGGTTCACCAGCGGCTACATGAAGAAAGCCGGCACACTGGAGGAACTCGCCCAGGCGTGCGGCATCGACCCCGCCGGGCTGGCAGCCACGGTGGCACGGTTCAACACGTTCGCGAAGCAGGGCACCGACCCCGACTTCCACCGCGGCGAAGGCGCCCACGAGCGGTACCAGGGCGACTACGCCCACAAGCCCAACGCGTCGCTGGGACCTGTCGAGAAACCGCCGTTCTACGCGGTCGAGCTCTATCCGGGCGACGTCGGCACCAGCGGCGGCCTCCTGTGCGACGAGCACGCCCGGGTACTCGACACAAACCACGACCCGATCCCCGGCCTCTACGCCGCCGGGAACTGCACCGCGTCGGTCATGGGCCGCACCTACCTCGGCGCGGGCGCCAGCATCGGCAACAGTTTCGTGTTCTCCTACATCGGCATGAAACACGCCGCGCTCGTCGCCTCCGGGGACCGAGTGGTGACATGACCGAACAGCAGGGCGGCCGCCGGGGGCCGGTAGTGCACATCGACCCCATCGGCGCCGAACTCGAGCTCGAGCCCGGAGAGACGATCATCGAGGCCGCGTGGCGTCTCGGGTACCACTGGCCCACCGTGTGTTACGGCCAGGCGACGTGCACGGTGTGCCACGTCGAGGTACTTCGTGGCGCCGAGCACCTGACGCCCGCCGACGAGGAGGAACAGGACGCCCTCGAACACAGGCTTCCCGGCGCGCACCGTCGTGATCTCACCCGGCTTCGGCTCGCCTGCCGGGCGCGCGCAACGGGCGACGTCGCAGTGCGCAAGAACGGCGTACGCCCCGGCCAGGCTCTGCCGGCCAGCCAGTCCGTTCGCGTCGTCGACGAGCCAAGGAACTGAGCCATGGACAGCAGCGTCTGGACCGGCGGGACCGATGTCCCCAGCTCCATGCAGGTCGTCGCTTGCCCCATGAACGCGGCCACGGTGGGCGCGTCGAAGTAACCGGGGATCTGTGGCATCCACATCGGGGTGAGACCCGCGTGCTCGGCCGCCTGGGCATCGACAATAAACCCGACGCCTGTTCCTTGCGTAGCAGGTCCTTGTTTGGGCCGGTCACGAGACCCATTCGCGTCCATTATCCCCACAGATCACGGGCGCGATCGAAAATCGCGGACGGAAAGCCTGTCGCAGGCGCGCCGGTGTGCTGCCGGAGCCCGGGACTCGGCGTCCCACGTACCCGTTGGACACCACTGACGCCCCCGTCCCGGACTTTGGCCGCTATGGGCAAGGACTTGACCGAATACGAAAAGACGGCCACGGTTCGGCCGTCGATGATGAGCTGAGAAGGGCACCGTTGTTGAACCTGGGAGGTCAAGGATGACGGCAGCACCAGAGCTGATTATTGATTCGGACAGCCATATCACGGAGCCGCCGGACGTGTGGACTGCTCGGGTTCCGGCGAAGTACCGGCAGGACGTGCCGCACGTTGTGCGGCAGGGCACGGCGGACACGTGGGTGCTCAACGGCGAGCGGTTGGCGCCGGTGGGGGTGACGGCTCCGGCTGGCTGGCCGACGTTCCCGCCCGAGTACCCRCAGACCTACGAGGACTGCCATCCCGGGGCGTACCAGGCCGACGCTCGGCTGCGGTACATGGACGGCGCGGGTATCTGGGCGCAGGTGCTCTACCCGAACGTCGGTGGCTTCGGCAGTGAGAACTTCCTGAAGCTGAAGGACGACGTGCTGAAGTTGCTGTGCGTGACGGCGTACAACGACTTCCTCCTGGAGTGGTCCTCGGTCGATCTGCGCCGGTTGCTGCCGGTGGTGGCCACGCCGTTCTGGGACATCGAGGCGACCGTGCGGGAGATCGAGCGGTGTGTCCCGCTCGGGGCACGAGGAATCCTGTTCACGGGTGAGCCGCAGCGCTACGGGCTACCTGTGCTCGGGTCGCCGCACTGGAACCCGCTGTGGGAGGTCGCCCGGGCGGCCGACCTGCCGATCCATTTCCACATCGGCAGCGCGGGGGACACGTTGGAGCTGTCGACCCCGGAGCGCTACGCCCAGCACGGGGTGGAAGGGGCGCAGGCGTACTGCGCGGTGAGCCTGTTCATGAAGAACGGCGTCCAGTGTTCGGACCTGATCACCTCGGGTGTGCTGTCCCGCTACCCGGAGCTGAAGTTCGTGTCGGTGGAGAGCGGCATCGGCTGGCTGCCGTTTATGCTCGAGGCGACCGATTACAGCTGGCTCGGGGCGTTCCGGCCAGGCCGGGAGCGCCAACCGGGCGACGTCCTGCCTTCGGAGCTGTTCCGCCAGAGCGTCTACGTCACCTACTGGTTCGAGTCGGTGGCGCCCAAGCACTTCCTCGATCTGTTGCCAGTCGACAGCATCCTGTTCGAGACCGACTTCCCGCACACCACCTGCCTGTTCGAGAACATCCAGGAGACCATCTCCTCCGGACTCGGGCATGTCGAGGCCGGGGTGCGGCGGAAGATCCTCTGGGAGAACGCCACACGGCTGTATCGGATCGAGGAGCCGTCCGCGGCGTGGCGGGCGACGGCGGGAACGTGACCGACGTGTCGATCCGTTGTGGATTGACACCTCTCACTTCCTCTTTCTCAGCCGGCCCGCTCGCTGCGCTGAAATCAACTCGATGGGCCCCGRCCGCAACCAGCGAGGTGGCTTCCGACGTTGGATCATGCGCCCGGTCGAGGACAGCCTTCGCCGGCTGGACACCGACCACATCGACATCTACCAGGTGCACCRCCACGGCTGGGACACCGACCTGAAACGATGACCCGAGCGCCCGTGGGCAGCTCAGCGCCCCAGGTGGTCGAGCCCGGTCCGGCTCGGCGGACCATGCCATCCTGCCACTCGTCTTGGACGACGCGAGGGAGAAACAGTGAGAGTGGTGACTACGGAGGGATTTACGGAGCCTGCTCGTGAGCTTTCCCGGCTGGCCGCCATCGTCGGCGTCGGCGAGTCGGACTACGCCAAGGACTACCGGGCGAGCCGGCAGAAGGAAGCGGCATGCGTCGCCCCCGATGGTTTGTCGCTTGCCACGGTGGCCTTCGAGCGAGCGCTGGCGGATTCCGGGTTGGGCCGTGACGATATCGACGGCATGAATGCCTGCCTCATGTATGGGGGCCCAGCACCGCGAGAGGTGGCGGAGGCGTTGGGGATCCGGCCCCGGTACGCCGTCGCCGAGGGCAACATCATGGACCAAATCATCCCGCCGGCCGTGGTGGCGCTCGCCGAGGGGAGATGCGACACGATCGCCCTCGTCTACGCCGCCGCGCCGAGGGCGTCCCAACGGATGTACGGCGGAGCGACCTACGGCGACGAGGGTGGGACGCCGGTCTCGTACTACTACTTCGCGCCCTGGGGCTGGAGCTCCCAGGCTGCCCACTGGGCGTTCGTCTTCCAGCACTACATGAACACATTCGGCGCTACCGAGGCCGACCTCGGTAGCGTCGCCATGGCATTGCGGCGCCACGCGGGGCGGAATGCGAACGCGATCATGCGGGCGCCGCTCACGATCGACGACTATCTCACGTCTCGCTACATCGTGCGGCCGTTGCACCYTTTCGACATGTGCCTGGTGAACAACGGGGCCGTCTGCCTAATCATGCGCAGGACGGACATGACCGCTGACCTCCCACAGGTCCCCGTCGAGGTAGCCGGCTGGGGCCACGCCAAGGCCGGCCAGGCGAAGATGCACCAACTGGTACGCGAGCGCCTTCGTGCCCATTTCGACGAGGCTGGGCGGCAGGCGTTCGAGATGGCCGGCCTCGCCCGTTCCGACGTGGGTCACTTCCAGGGCTACGACGCATCCAGCATCCACCTCGTGGAGCAGCTCGAGGGCTACGGCTTCACCGAGCCCGGTACCGGCCTGGAGTTCTGCAAGGACGGTCAGATGGACCTCGGCGGCGCCCTGCCGACGAACACGAGCGGCGGCTTGCTGTCCGAGGCGTACATGCACGGGTGGAACCACGTCGTCGAGGCGGTCCGCCAGTTGCGCCACGAGGCGGGTAACCGTCAGGTCGACGACGTGACGACGTCGTTGTTCTCGATGTCGACGACCGAGTCCGCGCACCCGCTCCTGTTCACGCGAGGAGGGTGACCATGCCCGAGCGCAGACCGAACCGGTTCCTCGGGGGTGTCCACGACGAGTTCTGGCAGTTCTGCAACGGGGGCGAGTTGCGGCTGCAACGGTGCGCTGGCTGCGGCACCTTCGCCTGGCCTCCGGTCACGCGGTGCGAGAACTGCGGCGGTGACGAGCTGGAATGGCGACCTGCCGCCGGTACCGGCGAGCTCGTGAGCTGGGCCACCTTCGAGCACCGGTACCACCGGGAGATCCCGCTGCCCTGGGACACGATCCTCGTCGAGCTCGACGAAGGCCCACTCTTCGTCAGCAACCCGCTCGGCTTCACCAGAGACGAGATGACGCCGGCCATGGCCGTCGAAGTCGAGTTCATCGAGTGCGAAGACGACGCCGGCGCCTTCCGCCTCCCGGTCTTCCGCAAGCACGCCCGCCAGTACCGATCCGAAAAATGAGCCGACAGGAGACCGTCGACAGGCCCAGACGGGCGGGTTGGCGCTCGCACCGGAGCTGACTGCCGGTGTGGGCCGCCGAGCCGTCTTACGTGTGGGCGTTGAGGGTCATCGTGGCGGCGGCGATAGAAGAGGCGGCGTGGACAAGGACGACTTAATCCTGATCAGCATCGAGGCAGCCGTTCCACAAGCTGGCCGACGAACCCCAGTCCAGGCCAACGGCTACCTCGCCCAACTCGACGTCAGGAACGGCCCAGCCCTCCCGCTGGTCACCGCATCGGTGCAGTTCGACCAGCAGCCAAGCCGACCGACCCGCGCGCCCGAACACGGCGAACACACCGAGACCGGGCGAGCCGACCGATGATGACGCCGCTGGTCCTCGTGCACGGTGGCGGTTTCGACAGCCGCTGTTGGGACCTGCTAGTGCCCCACCTCACCGCGCCCACGATCGCCGTCGACCTGCCCGGCCGGGGGCGCCGTCCGGGACCACTGCAGTCGGTGACCTTCGCCGACTGCGCGCGCGCCATCACAGCGGACGTCGACGCGGCCGGCTTCGACGAGGTCGTGCTCGTGGGGCACTCGCTCGGTGGCTGCTCGTTGCCGCGGGCCATGGCTCTGCTCCGCGGCCGCGTCCGTCATGCCGTCTTCCTCGCCGCGATGGTGCCAGAAGCCGGGACCGGCACCATGCACGAGCTGCGGCCGGGCGTCCGGGACCACGTCGAGGCGTCTCGGGCCGAGCGGCGGACCACGATGGATCCCGCGCGGGCGAAGCGGTACTTCGGCAACGACCTCGGCGGGGCGCAGTTCGCCTGGTGCCTCGAGCGTCTCGTCCCCGAGGCAGAGGGGCTCACGACCGAACCCGTMGACCTGGCGGGCCTACGCTCACCCATTCCTCGCACCTGGGTGCGCACCATGAGAGACGCCATCCTCCCACCCGAGATGCAGGCGCGGTTCGCCGCCCGCCTCGGTGACTGCCAGATGATCGACCTCGACGCCGGGCACATGTGCATGATCAGCCAGCCGGCCGCGCTGGCGAAGATCCTCCATGGCATCGCCGGCATCTCCGATGGAGCATCGGTGAGATGCGAGGCGTTCTGATGAGCGTCGCGCAACGACATCCACGTGGGCATCTTGTCCGGAGACGACCTGAAGCGAGCCGCGGCGATGGAGGAGTTGCCCATCGACTCGTTGTGGACCGGCGGGCACGTGGCGTCTCGCGACCCTTCCACCGAGGCGATCGGACGCGCGACCCCGATCCGGACCAGTTCCTCAACCGGCACAGCAGACCTCCGACTTTGGTGATTGTGCCGGGACGGGCGTCGGACGTCCACACTCTGAGGCGGTTGGCCGGCCGATAAGGGAAGGCTGGACGCCCCGATCAAGTGGAATAGACATCAGACGTTGGGTCAGATATGCGCGAGACGGCGCCGAGGCACTCAGCGGACGTAGTGCTCGCGGCGAGCGGAATCGAACACATGGGCGTGCTCGGCCTTGTCGACCAAGTGCTGCGCCAGACGTCTGACGGTTATACCTGGGGTTGGACGACGCTCCGCTGGAGATCGATCGCGACGAGGATGGCGAAGCCAGGCAGGAGGCCACCTACTGCCGTGATATTCTCCTATTCGAGACCAATGATCCGGGCCTCTTCCAACTCGGAACCCTCGTGGGCGAGGTGTGGGGTTTGTGGCGGACATCCTGATACCCGATGTCGTCATCGGGGAGGAGATAGGACATGGCTCGCACTCCGTTGTCTATCGGGCGGAGCGGGCCGGTCGCGCCTATGCGGCCAAAGTTCCGGTACGAGCGGTCGCCTACGACGAGCGAACGGCGCGTTCATTTGCTCGGGAAGCAACGGTTCTCGCGTGCATAAGAGCTTGTCTCACATGGGGAGTCGCTTCCAGCAGGTCAGAGCGGCTGCCAGCGTGAGGAATCCGAGGAAGTTGTGACCGCTGGTCTCGTAGCGGATCGTCAGGCGGCGGTAGCCACCGAGCCACGCGATCGTGCGTTCGGTCTTCCAGCGGTGGCGGCCGAGCTTCTCGGAGGTCTCGATGCCGCGCCGCGCGATGCGTGGGTGATCTGTCGTTCGCGTAGGAAGGCACGTAGGTGGTCGTGGTCGTAGGCCTTGTCCGCGCGCAGCGTCACCGGTCTGCGCCGCCTCGGGCCGCGCCGCGAGCGGATCGTCGGGATGCCGGTGACCAGGGGAATCAGCGCCTGGCTGTCGTGGAGGTTCGCGCCCGAGACCGCGACGGCTATGGGCAGGCCGTTCGCGTCGGACAGGACGTGGATCTTCGATCCTTTCTTGCCGCGGTCGACCGGTTCGGACCGGTCAGCGAGCCCCCCTTTTCGCCCGCAGGCTCGCCGCGTCGACGATCCCGGACGACCAGTCCACGTTCCCGACCGCGCCATGGCGGTCCAACACCGCCCGGTGCAGCCTCGGCCAGACACCGGCCCGGCTCCACTGCTGGAACCGCCGATGCGCGGTCGCCGGCGACACCCCGAACCCCGGCGGCAGATGCCGCCACGCACAGCCCGACGTCAGCACGTAGACGACCGCGGTGAACACCGCCCGGTCCGCGACCGGAGCCACACCCCCACCCTGCGGGCGGGGAGCGAACCCAGGCAGCAACGGCGCTACCAGCTCCCACAGCTCATCAGGTACCAGCCGCAGCGCAAGGCGGTCGTCCACACCCCAGATCATCCAACAAGACCCACCCCGGCCATGTGAGACACCCTCTAAGCGGGCCGCCTCGAGTAGAACTTGGGAAGAAATTCGGGAAACCCGGACTGAATGAACGGCCCGCGACGCCGCAGGAGGAGGAAGGAACGGCACCGCGAGGCTCCAATAGGCCGATCCGTACACCCGATCCGGGACCAGCCGTGCGGCGCGCGCTCGCGGCGGCAACCGGATTGAGATGGGGTGATCAGGAGGTCGGCGTGGCTGGCGGCTCGCCGACCGCGTCCCGGCTCGTCCGCTGGATGAAGGAGTCGACTCTGCACGCCTACAGGAACCACATCCGGCTCTGTCGCGGGCGCGGGCCAGTCGTCACTGACCGTAGAACGCAGTGGTGGCCGGCAGGCCGACAGGCGGAACGGCCCGTCGCGGGTGACGGGCCGTTCGGGGCGGGGAGGTGCTGGGCGGGACGACGAGGCCGCCCCGCCCGGCAGGCCAGTTCAGCTCAGGACTGTCGTGTCGTCAGGTCGGGAACAGCGGTCAGCTCGAGATCGACGTGTTGCCGAGAACCTTGTACTCGGCCGGCTCGCCCTTGTCGTTCAGGGTCGTTGTCAGGCCACCGAGGACGCATACGGCCGGCTCCGCCGGGATGGCCTTGCCGTTGCAGCGGAAATTGAGCCCGCCGGCGCCGGGCAGTTCGGTCTCCTTCATCGCCTGGATGGTCGCCGTGACGGTCGTCGGGGTGATGTCTCCGGAGATACCTCGCAGGGCCGACTGGAAGCCGGCGACAAGGCTAAACATGATCATGGCGTCCTGGCTGCTGAGATCGATGTTGGTGCCGTAGGTCTCGGCGACCTTCGTGTAGAGGCGCATCGACGGGCTGTCCGGGCCGAGCGGAGCGGTGGCGCTGACGACCATGCCCTTCAGCGTGCTGCCGGGGACCGCCTTGCGGGTGGCGTCGGTGACGCACTGGGAGATGGCGCTGATGGTGCCGGTGAAGCCGACGGCCTTGAGGCCGTTCATGGCGCTGATGCAGAAGGCGTCGTTGCCGATGATGAAGACCTCGTCCGAGCCGTTGTCGGCGATCTGCTGCATCTGGGGGGTCATGTCGGCGGTGCCGGGCGCGACGCGGACGAGCTCGTAACCGATGCCGGCCTTCTGGAACAACGGCGGGGCGATGTCCTGCGCGGAGTGCAGCGCGGCAGGCACATCGATGACGACCGCGGTGACCTTCTTGTTGCCCTTGTCCTTGGCGACCTGGATCGGCAGGTCGATGACGGCGAAGGTCGGGTTGCCCAGGACGAACGTCGTCGGGCTGGCAAGCAGGCCGGGGTCGCTGGAGCCGTAGAGCATGACGGGGATCTTGGCGTCGTTCAGGGGCTTCCAGGCGGACTCGACGACGCCGGAGGTGCCGATGAGGACGGCGGCGACGCCCTTCTCGATCATCTGGTTGCCGCAGTCGGTGGACTTGGACAAGTCGTTCTGGGTCTCGCAGATGGTGATCTCGATGGGCCGGCCGCCGATCCCGGACTTGTGCTCGTTGAGGTACTTGACGGTTGCCTCGGCGACCCTGTTCTGGATCCGCAGGTCGACGGTCGTGCTGGCCCCATCAGTGATCACACCGATCTTGACCGGCGCGCCCGTCGCCTTGGCGACCGGGCCGAGGATGTCCGTCTGGCTGGCGGAGCCGCTCGCCGCGGGGGTGGCGTCGCCCTTGTTGTCGGAGCCGCTACCGCAGGCCGACACAAAGGCCAGGCTCGCGGCCAGAACCGCGGCGCCGGCCAGCCGTAACCCAGTCGGGTGCGTGGGCGCCTGCCTGGATGCGACGGGCCGGGGCGCTCGCGCGGGCGCCCGCCGATCGGCCAGTTTCCAGATGTTCGACATGTTCTCCACCTTGTCGTCGACGTTTGGAGGTTGCGAAAGAGTGCCGAACCGTTCCCGAGGGGCGGTTGGCTGACTGGTTGGACAAGAGTCCGGATTGTCAAAAACCTTCGGATCGTGACTTCGCTGACGTGTCTGCTGCTCGGATACGCCTGGCGCGAGGTTTCGGCCGCTGGGACCGCTCTTGCGGCGACCTGGTGGTCGCGATGTCGCGCCGCAAGCGCCTACTCAGTTCTTGCGTCGATTTCCATGGCCGCGCTCGGCGAGCTCGATCGCCGCGCTCGGCCCGTCACGCTGCGTCGTCGTGGCGCAGCGGATCCTCCTGGYCGGGCCGCCCGCTCGTCGTCGGTCAATCAACGGCCAGCTCCCTCGAGGCCGCCGTCTGGTCCCCCTCGGGTTCACCAGCTGATCTGTCGGCTCATCATCGGCGCCATAGCCGTGGCCGTCTTCGCGGATTCGGCCAAGTGCTTGCCCGTTGCGGCCAGCGGACGGAGCGCTGCATCTCCGGGCTCGCTCCTGGCTCGACGAGCCGGTGAGTCGTATGTCCAGACCCGCCCCACAACAGCGAGATGCTGTTCCTTGGGCTGATCGCTCTGGTGACGTGACTTCGAAGGGCTGGATCGGCCTGCCCAAAGCTTTGGCTCAGAATTCTGGGCAGAGCGTCGCGAGGAATGCCTGCGTCCCCGGCCGCCATGAAGGTCGCCGACGTCCCCGGCGTCCCCGTGCTGGAGCAGACGAAGGTAGTTCGGCGAGTGCTCGGCGTGCCCGAGCGTCGTGTTCGCGGACCCGCGTGCGGCGTTGACCTCATTGGCCGAGCACAGAGCCACGGGAACCCCGGCGACGATCCGCGGCGCCGGCCGCCCGGCATCGCTGGCGGCCTTGGTGACGCGCGGGACCATGTGGTCACCGATGGCCCTCGTCCGCCATCCACAGAATGTTCCGGAGGCATGTTCGCAGGAGATGTGCAGCATCATGGGTGCCAGCGCCGCGACCAGGATCGGTGTCGGGGCGAGGTCGGTGACGTCGAGCGGGCTGTGCACCCGGCAGATGTCGTTGTCGACGTCGATCCGACCCGGCCCGGCGAACGCCGCGTTCAGCACCTCGAGGTAGCTGCGCACTAGGTGGGCCGGACGCCCGTAGGGGAGGCCGAGCTGTTCCTCGACGATCCAGTGGTGAGACGCCCCCATTCCCAGCGTGAAACGTCCTTCGTAGACCGTCTGCGTTGACAGGACCTGCTGGGCCATGGCGACCGGATGGCGAGTCTGGACGGGCACGACCGCGGTCGCGAGCTCGATGCGACTCGTCGCCTGCCCACAAGCGCGATCGTGGTCAGCGCGTCGAAGTAGCCGGGAATCTGCGGCACCCACATCGAGGTGAACCCGACTGCTCGGCGGCCTGTGCATCGGCAATAAACCCGGCCACCCGCTCGGAGTACCGCCTGTCCTTGTCCAAGCCGATCATCAGACCAACGCGCATCCCGGCAACCTCCGCGAAAGCCGTACGTATTGAATACACCCCGCGCCGCCGCCATTCGAAGATCAGCTCTGGGTGTTCCGGTCGACGGCTGGTGCGGCGATACCGTTCGGGGAAGCGGCTCGAACCGACTCGGCGACGCGGTCGAGCCTAGCGTTGGCGCCGCCCTGGTGCCGGACATTGGCTGCTACCAGCAAGGACTTGGCCGAACGCGCAAAGACAGCCACGGCCCGGCTGCCGATGATGGGCCTTGATAGGCCAAAGGGCGCGCGATCACAGCGGTCCCGTGAAAGCAGTGCGCCCGGAGGCCCCAGCGACGCCGGCCGCGTCGCTGGTGGACTCAGGAGGGCATGGATGGTGCTCGCACCGGAACTGATCGTCGATGCGGACAGTCACATCACCGAGCCGCCGGGCGTGTTGACTGCTCGGGTGCCGGCGACGTATTGGCGGGATGTGCCGCCCGTGGTGCGGCAGGGCGCGGCGGACACGTGGGTGCTTCACAGTGAGCGGTTGGCGCCGGCGGGGGCGGCCCGATGAGCGAGGACCCCAAGGCGGTCTTAGCCAGGCTCCGTGCGCGGACGATGTGGCAGGCGCTCGTCGCATCCGCGGAGCGAGTCCCGGACCGCGCCGCGCTGGTTGCCGCCGATGACGGTGGGCGTGTCCAACGGCTGACCTACGCCACGTTGGTCGAGCGGGCGCGGGCGTTGTCCGCGGGCCTGGCGAGCATCGGCGTCGGCCGCGGCGACCKGGTCGTGCTGTGGATGACCAACACGCCGGAGTGGGTTGTCTCGCACTTGGCCTGCATGCGGCTCGGTGCGGTGACGGTGCCCGTCAACACCTTTCTGACGCCGGCCGAGGTCTCCTACGTCATCGCCCAGTCCGGCGCCCGCCATGTGATCATGGTCGATGGATTCCGGACGCTGCGCATGCCCACGATGCTCGCCGAGATCTGCCCGGAGTTCGCGACCGCGAACCTGCCGGGGCACCTGCTCAGCGCCCGCGTCCCGGACCTGCGCAACGTGGTGGTCTTCAACCGGGGTGGCGGCCGCCACGACGGCGCCTTTGATCTCGCGGCACTGGAGGCGGTCGGCCGCGACCGCGACGGTGACCCGAGGGCCGCGGACGCCCGGGCGCTTGCCGATCGCATGGAGCGGCAGGTGCTGGGCGGTGATCTGGCGATGGTGAAGTACACGTCTGGCAGTACGGGATTCCCGAAGGGGGTGATGCTCGAACAGGGCGGTGTCGTCGCCAATGCGACGTTGCACTCCCGCCGCGTCGGGATCGACGGCCGCGACGTTTTCTTCAGCATGATGCCGTTCTTCCACGGCGGTGGCAGCATCTGGGGCCTCATGACGATGCTGGTGAACGGCGGGACGCTCGTCTTCACCGAGGCGTTCAACGCCCACCTCGGCGCCGAACTGGTCGAGTCCGAGCGGGCCACCGTGATGTTCGGGGTGCTCCCAGTGGAGGTCGCGCGGGCGGCGATCGAGGACGGGCGTGATCTGTCGTCGCTGCGGATCGCCGCGGTGCCGGATGAGGCTGCCCGCCGGGTCATGCCCAACGTCACGTTCACCTTCGTTCCCTTTGGCCTGACCGAGACGTACGGCCCGGCGTCGGTGACGGGTCCTGACGATCCGCCCGGCAAGCAGCGCACGACGGGGGGCCGCCCGCTGCCGGGCAACGAGTTCCGGGTCGTCGACCCGGTGACCGGCCTCGATGTGCCCCCCGGAACCGTCGGCGAGGCATGGGTGCGCGGCAACGTCATGCGGGGCTACTGGAACAAGCCCGAGGAGACCGCTCGGGCCCTCGACGCGGACGGCTGGCTGCGCAGCGAGGACCTCGTCGTCATGGACGCCGATGGTTACGTCACCTACGCGGGACGGCTGAAGCTGATGCTGAAGGTCGGCGGAGAGAACGTCTCGGTGGAGGAGGTTGAGAAGGTCGTCGTCAGCCACGAGGCCGTCGACTACTGCGGCGCGGTCGGCGTGCCCGACCGGCGCAAGGGGGAGGTGGTGCGGGCTTACGTCGTCGTGCGGCCCGACCGTCATCTCGACGCCGACGATCTGCGCTCGTGGCTCGAGACGCGTCTGGCCCGGTTCAAGATGCCCAGGGACATCGTCTTCCTGGACGAGCTGCCGCGGTTGGCCAACGGCAAGCTCGATCGGGTGGGCCTGGCCGGGCGGGCCAGTGACGAGGTGGCGGTGTGACCGGCATAGCCGACGCGGCCGAGGTGGCCCCCGCGACCCACGCGACCGATGCGGAGGTCTTCGCCGCGTTCCCTGCGGTCCTGATCGACCGCGACAACATCGAGCACTACCGCGGGCTGCTGGCGCGACGGCTGCTGATCAACCGGTGCGCGGCCTGCGGCTGCTGGGTGTACCCGCACCGGCCGCTGTGCCCGAAGTGCTGGTCCTGGGACGTCGTGCCCACCCAGGTGAGCGGTGACGGATCCGTGTTCCTGTGCACGCTGATCCACCAGGAGCGGGACCCGGGCGCGGCGCCGGGGGAACCGGTGCCGACCGCGGCGGTGGAACTTGTCGAGCAGCCGGGGCTGCGCTACCTGGCGCCGATCGTGAACTGCCCTCCCGACCGGGTCCGGCTCGATATGCCGGTGCGGTTGACGTGGGTGGATCGCGACGGCGTCGCGTGGCCCGCGTTCCAGCCATCGGGCCTGATCGAGGGCGGGAGGTAGCGGCATGGCACGAAACCCGTTGAAGGACCAACTGGCCGTGGTCGGCGTCGGGTCGACGCCGTATGGCCGTGACCTGAAGCGCACCGAGCTGTCGCTCGCCCTCGAGGCGGCCGTCGCCGCCATCGAGGACGCCGGTCTCGACCGGCAGGAGATAGACGGCATCTGCGGCACCGGTATGGACCCGCTGGCCATGGGCGGATCGGGGTTCCTGACGCTGCAGGGCGCGCTCGGGATCGAGAAGACCACCTGGCAGAAGAACGGGTGGCTCGGATCGTGCTTCGTGTACGCGGCCGAAGCGGTGTTCTCCGGGCTCTGCGACATGGTCCTGGTCGTGCAGGCCTACACCCGTGGGATCGGGATGTCCCGGTCCGCCGCCGCCGACCCGTTCCGTGCCCGGTCGGCGCAGCTGCGCGCGGCGGGGGGCCACACGATCGTCGGCCAGAACGACCCCGCCCGCCGCTGGATCCACTCCGGTGAGCCCTATGCCGCGTGGATGGCGCGCTACCTGCACGACTACGGGGCGACGAAGGACGTCTTCGCCCGCATCGCGGTGAACAACCGCACCCACGCCGCCACGAACCCGCGGGCGGCCCTGCGCACCCCGATCACGATGGAGGACTACCACGCCTCCCGGGTGATCTGGGAGCCCATGCAGATGCTCGACATGGACGTGCCGGTCGACTGCGGGGAAGCGCTCATCATCACGACGGCCGAACGGGCCAGGGACCTGTGCCACGAGCCGGTGTACATCCACGCCATGTCGCTGGGCGGGTCACGGGTCGGGGAGTACTACGACAACAGCCTGGGCTGGACCGAGAACGCCCTGTGGATCTCCCTGGCCGGCCTCCGGGAGCGCAGTGACCTGACCATCGACGACCTCGACCTGTTCTTCCCCTACGACGGTTACACGATCGACACGGTGGGGTGCATCGAGGCCGCCGGTTTCTGCAAGCCGGGCGAGACCGCCGACCTGCTGGCCTCCGGCTGGGACGCCGAGGCGAACATCTACCGGCTGGGCGGGCACACGCTCGTCTCGACCAACGGCGGCGCGCTCTCGCACGGACGTGCCGGAGGCTTCAACTTCTACACGGAGGCGGTGCGGCAGCTGCGCGGTACCGAAGGGGACCGCCAGGTTCCGGACGCCAGGACGGCGCTGGTCTGCGCCGGCGCGAGCTTCTTCCACGACCCCGCGGCGGTCATGCTGCGTACGGACTGAGCGCGGCGATGGAGGCTCGTACGCTCGTCAGCTTCGACATCGACGGCACCCTCGAGACGGGCGACCCCGCCGGACCACTTCGACTGGCCTTCGTACGGTGGGCGCGGGCGCGGGGCTACGTGATCGGTAGCTGCTCCGACCGCACCCTCGGCGAACAGTCGGCGATGTGGGCTCGCGCCGGGATCGTGCCCGACTTCGTCAGCCGCAAGCACGAGCTCACGGCGGTCCGCGCGGCCTGGCGCTGCCAGCGGTTCGTGCACATCGGCGACACCCGCGTCGACGAGCACTTCGCCGCGCAGGCGGACTTCGAGTTCATCTTCGTTTTCGACCTCGCTAGCCGGCTCGCCGCCATCGACCTAATAACGTGTTCGCCGGATTCCAGCCCGGCGTCGACTGGTGCTGTCTTAGGAGGCATGAACCATGGAGAAGATCTGGGCCAACTCAGGTGACTCCCATCTCGTCGAGCCGGACGATCTGTTCGACCGGAGCCTGCCCTCATCGCTCGCGGCGCGGATGCCGCGCAGCGTCAAGGACCCCGACGGCGGCTGGGAGACGATCCACGTCGACGGGCAGGAGTTCCGCCGTCGCATGCCCCGGCCCGGTGCGAAGCTCATCGACGCGAACGGCCTGTCCGTCCCCGAGCGGGCGCCTGGCGCCAACGACAAGGAGCTGCGGCTTGTCGACCTGGACGCCGAGGGCATCTGGGCCGAGCTGATCTACCCGTCGCTGGGGATGTGGACCTCGTCGATCCGCGGCCCGGAACTGCTTGCGGCAGGTGCCCGGGCGATCAACGACTGGGCCATCGAGTACCAGCGCTTCTCGCCCCGCTACGTCTGCGCGGCCACGATCCCCTTCCTCACCGTCGACTCCGCGGTGGCCGAGGTCCGGCGGGCCGCGGGGCTCGGCTACCACGCCGCCTCCCTGCCGGTCACGCCGCTGATCGACGGGGACGACTGGCATCGCGAGTCGTGGGAGCCGCTGTGGGCCGCCCTCGCGGAGACCGGCCTCGTGATCGGGTTTCACATCGGAAGCGAGCCGCATGACGCGTCCGCCCGAAACGGCACCTACTACCGAGGCCCGGGAGGCGCGCTGCTGAACTACATGGAGACGACCTACGGCGGCCAGCGGGCGGTGTCCAAGCTGATCGCCAGCGGCGTGTTCGACCGGCATCCGTCACTGCGGGCGATCGTGTCCGAGGGCGGCGCCACCTGGGGTCCGTTCGTCGCCGACCGGCTCGACGAGGCATACCGGCAGCACGCGTCGGCCGTCCACCCGCGCCTGCGGCGGCTCCCGAGCGAATACCTGTACGAGAACATCTACGCGTCCTTCCAGCACGACCGCTCGGCCGTCGCCGCGGTGACGGCGATGGGCTGGCGCAACGTGTGCTGGGGCAGCGACTACCCACACATCGAAGGCACCTTCGGCCACACTCAGCGAACGCTTCATGAGCTCGTCGGCGATCTCGACCCCGCCACCCGTCTTCGAATCACGCAGGGCGCCTTCCAGGAACTGTTCCCCCACGTGCCGCCCGCCCCGGATGACGGGTTGTCGCCCAGCCCGCTCCAAGCCGCGGCGCGGTGACGCCGTCGCAGATCACCAAACAAGGCTCGACCCTGGGCCCTGCGCGAGGTTACCGCCTTGAGGACGCACGGCCCCGGCCTGTACCGTGCCAGAACTCGATGTCGGGCCGCTGACCTGCGGGTTCGCCACCAGGCGCCGTGGGCATGATCGCTGTCATGGGGCTGCGGTTGGTACTTGTTCATGGTGCGGGTGTTCGGCTGTCTCGTGCTGCTCAGCCGCGGCGACGCGGCGCGGACGGCGGAGCTGCTGGTGTTGCGCCAGGAGGTGGCGGTGCTGCGTCGCCAGATCGGGCGGCCCCGGTTCAGCTGGCCCGACCGGGCCCTCCTGTCCGCGCTGGCCCAGTTGCTGCCGCGGGAGGTTCGGGCGTGCCGGCTGGTGACCCCGGCGACGCTGCTGGCGTGGCATCGCCGCTTGGTCCGCCGACGATGGACCTACCCGCACCGGATGGGCCGCCCGCCAGTGGCTGACGAACTGCGGGCGCTAGTGATCCGCCTCGCCCGCGACAACCCCACGTGGGGTCATCGCCGTGTCCAGGGCGAACTGCTCGGCATGGGGTATCGGATCGGCGCGGGCACGGTACGTCGGATTCTCGCCGGTGCGGGTCTCGGCCCGGCGCCACGCCGCCAGGCCGACACCAGCTGGCGTACCTTCCTGCGAGCCCAGGCCGGCAGGCTGCTGGCGACCGACTTCTTCCAGCTGGACACCATCGTCCTACGCCGGCTGTACGTGCTGTTCGTCATGGAGATCCAGACCCGCCGTGTCCACGTCCTAGGCGTAACCGCCCGTCCGACCGCGGCATGGGTCACCCAACAGGCACGCCACCTGGCCATGGACCTGGACGGACGCCTCGACCGGTTCCGGTTCCTCATCCGCGACCGGGACGCGAAATACCCTCAGGCATTCGACGACGTGTTCGTCTCCGAGGGCGTGCAGGTCGTGCGCACGCCGCCGCGGACACCACAGGCGAACTGCTACGCCGAACGGTTCATCCGCTCCATCCGCCAGGAGTGCACCGACCGGATCCTCCTCCACGGGCAATGCCACGCCACCGCGGTGCTCGACGACTACGCCCGCCACTTCAACGACCACCGGCCCCACCAAGGGCGAGACCAGCGCCCGCCGAACCACGACCCAGCCACCGTCATACCCCCCGACGGCCCGATCCGCCGCCACAAGATCCTCGGCGGCGTGATCAACGAGTACCACCGGGCCGCCTGACCAAACAGCGAAACCACAGGCCAGGCACCCGAATCGAGTTCCGGCACGCTACAGGCAGTTCCTACGATCCCTGGCCTCGACGACGCTGGCCGTTGACTTCTTCCACGTGGACTGCACGGTGACGCTGCGGCGTCTGTACTGCTTGTTCGTCATGGAGGTCGGCTCCCGTTACGTCCACATCGTCGGCGTCACCGCCCACCCGGACGGGCCGTGGACCACCCAGCAGATCCGCAACGTCCTCATGGACCTTGGGGACCAGGCAACCGAGTTCCGCTTCCTAATCCGCGACCGCGCCGGACAGTTCGCCGCCTCGTTCGACGCAGTCCTCGCCGACGCAGGCATCACCGCGGTGAAGATCCCGCCTCGAGTTCCTCAAGCAAATGCCTACGCGGAACGGTTCGTCCGCACGGTTCGGGCCGAGGTCACCGACCGCATGCTGATCTTCGGCGAACGGCGCCTGCGGGCCGCCCTGGCCGAATATGCGCTCGACTACAATGGGCGACGACCCCGCCGCAGCCGTGATCTCAAGCCGCCGCGGCCCGACCACCCCATCGCCGACCTGACCAGCGAACGGATCAATCGCCGGCCCGTCCTCGATGGTTTGATCAGCGAATACGAACGAGCCGCGTAAAAGCCCAGCTCAACGCAGGTGGCCGAGTTCTGGAACCCCACAGGTGCGGCGGCTCAGCTTCCCGTGCAGGTCGCGAGAGCGGTCTGGATGTCCGCGGACGGATCGGTGGATGCGGCTCGGCTGCGCCACGCGACATGTCCATCGGGACGGACGAGCACCGCCCCGTCGGGCGCGACGCCATACAGGCCCGGCCAGGTCGGTTCGGCGACGACCCGGCTGTCGACGAACGCCCCGGCGGTGCGCGCGGCGGCGTCGCGCCAGACGTGGCCAGGCTCTGCGGTGAGCAGCACGAAGCGCTGGTCGAACAGATCGATGGTGGACGTGCCGTCGGCCAGCCACAGATGCGGCGCCCGGCAGCCGGGGGCTGCGGTCGGCTGGTAGTCGGCACCGGGCGGGTCGGCGTCGGGGCTGCCGTCGTCGGCGACGACCGGCGACGTGTACTGATAGCCCATGTCGATCTGAGCCAGGCCGCGTCCGCTGAACGGCGCGCCGCTGCCGGCGAAGACCCGCGCCCAGGCAGCGCCAGTCTCGTCGGCGTTGCGCAGCCCGACCGCTTCCCGCTCGACGGCGTAGCTGTCCAGCAGCCTCTGGCCGCCATGTCCGCGGACGACGGCGGCGATCTTCCAGGAAAGGTTGTGCACGTCGTGCATCGCGGCGCTGACCCCGGTCGCGCCGACGGGCGGGAAGCGATGCGCGGCGTCGCCGACCAGGAAGACCGGGCCTTGCGCATACTGGTCGGCCGACTGGGCGCCGGCCGTCCAAAGGCCGGTGGCCGTTACCTGCACGGCCAGGTCGGGAAGGCCGAGGATCCGCTGCACGACCGTGGCCGGATCCTCGCCGGCGGCGATGGGGCCGGGTTGGTTGATCACCCAGCGATCGTCGGCGTGGGTCCAGATCAGCGCCGCGCCAGCGGCGGCGAGAAAGTAGATCCCCCGCGGCCGAGGACCGGTCAGCGCGCTCAGGTCGGCCCGGAAAGCGATCATCTTCTGCTGGCCGAGGTCGTCCGGCCCGTTCATGCCGATCTGCAGGTCCTGGCGTACGCCGCTGCGGGCTCCATCGGCAGCGATCATCCATCGGGCCCGGATCTGGACGCGACATCCGGACGCCTGCTCGACGACAGTGGCCTGTACACCGTCCTCCACTGCGCGGAACGAGTCCAGCAGCATGCCCGGGCGCAGCCGCGCGTGCGCGTGGCTGCGGGCGTGGTCTCGCAGGACCGCCTCGAACACGTCCTGCGAAACTGCCAGTCCCTCGCACGGGCTCACGGTGGTGGGACCGGGTGACGGCACGTCCTCGTGCAGCGGGGGGCTCGCCAGATCGACTCGCCATTCCGCGCCCGGGGTGATCGGCAGCTCCACTGCGCGCAGGTCCGGTTCGACACCGCAGACGCGCAAAATCTCCATCGCTCGGGAGTGCACGCCGCGGGCCCGGGGCAGCGGCGACGCCTCGAGCCGTTTGTCGATCAGCACGGAGTCGACGCCGTGGCGGGACAGCAGGAGGGACGCGGTCAGTCCAGCCGGGCCGCCGCCGACGATCAGCACAGTCGTCTCGACCACGCCAGAATTCATATCTCTGCTCGCTTCGTCAGAGTGCAACTATGATATCTGGCGAGATACTATCCGCCTCCGGAGGTCTACCACGCCCTCTTCATCGAATGGAGCTGGACTGCCGCGTGGTATGAACACTGGCTCGCCGGCACCCTGATCACAAAATTCATTTTCCAGAAACCCCGGCCTCGTCGGTACCCCGCGCAGGGACGGTCAGGCCGGCCATCGCCGCCGGGCGGCATTTCGGGTCAAAAATACACGATTGCGATCGGGGACCTCACCGCGAGTGGTCACGATGACCATCGTCTCGTCAGGAGAGTTCAACCGGGACGTGAACGCGGTCAAGCGAGCCTGAAGGGTGCAAGTGTGCGATTTCACCGGTCGGAGCCTTGATCATGCGGCTCGTTGGTATTCGTGGAGGAGGYCGCCGAGGCGGTCGATGCGTCTGATCGGGCCAGCCGGATCGCCGGTCGGGGTCTGCGCGGTGGGGGTGTCGAGGTCGATGCCTCGGTGAGGTCGAGCGGTGTTGTAGTGCTTGACGTAGGTCGACAGGACCTGGTCGGCGTGGCGCCGGTTCCAGATCAAGTTCCAGTCCAGGCGCTCGGCGCGGACGGTGCGGATCCAGCGTTCGGCGAAGGTGTTCGCCCGCGGCGCCTGGACCGGCGTCCTGAGGATCCGAATGCCCTCGTCGGTGAAGACCTCGTCGAAGCCGGCGACGAGCTTGGCGTCCCGGTCGCGGATCAGGAACCTGTACGGCCCGGCGGCGTTGTCGCCGAGCTGATAGGCGAGGTTTCGGGCTTGTTGAGTGATCCAGGTGGTGGTGGGGTGGGCGGTGACGCCGGCGAGCCAGACGTGGCGGCGGTCGGGCTCTACGAAAAACCGGACGTACAGCCTGGCCATGGTGACGGTGCCGAGGGTGAGGAAGTCGCAGGCGAGTATGCCGCGGGCCTGGCTGCGCAGGAACTGYGACCAGCTGGGACCTGCGTCGCGGCGGGGGGCCGGGCCAATACCGTGGCGGCGAAGGATGTTGCGGACCGACGTGGCCGACACGTGGACCTGCAGCTTGCGGCATTCTCCGACGATCCTGAGGTAGCCCCAGCGGGGATTCTCTCGGGCGAGCCGGAGCACGAGCTGCACGTCGCGTCCTCGAGCCGGCGACCGTGACGCCGCTGCGGGTGGGTCCAGTGACGCCGGACCAGCTCGCGGTGCCAGCGCAACAGGGTTGCGGGGGTGACGAGAAACGTCGACCAGCGTGGGCGGGGGAGGAGCTGGGCCAGGCTGGCCAGCAGCATCCGATCGGACGGCGAGTATCGCGGCCGGGCGACCTGGCGACGTAGCACCGCGATCTGATGGCGCAGGACGGCGATCTCGACGTCCTTCTCGTCCGGCCGCCCGCCCAAGCCGGCCATGCCAAGCAGCCTGCGCACCATCAGGAATACCACCGTCGACACCATGACTCGTCATGGTCCCCGACGACCATTCGCCCAGATCAGCGCCCCTGACCGTCCACCTGCACCCCCAGGACGGAGTGGTTCGCCGGCCTCGGAGCCCGGATGACCTACCAACCGGTGCACGATCTCAGCAGTAGCCGGACGAAACACCGGTATGTCCACACCGACTGCGCGCGACACCAGGGCGCAGTGCGATCCGCACCCCACAGCGCGGAGGAAGCACCGAGCGACGCGGCTTGAGCCCGATGCGGGGACGACCCGCACGTCGGGTTCTGAGGGAGCCCTGGCGCAGCAATGCGCCGGGGCTACCCGGCTCATCCGCCATCTCGGCGGACAGCGAAGCCGCAGGTCAAAGGGTCGCCCACGATGATCACGTACGGCGGCCGGTCGTCGATGTCGCCATCCACTCTCTGCACGGGCGACATCGACGGCCAAGCCGGGCGGATCGCTTTCCTGTTGTCAGTCCGTCAGGACGGCTCGACGGTCAAGGCTGACCGGCTGGCTGGTTGTTGCGTAGTTGTTCGTTGATCTTTTGGGCTTCCGCGAGTTGGTCTTCGAGGATGACGATGCGGCAGGCGGCCTCGATCGCGGTGCCCCCGTCGACGAGCTCCCGGACGCGGGCGGCGATGCGCAGCTGGTAGCGGGAGTAGCGGCGGTGGCCGCCTTCGGAGCGCAGGGGAGTGATCAGGCGGGCTTCGCCGAGGGCCCGCAGGAAGGCGGGAGTGGTGCCGAGCATGTCGGCCGCACGGCCCACGGTGTAGGCGGGGTAGTCGTCGTCGTCGAGGCTGTCGGCCGGTTTGCGGGTGGTTCCAGGAGTCACTGCACCTCTCGGGACACGTTGAAGGGGCCCTGGTGCCAGACGGCACCAGGGCCCTAAGGGTTCAACACCATCTACCGGCCAGGTGGGCCGGATTCCTGGGTCCGCGCCGCCTCAGAGGGAGGGTGCGCGGAGATCGCGTATGCGTGACCGGGAACCACCTTCCAATCCGGGGTCTGCGGTGCCCGAGCGGGCTAGACCATCGCCCGGGCGATCCTGGTGGCGTCTGCTCCTCTCGCTTTTCGCTGTCTATGGGTACCGCCGAACTTTCACGGTGGTGCTCGGCGGCCCGTCTGGCCGCCGTCCCGCTCGCGACAGTTCCTGTCTGCCGCGACCATGGACTCTCTTGCCTACGAGAGGAAAGCTACCCGGCGCAGGGCCCGATGTCTACTGCAGCGGGAGCAGATTTTTCGGCTCTGAGCAGACAGGTTTACCGCTGTGGCCGGGGCACGGCCGGGAGCTGAAGGCCTCAGGCTCAGGTGGCGGACGAGGTGCACACCTGTCCACCGGGCGGGTGCAGAGCGGTGACGCCGGTGAGGACGAGATCGATCCCGGCGAGGAACTGCTCGCGGTCGTCGTGGTCGCGCAGCTGGTCCGCGACGGCCCGGGTAAACGGGTAGTCGTCGGGGTCGAGCTCCTCCCATGCCGTCGACACGGAGTCGAGGAACTCGGCACGGTCCACGTCGGGCCCGACAACGCGGGCGTTCGCGGCGTTCTGGCCGGCGGCGCCGAGGATGTAATGCACCAGCACCGAGGTCGCCGTGAACCAGCTGCCCTCGGGCACACCGAGCGCGCGGACCTGCCGCCCGATGCTTTCGAGGATCCGCGGCGTCACCGACCCCCAGGGGCTGCGGGACAGCTGTGTCGAGAGCTGCGTGGCGAGCCACGGATGCTCGTCGATCGCGTCGAACAGGCCGAGCGCGACGGCGCGGATCTCGTCCTGCGGCGAGTGCGGAGATTCGGCGGGCTCGATGGCCAGAGCGGCGGCGACGACGGCGTCGGTGGCGGCGCCGAGTAGCTCGCCCTTGTTCGCGACATGCCAGTAGATCGCCCCGGGCCCGGTGTTGAGGCGCTCGGTCAGCACCCGGAAGGTCAGGCCGCCCTCGCCGGCCGCGTCGAGCAGCTCGACGGCGGCCTCGACGATGCGCTCGCGGGAGAGCGCCTCTGTGCGCCGCTGTGACCGGCGCGTCCGCGTTGCCATGCCGCCATCTTGACATGCCTGGAGCAGCGTTCCAATATGGAGCCCTGTTCCAATCTTGGAACGACATACCAGAGAGACTGGCCGAACCTCACCGGGCGGCCTCGATCCCGAAGGAGTCACGATGCGCACCCCCGTCACGATCATCGGCGCCGGACTCGGCGGCCTCACGCTCGCCCGCGTCCTGCACGTCCACGGCATCCCGGCCACGGTCTACGAGGCGGAGCCCTCCCCGACGGCGCGTACGCAGGGCGGGATGCTCGACATCCACGACTACAACGGCCAACCAGCTCTGCGGGCGGCGGACCTGATCGAGGAGTTCCGCGGCCTCATACTGGAGGGCCACGAGGCGACACGGGTCCTCGCCGCGGACGGGACCGTTCTGCTCGACGAACCCGACGACGGCACGGGTGGACGCCCCGAGGTGCAGCGCGGCGCGCTGCGACAGATCCTGCTCGACTCACTCCCGGCCGGCACCGTCCGGTGGGGCCACAAGGTCAGCGGCGTCCGCGCCCTCGGCGACAGCCGCTACGAGGTGACCTTCGCCGACGGCACCACCGTCGTCACGAGCCTGCTGGTCGGCGCGGACGGCGCGTGGTCACGAGTCCGGCCACTGCTCTCCGACGCCACACCCGAGTACGTCGGCAGGTCGTTCATCGAGACCTACCTGTTCGACGGCGACACCCGGCACCCCGCCAGCGCGAAAGCGGTCGGCGGCGGATCGCTGTTCGCGCTCGCGCCGGGAAAGGGGATCCAGGCCCACCGGGAGAGCGGCGGGACCCTCCACACCTACGTGGCGCTCACCAAGCCGCAGGACTGGTTCGCCGGTATCGATTTCACCGATTCCGCCGTGGCCACCGCGCGGATCGCACAGGAGTTCGACAGCTGGGCGCCGGAGCTCACCGCTCTGATCACCGACAGTGACACCGCGCCGGTCCTGCGCACCCTCAACGCCCTGCCCATCGGGCACCGGTGGGACCGGGTACCGGGGGCGACCCTGCTCGGCGACGCCGCCCACCTCTCGGCCCCGAACGGCGAAGGCGCCAACCTGGCCATGTACGACGGAGCCGAACTCGGCAGGGCCATCGCCGCGCACCCCGATGATGTCGAGGCCGCGCTCACCGAATACGAGCAGGCCCTGTTCCCCCGCAGCGCCGCGGCTGCCACCGATGGCGCCCACCTTCACGAGCTCCTCTTCGACGACAACGCACCCCACAGCCTGATCGACATGCTCACCGGACATGGACAGGCCCAATGAGCCATTCAAGCCCGAACTGATGCTCTCCTTCTCGCCCTCGCTCAACCCGCACCTCCTGGGCGTCTCCGTGCGCACGGCCCTTGACGGACAGGCGTTACAGAAGCGCCGAACCGGGCAGCCCGGCGGAGCTCCCCGACGGCTTGGGGAACACCGGCCTGGGCAGTGCCCAGGCCGTCGCGGGGCCCGAGGCGATCAGACCGAGGCACAGCGCCGATCCCGGCAGCGCGAGCCACCACGGGGCCCGGCGCGGCGAGCGGTCATCGCGTAGGGGCAGTAGCGGAGCGAGGGCGAACGAGGTGGCCGCAGCCGCGCCGACGAGTACCGGCACCACCTGCCAGCGCAGCCCCACCACGCCCAGCACCAATCCAGAGGGCGCGACGGTTGCCACCGAGCCGAACGTCAGTGGCCGACGGGCAGCCGCGGGGAGCCAGCGCGCCACCACCAGGGCGACCGCGCCGAGCACCAGCAGGACTTCCAGGGGGACATCCGCAGTCCCTCAACGATCTGGGTCACGTGCACCATGCTGGATCCTGTGAGGTGCCAGCACTGCGTCACGGGGTTGACCTGGGGTTTTATGCGGCTGGTTCGTACTGGTTGATCAGTCCACCGGGGACGGGTCGGCGCTTGATCCTTTTGGTGGTGAGGTCTGTGACGGGGTGATCGGGCCGGGGTGGTCGGAGATCGCGGCTGCGGTGGGGTCGTCGTCCGTTGTAGTGGGCTGTGTATTCGGTCAGGACGGTCCGCAGGTGCCTGTAGCGTGCCAGAACTCGATCCGGGGCGTGACCAGCGATGTCGCTGTTTGGTCAGGCGGCGCGGTGGTACTCGTTGATCACGCCGCCGAGGACCTTGTGGCGGCGGATCGGGCCGTCGAGGGGTGTGACGGCGGCCGGGTCGTGGTGCGGCGGATGTTGGTCTCGTCCTTGGTGTGGCCGGTGGTCGTTGAAGTGGCGGGCGTAGTCGTCGAGTACGGCGGTGGCGTGGCGTTCGCCGTAGAGAAGGATCCGGTCGGTGCACTCCTGGCGGACGGAGCGGATGAACCGCTCCACGTAGCAGTTCGCCTGTGGTGTCCGCGGCGGCGTCCGAACGACCTGAACACCTTCGGAGGCGAACACGTCGTCCCCGGGGTAGCAGTCGGGCCAGCGCGGCCAGGAGGGCACGGTCGGGCCAGCTGAACCGGGGCCGCTCGACCTGGCGACGCAACACGGCGACCTCCTGGCGCAGCACCAGCAGCTCCGCCGTCCTCGCCGCGTCGCCGCGTCGCCGCGGGTCAGCAGGACGAGCCAACCGAACACCCGGACCGTGACCAGATACACCAGCCGCACCACCACACCCACGATCATCCACCGCCACGGCGAACAGCGAAACCGCAGCTCAACACCCTGAATCGAGTTCTGGCACGGTACAAGGTTAGAGTCGACTCTCATTTTTCATGTGGATCATCCGATCGAGGGGACACCTGATGACTCGTCAACGTATAGGGGTGCGGACGACCACGGCGGCGGTCGCCGCAACACTGATCGGGTTGCCTGTCGCCCTCACCGGGTGCGGACAGTCGCACCCGCCCGCGACAGGCGCCGCGGCCTGCCCGATCAACGCCCCAGGCGTGACGGCCAACTCCATCAAGATCGGTTACATCTACCCCGACACAGGGCCCGGCGGGGTCGCGTCCGCTTTCAGAGACGCCCGCAGCGGCGCGCAGGCCCGCGTCGACCAGCAGAACGCGCAGGGCGGCATCAACGGCCGCCAGATCGACCTCGAGTGGCGCGACGACCAGTCCGAGCCGGAGACCTTCTCCGTAGTCGCGCACGACCTGGTCAACACCCAGAAGGTTTTCGGTCTCATCACGACCTCGATCGCGCTGGACAAGTCCGCCCCCTGGTTAGCCCAGCAGGGCGTGCCGGTCACCGGAACCGCCACGAGCGTCGCTTACAGCGACTACCCGAACATCTTTCACTCCGGCAACCTGTTCAATACTGGCGGCTCCACGATTTATGGGGACTTCGTCAAGGCCGCGGGTGGCCACAAGGCAATGATTCTCATTGACCCGACGGTCTCGACTTCCGCGACCCTCGCGGCGCAGCTCGCGCCGAGCCTGCAAAGTCGCGGTATCGAGGTCGTCGGCTCGGTCACCTACGTCGCGAACGTCACCGACACGACGCACGTCGCCCAACAACTGAAGCAGTCCGGAGCGGACACGCTTATCGGCGCTGCCCAGCCCGAGCCGTTCATCGACATCTACTCGGCCGCCAAACAACTCGGAGTGAACTTCACCGTCGCCCTGAACTCCAGCGGCTACAACGCGACCCTGCTCGCGACGCGGGGCACCGACATGGCCGGGATGTCGATCCCGTCCAGCATCGCGCCTCTGACGTCTCCTCCCATGATCGCCTATCGCACGGTGATGAGCACCTACGCCCCCGAGGTCTCGGACCCGACCGACGAACTGGCAGTCTCCGGCTATGTCGCCGCCGACGAGATGATCACGGGCCTGCAACGCGCCGGTACCTGCCCCACCCGCCAGGCATTCATCGCCAACCTCCGCAAGGAAACCGACTACACGGCGGGTGGCATCTCAGCGCCGACCGATCTCACCAAGCCGAAGCAACCGACGCTCTGTCGGATCTTCGTCAAGGTCGACTCGGCGGGCAATCAATTCATTACGATGCAACCGCCCGCCGCGCTCAATAAGGACGGTTACTGGTGCGGCGAGCCGCTCCAGTAGCACCGGCGGGGTCCATTCTGGGTAGCCGCGCGACGCGGCCACCCAGTGATCATGCCGGCTTGCGCCGGCCCCCTGTCCTGATGAGCCCGGTGGCGCCGTCCGGTCCGACGTCGTGGCGCCTTGGTGCTGTGAGCCCGTAGGTCAGTGTGGCGCGGAGGTCCTGAGGAATCCTGTCCTGCTGCCATGAGCGCGTACCTCAAAATCTTTGGTGACAGGTCCTCCCCGGGCGGTCTGTGTCGGTCGCGGGTCGAGGGGACGGAGCTGGTCTTTGATGGATGTGCTGATCGGCCGGGTCGCAGGGCTGGATGTGCACCGGGACACGGTCGTGGCGGCGGTGCGGCTGCCTGGGCGTGGGGGCGGTCGGCGGGGCGAAGTACGGACGTTCACGACGACGGGTGCCGGACTGGGTCGACTGGCCGACTGGCCGACGGCGCAACGCTGTGTGTGCCGATAATGCCATCCGCCCTGGTCAGGGTGGCCGCAGCCGTCGGGGCCGGTGGCTGCGCGAGGATGCCACCTCATCGTGCTTCGGCTGACCTATCTCGGTGTCACGAACGCGTTCGCGCTGCTGCGCCTGCTGCCCCGCAGCGATCACGACAAGGACATCGAGATCCTCACCCTGCGACACCAGATCGCCGTGCTGCACCGCCAACTCGACGGCCACCGGATCCAGCTCCAGCCCGCCGACCGCGCCCTGCTCGCCGCACTCCTGCACACGCTGCCGCGGCCAACCCTGCGCGACCTGCGGCTACTCGTGCGCGCGGAGACGGTGCTGCGCTGGCGCCACAACCTGATCGCTCTGAGGGGTGCAAATGGACGGTTTCGCTGATCAGGCCGCTCGCTGATATTCGTGGAGGAGGCCGCCGAGGCGGTCGATGCGTCTGATCGGGCTGGTCGGATCACCGGCCGGTGTCGACGGGTCGGGCGTGTCGAGGTCGATCCCGCGGTGGGGTCGGGCGGTGTTGTAGTGCTCGACGTAGGTCGACAGGACCTGTTCGGCGTGGCGCCGGTTCCAGATCAGGGACCAGTCCAGGCACTCAGCGCGCACGGTGCGGACCCAGCGTTCCGCGAAGGCATTCGCCTTCGGCGCTTGGACCGGTGTCCTTAGGATCCGGATGCTCTCGTCCGCGAAGACGCCGTCGAAGCCGCGGACGAACTTGGTGTCCCGGTCGCGGACCAGGAACTTGTACGGCCCACCGCCGTTGTCGCCGAGGTGGTAGACGAGGTTCCGCACCTGCTGCGTGACCCACGCGGCGCTGGGGTGTTCGGTCACGCCGGCGAGCCAGACCCGGCGGCGGTCAAGCCCAACGAAAAACAGCACGTACAGCCTGGTCAACGTCACGGTGTCGACAGTCAGGAAGTCGCACGCCAACACGCCCCGGGCCTGATCGCGCAGGAACTGCGACCAGCTCGGACCGCCACCGCGACGAGGCGCCGGACCAAGACCGTGGCGGCGCAGGATGTTGCGCACGGAGGTCGCCGAGACCTGGACGTGCAGCTTGCGGCATTCGCCGACGATCCGCGGATAGCCCCAGCGGGGATTCTCCCGGGCCAGCCGGAGCACCAGCTGCGCGACCACATCGTCGAGACGCCGGCCACGACGCTGCTGCGGGTAGGTCCAGTGGCGCCGGACGAGGTCTCGATGCCAGCACAGCAGCGTTGCAGGCGTGACGAGAAACGCCGACCAGCGCGGGCGGGGCAACAGCTGAGCCAGCGAGGCCAGCAGCATCCGATCAGATGAGGTGTACCGCGGCCGAGCGACCTGACGGCGCAGTACGGCCAGCTGATGGCGAAGGACCGCGATCTCGACGTCCTTCTCGTCAGGCCGCGCACCCAGGCCGACCACGCCGAGCAGCCTGCGCACCAGCAAGAACATCACCATCGACACCATAACCCGGCATGATCCCCGACGCGCTGTTCGCGCAGCTCAGCGCCCCTAACCGACTAGTTGCACCCCACACGGCCGGCGCAATGCGCGGCAGGGCCTGCAGCACGGCGAAGTTCGCCTGCGGGGCGTTACGGGCGATCTTCCGCGCGAGGTCGAGTGCCGCGGTGCCCACGGTGCCCGTCTCGACCACGTACTGCGTCAGGCCCGCGGCCTGGCCCTCGTCCGCCGTCAGGCGCCTGCCGGTGAGCATGAGATCCATGACCCGCGCCACGCCGATGAGCCCGGGAAGCCGCACCGACCCGCCCCCGCCGAGGAAGAGCCCCCGCTGTCCCTCGGGTAGGGCGTAGAACGCCGAGCGGTCGGCGACCCGGAGGTGGCGCACGCCGCCGCGAGCTCCGGCCCACCGCCGACGACCGCGCCTGTCAGGGCCGCCACGGAGGGGATCGGGCCGCCCTCGATCGCGTCCAGGGCGCGGTGCCAGAACTGCGAGTGGGCTACGCCGGCGAAGGCATCGCGGTCCGCGAGCTCATGAAGGTCAAGGCCGGCCGAGAAATGATCGCCGTCCGCGGCGAGGACCGCAGCGCGGTAGGCGGGAGCGACCTCCCGGAACACCCGTTCCAGGCCGTGGATGGTCGCGTCGTCGAGGGTATTTCGCTTATGCGGACAGGCAGGTGTCACGACGAGGACCTGGCCCTCCGCCTGCAGCCGCACGGACGCCGGCAAGGCGGAGGCCAGCGGTGGCGCCGTGGCCTCGACCTGCGACTCGACGTTCACCGCCATCGCCCACTTAATCAGGCTTCCTGTCTATTGTTCCGGAATCACGGCACAGCGACGCCCTCGGATCCACGGGTTGGCCGCGACGCCTGGTGCAGCCCGGACTCCGAGCGAGATGGATCAGCTCGGACGCCGCAGCTTCGACACCGCTCAGGGAAGGCTCCGACGGAGCGACAGCCGCTGCCGCGAACGCCCGCACTTCCGCTGAGCGGGTCGATCCATTTCGGTCATGAGGCCTCGGCGAGGACCCGTGCGGAGTCGGTGTCCGCCTGCTCCTGGGGTCCGGCTCCCTCGACGGACAGGTGGGGGGTGATGCGGTCGGCCCATCGGGGGTAGGCCCACACCCGCGCGTCGATCATCCGCATGAGGGCCGGAATGAGCACCATGCGGACCACGAAGGCGTCCACGATGACCGCGAGCGCCAAGCCGATGCCGATGCAGGCCACGATCCGCTGGCCGCTGAATCCGAACGAGGAGAAGACGCACAGCATGATCAGGGCGGCGGTTCCGWTGACCTTGGCGGTCTCGCCGAGGCCCACGCGGATCGCCCGGGTGTTGTCGCGGGTGTGGGTCCACTCCTCGTGCATGCGGCTGACCAGGAACACCTGGTAGTCCATCGAGAGGCCGAACATCACGCCGACGATCATGATGGGGACGATGTAGGAGATCGGCGCGCCGTCCCCGACGCCGAGCAGGTTGCTGGCCCAGCCCCACTGGAAGATCGCAGTGATCGCGCCGAGGCCGACGACGATCGTCGTGAGGTTGCTCAGGGCGCCGACCAACGGCAGCAGCAGGCTGCGGAACGCCAACGCCAGCAGCAGGAACCCGAGCACGGCGACCAGGCCCAGGTAAAGGGGCAGCTTGCTCATCAGCGCGTGCGCGATGTCGATGTCGGTGGCCGTCTTGCCGCCGACGTGCACCTGGAGGTCGCTGCCGTTCGCGGCGGCCGGGATCACGTCGGTGCGAAGGTGGCCGACCAGGTCGACGGTCGCCTTGGCCCCGGCGCTGCTCGTCGGGGTGACCTGGATGACCTCGAGCCCCGCACGGGCAGGGGTGGGGGCCGAGACGGCGGCGACGTCCGGCACCGAGCGCAGTTCGTTGGCCAGCGCGTCCAGCGCCTGGGTGGACCTGGCGTCAGGAGTCTCGGCGACCAGAAGGAGAGTGGCGTCGATGCCGGCGCCGAACGCGGGGCTCATGAGTTCGTAGTACTGGCGCGAGGCCGAGCCGGTCGGGTCGCTGCTGGCATCGGCCTCGCCGACCCGCATCGACAGCACCGGGACCGCCAGCGCGGCCAGCAGAATCAGGGCGAGTGCGGCCATCGGCACCGGCATGCGGGTCACCAGTCGGGCCCACCGGCCGGCCGGGGTACGGCGTAGGCCGGCCTCGGTGCTCGTCCCGGACAACACCTCCGAGGTCTCACCGGCCAGCAGCAGGCGGCGCTGGCGCTTGGACARCACACGCAGACCGAGGACGGACAGCAGCGCGGGCAGCAGGGTGATCGCCGCCAGCACGGTGAACAACACGGTGACCGCCGCCGCCTGGCCCATCCCGGTAAGCACGCCCATGCCGACGACGAATATCGCCAGCAAAGCGGCGATCACCGTCAGACCGGCGAAGATCACGGCTCGGCCGGAGGTGGTCACGGCCTGCACGATCGCCTCGGTGACCGACGCTCCGCCCATGACAGCCTTGCGGTACCGGTTCACGATGAACAGCGCGTAGTCGATACCCACGCCCAGACCGATCAGCGACCCCATCGTGATCGAGTCGCTCGACAGGTCGACGACGTGCGAACCGACCATGACGAGCAGCAGCGAGACGACGACCCCAGCCACGCCGGTCACGATCGGCAGCGCCGCCGCCCACACCGATCGGAACATCAGCAGCAGAACCGCCAGCGCCGCCAGAATGCCGACGATCTCCGCGATTCCACCCGACTTGGTTTGCGGCGCGAACGCCTGCCCACCGATCTCGACCCGCAGCCGGCTGCCGTCGATCGACTGTGCGGCCTTCTCGACCTGGTCCAGCTTGACGTCGTCGGTCGCGGTGACGAGCGCGTAGGCGGTGTTCTGGCCCGCGTTGAGCTGCCCGCCGCCGCCGGGCGCGTAGGGGCTCTGAACGGCCTTGACACCAGGTAGCGCCGCAACGTTCGTCAGCATGCCGGCGACCTCGCTGCGCACCTCGGCCGCATCCACCGCCTGCCCGGAGGTGTGCCAGACGATCCGGCCGACCTCGGTCGAGCCGGCCGACGTGCCCAGCAGCGCATAAGCATGGGCCGACTCACTGTTCGGCAGGTCAGCGACGGTCTTGAAGTTGGATCCCATCCCGACGACCAGGCCGACCAAGACGACGAGAATCCCAGCCCACCCCCCCACAACGACAAGACGATGGCGAGCACACCACCGGGCAAGAACAGACACGGAACTGCCTCCCAAGAGCTCAAATCTGGCAGTTCACGGTCCCGCGGAAGCCAGCCCGGCACATCCGCCAGGCGATGTCATCCCCCCGTACCACCAGCGCAGTACACCGACCCACCGCCTGCTCCGGCTGGCTCGCTCCAACCTCTTCGCATGCGCCCTCCTCGCATCCGGTGGCGGCCCCTGATGGGCCGAACGGGACGCCGATGCCTGGGCCGCGCGACCCGTGCGCAACGGTCGGCGGCCCGGCTCCGCGACGAAACCAACGTCACCTGCCAACGGTCTCCGTCACCGGATCCCGGCGCTGCCATCGGCTACGGCTGAGCCGGCTTGGAGTACCACGGGCGCGGTAGCCGGGATTGTCGGCACATACAGGACGTCGGATAGGCCTCAGCGAGACAGGATCGTCTCGTACACAACAACCGGACCTCCGAGCCGAAATCCCAGCACCGGTTCTCTGCCGGGCCCTCTGCCCGCATTACATGCCAGTCGGCTGTCGAGACCATGCGTCCGCGCAGCGAACGGCGCGGAAAGGAAAAATCATGTATCGGCGACTCATCCTCTTCGGCGTGGCCATCACGGCGTTGGCGGCATGCAGACCCGCGGACACACCGGTCGCCACCTCCGCCGCGAGTCCGACACCTTCATCCGTCACGACGTACGTGCCAGCGAGCCCGACAGCTGGGACCGGCGACCCGGACGACACCTCCGCGTATGTCAGCCAGTTTCGCCAAGAGTTTCCCGAGGTCGCCGACGGAAAGACCGACGCGCAGATCCTCCGCGACGGCGAGTCTGACTGCTCGGATATGGCCGCCAGCTGGAAGATAGTCACGCCTTCCATGGGACAGCGCTATAACCTAGGTAACTCGACAGCCGACCAAGCCGTTCTCTACAACATTGCGCTGCTGGACATGTTCGCTCTCTGCCCCGCCCGCTGATGTCTRTTGCGTTCGCGGATGCGGTGGTCGGGACCGGCGGCCAGGCATGATCGGATGGTGGCTCGCTGCCGTCCTCGTCCGCCGGTCCCGGTCGCGGAGTTCGCCGGCTTCCGGTTCCCACCGGAGGTCATCGTTCTGGGAGTTCGCTGGGCACTAATGCATGGCCGGGCCCAGCGGTCGAGCCGCCCGGTCAGGCATGATCGAGTAGTGCATCGTCGGCGTGTCCGTCCCGTGGTTGCGGACTCCGAGTTCGCCGGCTTCCGGTTTCCGCCGGAGGTGATCGTGCTGGCGGTGCGGTGGTACCTGCGCTACGGGCTCTCCTACCGCGACGTCGAGGAGCTGCTGTCCGAACGCGGCATCGACGTCGACCACGTGACGATCTACCGCTGGGTGCAGAGGTTCACGCCGGGGTCGTCGAGACCGGCAGCTCCGCGGCGCCGCGTGATCGTCCATCGCGTGTGCTGGTTGTCGTGCCGTGTTCAGGCCTCGCGGTGAGGCGTCGTCATTCGAACTCGTCGTCGCGGAGTGAGGCGGCGACGACCGTGTCGGCGTGTCGGAAGGCCCAGCGGCCGAGCGCGCAGATCGGTTCGAGCAGGTCGACGCCCGGCTCGGTCAGTTCGTACTCGACTCGTGGCGGGGCCTCGGCGTACCGGTGGCGGCGAATCAGTCCGACCCGTTCGAGGCGGCGCAACGTGTCGGTGAGCACCTTGTGGCTGATCTCGCCGATCTCGGCCTGCAACAGGCTCGGACGCTTCGGGCCGTCGCGCAAGGCGTAGACGACGACCGCGGTCCAGCGGCTGACGAACAGGTCTAGGGCCACCCGTGCCGGGCAGTCCGCGGCGAAGTCCCCGTACGGCGGGAACTCGGCGGGCGGGAGGCGAACGTGTTCGGAGGCGGCCGACTCGGAACGCATGTCGTTCAGTCTCATCGACCGACAGGCACCCGAAGGTGCGTATCGGCTTTCCTAGCGTCGTTCTGGCGACCCGTGATCCCGCGTTTCGCCAGAACGACAGAGATGACAGCCCCGAGGGAGATGCTGTGCGAATTGCCACGATCGGCGCCGGCGCGATGGCCGAGGCGCTTGGTGCCGGCTGGACGGAGGCCGGGCACGAGGTACTTGTCACGGCTCGCTCACCACAGCGTGCTGCCACACTCGCCGCGCGCCTCGGCGGACGGGCGGCGGCCGGGAACCTGCGTGAAGCGGCCGCCTTCGGCGAGGTGATCCTGCTCGCGGTGCCCGGCGAAGCGGCGACGGATGCGCTGACTGCCGCCGGAGCGGCCGACGGCGCGTTCGCCCGCCGTCCTCTGATCGACTGTACGAACGCTTTCGCCGCCGATGCGTTCACCGCGGCGCCGAACTCGTTCACCCTCGCCATGTGCACGGTCGCCGAACGGGTCGCAAAGGTCGCGGTCGACGCGCGCGTGGTCAAGGCGTTCAGCATGCTCGCCGCCGAGATCTGGCGCGGAGGTGAGCGCTCCTATGACGCGAGACCGCTGACGGTGCCGTTGTGCGGCGACGATCCGGATGCGCTCGCGACGGTCGGGAAGCTGGTCAGAGACCTGGGATGTCATCCGGTCGACGCGGGTGGCCTCGACCGGGCCCAATACGTCGAGGCGATGACAGCTTTCGTCATGGGGCTGTGGTTCGCCGGCCACGACGCCCGCGCCACACTGCCKCCGCTCGAGTCGGCCTTCGCGCACCCCGACTGAGAGAGCTCCGTTACCTACGAACAGCCGGGGCCGAACGGGCGGCGGACCCTGTAGCGTGCCAGAACTCGATTTCGGGTTGCTGACCTGCGGGTTCGTCGCTCGGCCCCGTGGCGCATGATCGTCCTCATGGGGCTGCGGCTGGTGTACTTGGTCATGGTGCGAGTGTTCGGCTGGCTCGTCCTGCTCACCCGTAGCGATGCGGCAAGGACGGCGGAGCTGCTCGTGCTGCGCCACGAGGTAGCCGTGCTGCGTCGCCAGGTCGGCCAGCCTCGGTTCACCTGGCCCGACCGTGCGGTCCTGGCCGCGCTGGCCCGGCTGTCGCCCCGGGAGGTCCGGTCCTGCCGGCTGGTGACCCCGGCGACGTTGCTGGCCTGGCACCGTCGCCTGGCCAGACGACGGTGGACCTACCCGCACCGGGTCGGCCGCCCGCCGGTGGACGAGGAACTGCGAACGCTGGTGATCCGCGTGGCCAGAGACAACCCCACCTGGGGGCACCACCGTATCCAAGGAGAACTCCTCGGCCTCGGTCACCGGATCGGCACGGGCACCATCCGTCGAATCCTCGCCCGCGCAGGCCTCGGCCCAGCGCCTCGCCGCCATGCCGACACCACCTGGCGTACCTTCCTCAAGGGCCAGGCCAGCGGCCTGCTGGCCACGGATTTCCTCCACCTGGACACGATCACGCTGCGCCGGCTGTACGCACTGTTCGTGATGGAGATCCAGACCCGTCGTGTCCACATCCTCGGCGTGACCGCTCACCCGACCGGAGCCTGGGTCACCCAGCAGGCACGCCACCTGGTCATGGACCTGGAGGGGCGGCTCGACGCGTTCCGGTTCCTGATCCGCGACCGGGACGCGAAATACACGAAGGCGTTCGACGACGTCTTCGACTCCGAAGGCATCCAGGTCCTGCGGACTCCGCCGCGGACACCGCGGGCGAACTGCTACGCCGAGCGGTTCATCCGCTCGGTCCGCCAGGAGTGCACTGACCGGCTCCTTCTCTACGGTGAGCGCCACGCCACCGCCGTGCTCGGCGAGTACGCCCGCCACTTCAACGATCATCGTCCTCATCAAGGACGAGACCAGCGCCCACCGAACCACGACCCGGTCACACCGCTCCACGGGCCGATCCGTCGCCGCAAGGTCCTGGGCGGCGTCATCAACGAGTACCACCGCGCCGCTTGACCGGGCAGCGAAACCGCAGGTCACGCCCCCAGATCGAGTTTTGGCACGCTACAGGCCAAGCTCAGGGGGCAAATCGCTCGCCGAGCGGACTGCATCGGGACCGTTACCATCGCCGGCCTGACCCAGGTCCGCGCTCGTGAAATAAGCTACCTAAATCCCCGTCGTCGTGAGCTGATCATGCGGCGCCCAGGCTGAATCGGGCTGATTCTGGGCGGGCTGCGGCACGCGACCCCGCGCCTGTTGGGTGCCAGAACTCGGCCATCGGGGTTGATCTGCGGTTCCAGGCGGCTGGTTCGTATTCGTTGATTAGGCCGCCGGCGGCGGGCCGGCGTTTGATCCGTTCGGCCGAAAGGAGGGCTCGCCGGCCGACGCCGGCGGGCGTTCAAGGCCTACGGGGGGTCGCGGTGTCGAAGGTGAGGCCGCTGGTGCCCTCGCCGCGGCCGGTGGTCACCCGGCGGGCGATCCAGCGGGCGTAGCGGCCGTCGGCGCGGCGGGCGAGCACGGGGACCCGGCGCACGGTGACGCCCTCGCGGGGGACCTCCTCATCGAAGATCGCCAGCGGCTGGCCCGGCGCGAGCAGGACGCCGAGTGGCTTTGCGGACGATCCGGACAGCTCGCCCTTGCGTAGCTCGATCGTGGCGTCGGCGCGGCGGGTGGGCACCAGTGGGACCCAGTTGCCGGGCACGGTGGTGGCCAGCAGGTAGTCCAGCTCGGCGCCAGGCTCGGTACCCGGCGTCGGCGCCGGCGGCGGTGGCTCGTCCGTGCGGCGGCGCGGCTGGCCGCTGGGGCCGGTCACGACCCGCTCGACCGCCCAGGCCAGGTTCGCGGCCTCGTCGCGCAGGTAACCGACCTCCTCCAGGGCCGGGCCTTCGAGGACGGCCGGGCCGGCCGGCGGGACGAGCAGGCCGGGCAGAGCGTCGACCTCGAACAGCTGGAACCGGCCGCGTTCGTCGGCGCGGGGCACCACGATCGTCTCGCCGAAGGTCGTCGTGTAGCTCAGCCGGTCGATGATCGTGAGCGCGCCGCGCGGCACGTCCAGCGGGACGACGAGCCAGTCCTGGCTGTGGACCAGCGCGAACTCGGCCAGGGCGAGGCGGGCCAGGTCGTGCGGCGCCGCCTCCAGCGCGCCGACGTTGACCTGGGCGTCCTCGAACTCCCAGTAGCGGTCGACCGGCTGACCGGGGAACGTCAGCGGGGTCGCCCACACCGGCTTCGCGGGTGTGCTGGTGGCGGACGGGGTGCCGCCGGGCGCGGTGGAGACGTGGCCGAGGTGGTACCAGTCGGGCCGGCCGCCGGGGAACGCGGGCGCCGTCAGCCGGTGCGGGCCGGCGGACAGGTCGAAGGCGTACTCCAGCCGGGCCGGCATCCAGCAGCCGGGCTCGTCGCCGCCGCGATACCAGCGTAGCCACGCGGCGGCCGTGGCCGCTGCCGCCGCAGGCAGCCACGGCGGCGGGGTGGGCGCCGCCAGCGCCGCCGCGATCCGCTCCCCGTCGGGGACCCGGTCGGCGAACACGTCCATCAGTACTGACGCGCCGGGGTCGAACGGGTCGGCGGGCGGGTCGGGCATCCGGCAGGCGGCGAGTACCGCGGCGGTGAGGCTGGCCGCGCCGAACCCGGCCTCGGCCAGGTCGGCCAGGAACTGGGCGCCCGCGTCGAACCGCGCGCGCAGGCCCGGCGGGCGGTGAGGCTCGCTCTCCACGGCCGCTTCGAGGAGGTCCCCCGGGCCGAGCGGGCGCATCGGCGCGCCACCGCCCGCGGGACTGGTGGCGGCGGCGGCGGTGCCGGCGCCGGTGCCTGGGCGCCAGCCGTCGACCGGGATGGACGTCCAGCTTGCCATGACCGACACCGGGCTGCCGGAGTCCTCGCCGCGGAACTCGCCGAGCTGCCACTGCCGGGCCAGCAGCCACGCCGGGTCGTGGACCCGTGCCTCGATGCCGGGGCTCGGGTCGCCGGACACCGACTGCGGCTCCAGTCGGACCCAGGAGGGCGAGTCGCTGAGGAAGACCTCCTTGAACTCGTCCGGCACGGGGCGCACCCGCGCGCCGTCGCACTCGTCCACAGCCCCGCCTCTCTCCGGTATCTCGGGTTTCTGTCCGGTGTTCCGCCGCGAACAGGGATCAGCTCGACGCACCCGCGAAGCCGACGGCGTCGGCACGGCGAGGCGCCAGCAGGCTGCCACCGCGGCCGCCAATGGCGACGTCCACTCCCACCAGGACGACGTCCAGAAGATCTGTCAGACGGTGCGCGTCGCCGGCGACGCGCACCGTCTGACAGATCTTTGGCTGCGATGGTGTGCGCGTGGTGGGTGGGAACGCTTGCGGGAGCGGCACTATATGTCCTCGACGAACGGCGCGGGGACGTCGAGCTCGCGCTCCGCCAGCGCCTGGAGGTCCAGCACCCGCTCGTTGCGCAGCGAGAAGCTGGCGAACAGCATCGCGGGCAGGACCCGGCCCAGCCAGGCGCTGAACTCCAGCGTGGTGGCCCGCAGCTTCGCCAGGTCGAGGGTCTGGGACAGGGTTGCGTCGAGCCGGTCGGCGGCCGTGTGAGCGTCGTCCGGGGAGACCGCGATGAGGATCGCCTGTGGCGGCCGGGCGTCGGGCGCGTCGGCGTGGACGGCGACCCCGCTGGCCAGGCGCTGGCCGGCCGGCCCGCCGCGCGGCACGACCTCCACCCACTCGTCGACGACCAGGCCGGTCACCGGTGCGGCCGGCGCCCCGCTGGCCGCACCGAGAACCAGGCCGTCGCCGACGTCGACGACGACGCAGGTCGCCGGCGCGTCCGGAGGCGGGCGGCCGGCGCCGAACTCCAGGCTCAGCCAGAACGTGGCGTCCGCGGTGCGCGGCTGCCCGGCGGCCGCGCCGCCGAACTGGCCGACGGAGAGCCGGTAGGCGGCCGCGGTCGCGGGCGAGGCGTCGAGGTGCAGCAGCGTCTCGGTGTGCCGCGCGACGGACGGGCGCACGCTGGCCGCGTCGCGCAGGAAGCGCGCGAGCCGGGACCGCGGCGCCTCGACGCGCCCGAGCCGGCGCACGAACGGGTCGCCCGCCGCGGCATTCACCGGTGACATCCGGGGCAGCAGCCGGAACTCGTCGCCGAAGACCGCCGCCGCTGCCGCGGCCCAGTCCGGCGTCGCGGCCGCCGTCGCTGCCCTGGCCTTCTCGACGCGCTGGCGGGCGGTGGCCTTGGCGACGTCGGCGCCTGCCGGATCGATGCCGAACCACACCAGCGCGGCGGCGTCACCGTTCGCGGCGGTGGCCAGCGCCGCGATCGCCGCCTCGACCCGCGGGCGCACGTCCTGCACGTCGACGGTGTGCGTGGGCTCGGAACCTGAGGCAGCCAGATCGGCCGGGGCGAGCAGGCGCGCCGCCGCCAGCAGCTGGCGCAGCGCCCGGGCATGCTGGACCAGCCGCCGCATCGGTGGGGCCAGCGCGCCGCCGGTGACCGTCGCGGTGATCGTCCCGGCGGTTCCCGCGGGTGCCGCCGCCGTGAGCAGCCGGGCCAGCGACGCGTCGTCGCCGCAGGCGTACACCAGGTCGGAGGCAGAGACACCCAGCTGGTCGAGGGTGACCGCCCCGGCGACCGGGACGCCGGCCGCCGGCCCCAGCCGCGCGCGCAGCCAGCGTTCCAGCCGGGGCTCGGCCGACGCCCGCGGGGTCCGCGACACCCAGCCCGCCGCGGGCGGTAGGTCGCCGGCGCCGGCGAGCAGCAGGACGATGTCGCGATGGGTGATCGGTACGCCGGTCGTCGGGGTGCGCGTGAACTCCGGCTCCGGCGGGGGCAGTGCGCCCGCGCCGGCCGCGTCCAGGGTGGCCGCCGCCCGGGCGGTGCCGCCGGTGACCAGCTGGTGCACGCTCTCGGCCAGCAACAGGTCCGCGACCGCGTCGTAGGCGGCCGCGGCGTCGTCGAGGACCGCGTCGACGTCGTCGGTCTCGTCCGTGCTGACGGTCCACGGCCCGGCAAGGAACGGATTGTCCGGGCGGCGGGCGAGCGCGGTGTGCACCTGCGCGCGAGGTACGCCGAGCAGCGCCACGCCGTCGAGGATGCCGGCGCGGGTGATCCCGTCCGGCGCGCCGCCGCCGGTCTGGGCGCCGGCGGCCAGCGGGGCGAGGTTGCGCAGCGTCGGGACGAACCGGGCCAGGCCACCCTCCTGGAGCGCCCGCTCGACCCGGTAGCCCAGGACCGCGCCCAGCGGCTGGCCGGCGCGCACGCCGTCGAGGATCCACGTCGCCGTGCGGATGCTGCCGCTGGACAGGTCCAGGTCGTACGCCTGGCCCTGGTGCGCGAGGCTCGCGCTGCGCAGCACGCCGGCCGTGGTCGCCTGGGCCAGGCTCGGCGCGTGGATGTACCCGCCGCGCGGCGGGCGGGGAGCGCCGGGGCCAGGCAGGTCGTCGACCCAGCCGTACGCGCCGAGCGTCAGCCCGGAGGGGTCGGTGGCGCGCACGCCGCGCAGCCGGGTGGTGGCCAGCGACGTGAGCCAGGCGTCCAGCCGGTGGGAGCAGCAGTCGAGCGCCTCGGCGACGGCGAGGCGGCGCTGCTCCAGCGGGGCGTCGGCCAGCTCCTGGGCCGCCTGGGCGAACCGCGACTGGTCGTAGCCGACCAGGAACGAGACCCCCAACGCCTTGCCGAGCAGCGTCTCGCTTTCCCGCGCGTCGGCGACCTGCAGCAGCGACGTGCGCAGCCCGGCGAGCGGCTGGTAGGAGGCCAGCGTGCTCGCGTCCGCCGGGCCGAACGAGTCACCGAGCGCCGCCGCGGCCCGGCGCAGCGCGTCGGGGCTGGGCGACGCGAGCGCCTGGCGGACGGCGGTGCCCAGCGTCGGGTCCCGGCCGGCGAGCAGCTGGTCGATCCGGAAGCCCAGGATCGCGTCGACGCCGGCCGCCGAGAGCGGCTGGTCCCCGCCAGTGGCGAAGCGCTGGTGGCGGCGCTGCGCCTCCAGGCTCATCTCCAGCAGCGCCTGCAGCACGGTCGAGATCGTGCGGTGCTCGCCGGCCAGCATCCGGCGGACGAACTCCCGGTCGCCGTAGCGGTCGTCACCGTCGGCGCCGGTGTCGACGGCGTCGCCGTCGGCGACGAGCGGGAGCAGCAGCGGGCGGGTGAGGCTGCCGAAGCTGATGTAGCCCAGCCGGCCGAAGTCCAGCCCGAAGTCCTTGGCGAGGATGTCGCGCATGACGACCTCGTTGTTGTACTTGGGTCGGTCGTCGCCCAGCGGGTCGTAGAACGTCAGGGCGTCCAGCAGCGCGTCCAGGTCGGGCAGGCCGGCGCGCATCCGGGTCCCGATCATCGTCGGCGCGGTGCCGAGCACGTCGAGCAGGCTGCTGGCGGCCGTCGGCGCGTCGGAGCCGGCGAGCAGCAGGCCGCGGGCCCTGGCCAGGGTCGGCTCCAGCCGGGGCATCGGGCCGGCGACCGGCGTCGGCCCGCCGGTGTCGACCACCGGCAGCACGCCGTAGGGCTGCCGGCCGATCCGCAGCGCCGGCAGCGGCCCGCGCCCGCGTACCACCTCCTCGAAGGTGGCGCGCAGCTGGGCGCGGGTGGCCTCGCCCATGGTCAGGCCCGTGGGCGTCGCCTGGACGAGGGCGTCGAGGTAGGTGTCCCAGGTGCCCGGCCACAGCGCGACGTGGGCGGCGGAGGCGAGCCGCTGGTCGGTCTGGTCCGCGCCGTCGACGCCGGCCAGGGCATCCGCGCCGATGCCCAGCGCGGCGGCCAGCAGCGGCCCGTCCGCGTCGGGCTCCGGCGGCGCCTGCGTGCCGTCCGGCGGCGTGGGCACGGTGCGCCGGTGCCACGCCGACCGGTCGCGTTCGGTGTTGTTGGTCGGCGTCCCCGGCGCCAGCAGCTCCACGCCGCCGGTGTGCCGGTGGGCGGTGAGCAGCTCCGTCAGCTCGGTCGTCCCGTCGCCGTCGCGCACGCCGTAGACCAGCAGCCGGAACGGGCCGGTGTGCCCGCCGAGTGGGATGGTGAACGCCATCCCGGCGGCGACGGCCGCGTCGAAGTCGACCACCCATTCCGCGCCGGCGCCGACGGTGAGGCCGGCCGCGGCGGTGAGCGCCCCACCGCGGCTCGGGCCCAGGACCAGCGGCCGGCGCACCGGCCCGCCCTCGCCGGTGGCGACGAGCTCGCCGGCCTGGAAGAGCCGGCCGGTGAAACGGTCGGGCAGGCCGCGGGCCACCGGGGGCGAGGACGGGATGCCCGCCGCCACCAGGAACAGCGGCTCGGGCGTCGGCGCGGGCGGGTGGGGGCGGGCGAACGGGTTCGCCGGGGTCATGGCGGTGGCGACCCAGGAGGCCCTGTCCGGGCGGACCGCGCCGCGCAGGCCGGCGCGCGCCTCGGCCACGGGCACGCCCCGCCACAGCTTGCGCCAGTAGTCGGCGCCGGCATCCTCCTCGGCCTGGTCGAGCGGGCGGTCGAGCTGGTCGACGTGCACGTCGTCGGGGTAGACGCGCACGCGCAGCCGGGTGCCGTCAGCGCTGTACCGGGTCTCGAGCCGCACGGGCAGCAGCACGAGCGGCCGGCGGCCGGGAGCGGTCGGTGAACTCGGCACGGCGCTCAGCCCTTCGCCAACGTGGGGCGGATGAGGTCCCAGGCGTCGAACACCGCGCGGACCGGGTCCTGCAGCAGCAGGTGCGCGGTGTCGCTGGCGGCCTTTCCCCAGCCGAGCGACGCCGGGCCGGCGGTGGGCACCGGGTCGAGGAACCCGTCGCCCGCCGGGGTCTGGCCAGTGAGGGTGAAGTGGTTCCAGGCCAGCGCGTCGCGGTCGGCGGGGTGGGGGTTGCCGCTGTAGACGTCCAGGCCGAAGCGGGGGGCCGACGGGTGCTCGGCCAGCACGAACCACCACCGCGTCGGGCCGGTGCCGACGGCGGACACGTCGGCGGCGGCCAGCTCGAAGCCGACGAGCAGGATGTCGGGCGCGCGGTGCTCGGTGAACACGATCGGCGCGACGGCGCCGTGCCCACCGAACACCGGCCGGCCGGCGGCGTCGAGGCTGTCCGAGCGCAGCGCCATGACCAGCAGCTCCGGGTGGCGGCGGACCAGCTCGCCGCGCACGACCAGGACGAGCATCCGGGCGTGCGCGGCGCCCAGGTGCGAGCCGAGCGGCCCGCCGCCCAGGGCGTGCACCGGCGCCGCCAGCTCGTCGGCCTCGCCCGACCAGAACCTGCGGAAGTTGGTACCGCGCGGGTCGGACGGATAGCCGCGCCACAGCAGCTCGCGGGACATCTCGTGGTTGAGGCCGACCAGGAAGGCCTCGACGAACCGCGGGTTGGCGGCGACCACGGTCACCAGGTCCGGCTCGGCGACGCTGTCGAAGCCGGGCAGCAGCCAGGACGGGTCCGCGTCGAGCAGCGCCTGGTACATCGGCCGGGTGAACACCGGCGCCGCCACCAGCGGGCGCACCTGGGAGCTGTCGAGCCAGCCGTCCGGCAGCCACTCGGGCGGCTCGCCGACCCGGTCGCGGACCTGTGCCGGGACGGTGACCGCCGGGTTGAGCTGGGCCAGTAGATGGGGCACGTCGACGGTGGCCGCCGGCCGCGGCGGGGTGGCCGGCCAGGTCTGCGCGACCAGCTGGCCGTAGAGCCGGCGCAGCCGGTCGACGGCCTCCTGCGGCGGCTGGATGGTCGGCAGCGGCTGGTGGACGTGCAGGTAGTTGTTGATGAAGAACTGCATGTCGGTGTCCAGGCCGCACAGGTCCGGCACGTCGTCCGGGGGCAGCTGCTTGCGGGCGAGCCAGGCCAGCACCGCCTCGACGATCGGGTCGGGGAAGAGGTCGGGCTCCTCGAAGCAGCCGTTGGCCAGCCGCTCGGCGCCGGGGACGCTGAAACCGCCGCCCAGCAGGCCGGCGAGGATGTCGTCGGGCAGGAACTCCCGCGCGGCGTTGACGAGCTGGCTCTCGTCGAGGCAGCCGATGGCGAGCTTGGCGAGCACCGCCTCGTCCGGGTTGCCGCCGGCCAGCCCCGCGAGCTGCTCGGCCGGCAGGTCGAGCTGGTCGAGCACCTGGGCCGGGTCGATGACCGGGATCAGGACCACGCCCCCGTCGATCCCGCCACCGCCGACGTCGATCCMGCCACCGCCGACGTCGATCCCGCCACCGCCGACGTCGATCCCACCGCCGCCCAGGTCGATCCCGCCGAGATCGATGTCGCCGCCGTCGTCGAAGGCGACAGGCTGGGCGGCGTCCGGCTCGCCCGCCTCGGCCCCGAGGTATCCGGCCGGCTCGGCAGCCGGGGACTCCGCTGCCAGGGTGGAGCTGGTCGTCGTGACCTCGCCGGTCGGGGGGGTGGGCGCTCCTGCGTCCACCCCGGGCGTCGCCGTGTCGATCACCACGACCTCGCCGGACGTCGTGGGACCCTCCGTCCCGACCACGATGATCTTGACGGGCGGCTCAACGAGCGCCGCGGCGGCCACCTCGAAGGCGTGCAGGTCCAGGGTGTCCTGGGCGGCCTGGGCGAGCGCGGCCTGGTCCTCACGGATGGCCGCGACCAGCAGCGGGGGATCGGCGCTGACCTTGGCCACCTCCGCCACCTCGGCCACGCCCAGGGTGCCGAGCAGGTCGCCGCCGTTCGTCGTCACGGCCTGGACAAGGGTCCGCTTGTCGAGGCTCTCGCGCGCCGCGGCGGCGAGCGCCGCCGGGGCCGGCCCCCGGTCGACGGCGTCCGCCAGCGGCAGCAGGTCGTTCGCCGCGGCCCGCGCGGTCGCCGGATCGGCGGACTTGGCGATCGCCGCGAGCGGGGCGAGCAACGCCGTGGCCCGGTCGTGCTCGGCGGCCGGGTCGGCGGGCACGGCGGCCTGCACGGCCTTCAGGTTGCGCTCGGCCACCCACTGCTCCAGCGGGAAGACGAACATGACCTCCGGCAGTACGGGCGCGTGCTGGACGGCCTTGGTCATCGCGTCGGCGAGCGTGTCGACGGTGGCGAGCTGTCTCGCGAGCTCGAAGACGGTCCCGGCACCCGCGCCGGGCTGGCCGGTGGCCTGCTCGACCGCGGCYGGGCTGACCGCCGCCGCGGCCCGCAGGGGCATCCGGCTCATCCAGCTGTCGTCGTACCGGCGCCGGAAGTCGGCCAGAGCGCCGCCAGGGCCGGTCAGGTAGGCGCCAGGGCTGGCAGGGCCGGCCGGACTGGTGGGGCCGGCGGGGCGGACACCGTAGCGGCCCGCGAGCCGGCGGAACGCCGGGGTGGCAGCCGCCTCGGCGGTGGTGGAGCGGGCCAGGTCCTCGGTCACGGTCGGGGGCTGGGCGACGGCGGGCCCGGCGGTGTCCCTGGCGGTGACGACACCGTGGACGGGCCGGGTGAGCTGTACCAGGTCGCCCGGCGGCAGCGGAGTGACGTGCCGGCGGTACAGCGACGCGCCGGCGGCCTGCGCCACCTGGGCGCCGCGCAGGAGCGCGTTGACGCCCTCCAGGTCGCCCAGCTGCGTCCAGGCGGCCTGCATCAGCGTCTCCTGGTCGCGGCGCACGACCTGGCCGCCGAGGCCGGCGGCGATCCGGTCGCCCGGCCGCAGGTTCAGCTGGCTGAACCAGTCGTCCGCTGTACCGGCCGGCACCCGCCTGCGGCCGGCGTGCACGCCGCCGTACAGCGGCGGCCCGACGACCGGGACCGCACCGGGCGCCGGCTCGCGGTCGGCGCGGTCGGCGGCCTCGTTCAGCCTGGCCCGCAGCTCCTCGGTGACCCGCGCCGACCAGCCGGGTGGCGCGGCGTCCGGTGGCCAGGGCGCCACCAGCGGCCCCGCGACCAGCTGCACCCGGCCGGTGTCGATGGCGGCGCCGGGCCACGGCGCGGACATGTCGACCCGGCGGTCCAGCGGCCAGGTGGCCGGGCGGGGCACGAGCCGGGCGGCCAGCGCCTCGAAGTCGCCCTCCAGGCCGGTCGCGAACGACCACGAGTACAGCACCGGCAGGTCGACCTGGGTGTCGGCGTCGCCGGGGCGGCGGGTCCAGGCCGGGCCGAGGGTCCAGCCCGTCTCGCCCGGCTCGCCGAGCGCGGCCCGCCGGCCGGCGTCGAACGCGGGCACGACGCAGGCCAGGTAGCCGCGGCCGGGCAGCAACCGGCGAGGGCACAGCAGCCGGGACAGGTTCGTGAGCCGGTACTCGTCGGTCAGCCGCCGGGCCACCGACGCGTCGTCGCCGCGCGGGCCGAGCACCTGCGCGTGCGCGAACGCCCACCCCTTGTCCAGCGGCTGCAGCTCCGAGCAGCGGGCCCGCACCACCGGCGGGAACCCCGGCCGGCCGGCCTGGGCCTCGTAGCACCCGTCCGCGAGGACCACGAGCGCGAGCCACGGCGCGAGCCCGATGCCACCGGCCGCGGGGGCGAACGGGGTGAACAGCCACGGCAGGTCCGGCCGGTCGAACTCGACGTGTGCCAGGTAGTTCGGGTCCACGCCGAGCGAGCCGGGCGCCGGGTAGGCGCGTACCACCTGGCGGGCGTCGAGGGCGAGCACGTCGGCCGGGCCGCGGACCGCCAGCCGCGCCCGGGCGTCGCCCGCCGCCGCGCCGTCGGCGAGGACCGGCACGGCGGCCTCGACCGTCGCGCGCAGCGCCCCCGCCGCCGGGTCGCGGACCGCCGCCGCGAGTCCAGTGCGCACGTAGGACAGGAATGTGTAGGCCGCCAGCGCCACGTCGCCGGGCGTGAACGGGACGTCGGGGGTCGCCGGCGAGGCGACGAGCGGGCCGTCGGTCACGGCATGTCTCCGATCGGGGCCAGGGGTGTGCCGGCGACGCGGTACGGGTTGGCGGCCGCGGCCCGGCCGACCGGGCTCGCGGCCAGCGCCTGGGCTGCCTGCTTCTGGGTGAGCTGCGCCGCGTCCCCCGCCACGGTGGGCAGGTCGGCGCGGTGCGGGAAGACGGTCTCCCAGCGGTAGTCGGTCTGCCTCGCCGTGCCGAACCGGGCGGCACCGAGCCCCGTGGCCAGGGCGCCGGAGGTGAACGGCTCGAAGGCGGGCCGGGACAGCTTCTGCTCGTCGGTCAGGTTCAGGTAGAGGCCGGGCGCGAACAGGTCCGTGACCGGGGCGGCGCCCGTGGCCGTGGCGCCCGCGGTTCCCGCGAGCGTCGGCGGGCCGAGCGTGAGCAGGTGCTCGCTCACGGGCCGCCCGCCGAGCTGGTCGATGCGCACGCCCAGCGGGACGGCCCGCTGGCGGACGCCCACGCCGCCGAGCGGGTGGGCGAACAGGCTGCCCGCCGCCGGGGTGGCGTCGCGCAGGGTGACCAGGTGCTCGGCGCCGTCCGGCGGCAGCACCTCCCAGGCCGACGGGCGGGCGAGCTCCGCGCGCAGCACCGCCAGCGGCGAGGCGAGCGGCGGCGGCGGGTCGGCGCTGGTGCCCCAGGTCAGCGGGCCGACCTCGAGGTCGATGTCCGGCAGGAACGACAGCTGGAGGGTGGCGGTGCCGTGCGCCACCCACCGGCCCGGGCCCTCCAGGTGCAGGGCGAGCGCGATGCTGGCGAACGTCTCGCCCAGCGCGCGGACGGCGATGCCGGCGCGGATGTCGACCTCGAAGTGGAACGGCGCCCACAGCACGATCGCGTCGAAGGCGAGGTAGCCGCGCGCGTCGGCGACCCCGAAGTCGATTCCCGCCTCGACCCGGGCGCCCAACATGAAGGCGTTGCTGGTCAGCGCGACGTACGCCTCGGCGCGCAGGGTCAGCAGCGCGGGCGGAGACATGTCCACGGTCACCCGGCGCAGGGCGGACAGCTCCGGCGGGCCGGCGTAGCCGGGGTGGAACCCGCCGGCGGAGACGGCGAACCGGGGGTTGGCGCCGTAGCCGAACAGCAGCCCCAGGTCGCCGCTGAGGGTGAACCCGGCCATGCGCGACCCGGCGAGCGAGACCAGCACCAGCGCACGTTCCGGGGTGATCTCGCCGTAGACGCCGGCCCGCAGGTCGACGATGGGTGCCTGGGGGCTCGGCAGGGCCACCCGCAGCGCGCCGAGCAGCACCAGCTTCGGCGCGGGCAGCTGCAGGAACACCCCGACCTTGGCGGTCAGGAACGAGATCGGGCTGCCCCAGCCGAGCTCGAACGCCGGGCCGACGACGACCGTGCCGGACCGGGCGGGGAACAGCCGTTCCAGCAGCCCCGCGTCCACGCGCTCCGGGTCGTCGGGGAACAGCAGCACGTCGGCCGTGCCGTCGCCGACGCCGGCGATCATGGCGTCGCTGGACAGCCCGCGGTTGACGGCGAGCAGCCCGCCGACGGCGTTGAGCGTGAACCCGAACGACAGCTGGATCGGCGCGGCGAACCGCGCGAACAACATCAGCAGCAGGGAGAAGTCCGGCTCGGTCCCGATCAGGACGATCGCCTGGGCGCGCACCGGGCCGATGACCAGGTCGAGCACGCCGTGGTAGGTGCTGCCGCGGCGGGCCGCGAAGCCGCCACCGCGCACCACCGCGGCGTTGACCTCCAGGCCGGCACCGTCCGGTGGGCGCGCCTTGACGGCCAGGGGCGTCGCCGCGGCGGGGTCGACGGTGAGGATGACTCCGGCGCCCTGGATGTGGACGGCCACCGGGCCGAGGCTGCCGGTCAGGTCGACGGCGAGCTCGAAGTCCCGCTCGGGCAGACCGAACGTGAGGTCTCGCAGCGCCAGCAGGGCGTTGCTGACGGTTGCGGGTAGGCGTACCCGGGTTGCGGTGCCGCCGCCGACACCGACGCCGTCGAACGAGTCGACCCTGACCGTCAGGGTGGCCTTCACGTCCGCGCCCGCGCCCGACGACAGCGCCCCGACCAGCGCGTCCGCCGCGAACCGGACGGTCGCCTCGGCGGTCAGCGTCACGGTTAGCCGGGGCAGCGCCCAGTCGAACTGGACGGTCAGCACCGGTCGCCGCAGCGCGAGCACGCCGGCGAGCTCGACCGGCGTGTCGGGCCCGTGAACCTCGGCGCGCGCCACCGGGCCGGAGACCGTCCACGGCCACGAGGCCGGCAGGCGCAGCTGCGCGGCCAGCCCGCGCGGTCCGGCGGTGGCCGACGTGATCGCCCTGGCGAGCGCCTGGTCGGCGGTGCCTGCCGCCGGCAGCGCGGCGGCGGCGCGCTGGCAGGCGGACCGCAGGGCAGCCAGCGCGACCGCCAGGTGCGCCAGGACATTGGTCGGGGCGCCAGTGGCCGCGGTCAGCTCGGCGCGAGCCTTCGCCAGGTCGTTCGCCACGTCCTGCGCCAACGCGGCCGGGACGGCCAGCGCCGGCGCGCCGGCGGCGGCCGGCAACGCGGGGAAGCCTGCGGCCCCGGCCACCGGGCCGGCAAGGGCCGGCGGCGTGTGGGAACCCGCCCCGCCGGCCGCGGGGCTGGCTCCCGCACCGCCGGTGAGCAGGTTGACCAGGGCGTCGGCGCCGGTATTGACCAGGCTTGCCAGCCGGTCGCGGGCGAACTGGAGGACGGAGGGCAGCAGGCCATGCTCGTCGTCGGCCGGGGCGGGGGTAGTAGCGGGGGTGGGGGTGGTGCCGGTGGTCGGCCGTGGGTAGGTGACATCGGCGAACCCGGGGAACGGTGGCGAGGCGGCGCCGTCGTCGCGTGTCACCACTACCGGGACCGTGCCGACCGGCCCCGCGGGTGCCTGGATCGTGAACGTGTCCTCGTCGGGGAAGATGAGTGGGCTTTGGACGAATGTCGACATGTCGGCCTGCACGCCGCCGAACGTCACCGATGTGACGCCGACCAACCCCTTCCCCACCACACGGACAGTGGTGCCCGCGCGGCCGAAGCGCGGCACGACCCCCCACACGACCGGGTCCCCGGTCGGCTGCGGGAAGTCGTCGACGACGAGCAGGAAGGTGTCGTCCACAGAGCCGGTCGACGGGCCGGCGCGGGTCACCACCCTCACGGTGTAGATCCCGTTTGGCACTCGTGGCACCAACACGCTCACCGATACGTGCAGCGGGTCGGCCGGGTTGACCGGGAGATCCGGGTTGGCCCCGCGCAGGTCGAACGCTGTCGTCTCCACGTCGTTGAACAGGATGGACCGGGTGTCCCAGAGGTTGTTGCCGGTGATGACGACGCCGGTGAAGGGACGTGCCGCGTGCGTGGACAGCTGAATGGTGGCGGGCCGAGCCAGGTCGAGCACGCCGTCCCGGTCGTCGTCCACCCAGCCGAGGTGCCCGGGCGACTGCGGGCACAGCGCGATGAGCTCGAGCTCGTTCATGAGACAGGGCACCTGGTGCGGGTTCACAACCGCGGGCAGGCCCGCGGACGGCGCGACGATGAACTCGCAGTTCTCATTCCGGGTGTCGAAGAAGCCGACATTGTCGCTGGCCTCGCACATCACCCGGCCGGTCTCGCCCAGGCCATACTCGTCCGGCGCGTCGAACAGGTGGGCCAGCTCGTGGGCGACCACCCGCCTGCGCCGTTTGCTGTCCCGCTCGCTTTTGGTCACCGGGGACATGCCGACCACGGCGTAGTCGCCGCCCTCGCTCACCGCCCAGGCCGAGTGGTGAACCGGGTACTTGGTGAGGAACAGGACCGCGGCGTCGGCGACACGGAGGCCGAACACCGTCGTCCGCCTCAGCTTTTGGCGCAGCTCGGCCATCTGCTTCGCGAGGTCGTCGGTGCCCAGCGAGAGCTTCGTCCTGAGCGCCCTGGCCGCCAGGGGGAGCCACACGTCGTCGCGCCTGGCCGGGACCTCGTCGGGAGCGATCTCCAGTTCATGTGGGTCGAGCGACAGCGTCACCGTCGTCGAGTCGACGGAGAACCCGAACATCTCGCGCACCGGCACCGGCTGCGCACGCGCCCAGTCCTGGCCGAGCTGGCGCAGAATCCCGAGGCCGGAGTACACGTCCCGCAGCGCGGCCGCGCTCTCGCCCGGCGCGAACCGGGCCGAGGTGCCTGGCGGCCCGTCGACGACCACCACCTGGATCAGAATGTGGCCGATCAGCGGCCGGAAGTGGCTCATCCTGCCGCCGGAATGCAGCCGCCGAGGTCGACGGACACGTTGTCGGCCAGCTTCGGGTCGGCCTCCTCGAGCAGGAACGCCGGGTCGAGCATCGAGATCCAGACGCCGACCAGCTGTGCCGTGTCCGGGTCCACGCCGTCCGGCACCCGCGGGTCCTCCGGTGTGACCACCCCCGCCAGCGCCGTTCCCACCAGCGCCGCCAGCGCCCGCAGTGTCGCCGGCCCACCGGTCACGGCCGCCGCGGCGGTGCCCAGGCCGAGCAGGAGCTGCCCGCCGGTCGCCGCGACGGCCGCGAGGGCCGTGGCGATCCCGGCCTCGCCCACCCCCGCGCCCGCCACGGCGACGACCCCGAGGGCCGTGCGGGTCTCGTCTGCGGCGGCGATCTGGTCGAGGCGGACGACGGTCTTCGGGCCGACGTCGTCGAAGAGATCCGCGGGCGGGACGGCGAGCACCTCGACCTTGAACCGGTGCACCGCCGCCGCGGTCTCCCCGCCGAAGGTGCCGTCGGCGCCATGGACCGGCAGGCAGGTGTGATCCCAGATCAGCAGCGCCGCCTGCACCTTCCGCACGGCCGGGTGGGTGGCGTTCTGAGTCTGGGAGATGCGTTCGGAGCCGCCGCGGGCGATGCGGTCGAGAAGGTCGTCACCAGCAAACAACTGCGAAAGCATCGCGCTCCCCCGCACACGGCCTTCACGGCTATCAGGCTCACCATCCTGGCAGCCGCCCGGCCCCGAGGGAACGGTCGATCCACACAATTATCCGAATGGGCGACCCGAGACGCGGCTCGGCGCCGCCGGCGCGGTCAGCCCGCTGAAGTCTCCATCACCGCAGGTCGAGGATCTGACCAGGCTCCCCGAGAGCGCAGGCGCGATCCCGGCGGCGCGGCCCGGCCCGGCCCGGGAAGTCGGGAAAAGTTCCCGCCGGGCGGGAAGGTATTCAGGCTCATTCGGCCGCGGCACTGCTCAGCGCACCGTCGGACAGCTGCGCCCGGGGAGGGGTACCTGCCGAAAATACATCCGGGCTGGTCAGGCAGCATGTTCGTACTCGCGCAGGATGCCGGCGAGCCGGTCGCGTCGGCGGACGGTGAGACGGGTCAGCCGGTCCGGGTCGGTGATTGGTTCGGGCGGCGGTTGGAGTGGTCTGGCGTTGGCGATGCCCTGGTGTGGCCGATGCGTATTGTCGAACGCCTCGTAGGCCCGGAGGGCGGTCAGGAGATGCCGCTGGTTCCAGATCAAGGTTCGGTCGAGGAGTTCTCGGCGGCAGGTCCGTACCCACCGCTCCATGATCGCGTTCATGCGGGGGACTGGATGCCGCTGCGCACGATCGTGATTTCTGCGTCGGCGAGGATCGCGTCGAACAGCGCTGGGTATTTGCGGTCGCGGTCGCGGTCGCGGATGAGGTAGCGGGCGGTCGATCCGGCGTCCTGCAGATCCATGGCGAGGTTGCGGGCGGCCTGGTCACCCACGCTGCGGTGGGGTGCGCGGTGGCGCCGAGGATCCGGACGCGCCGGGTGGCTTGTTTGATCACCGCGAGGATGTACAGGCGCGTCCCGGTCAGGGTCACGGTCTCTGGGAAGTCGGCGGCGAGCAGGGCGCGGTCGGTGGGCTGGAACTGGATGCGTTGGCCGTCGAGCTGGCGGTGCAGCACGGCGATCTGGCGGCGCAGGGTGAGGATCTCGATGTCCTTGGCACGGTCACCGCGGGGCAGCAGCTACGGCAGTGCGAACGCGTTCGTGAGGCCGAGATAGGTCAGGCGAAGCACCACGAACCGCCATCCTCGCGCATCGCCGGCCCGACGAGCGAGGGCCAGGCGCTGGGAGGACCGTGGTCGGCTACCGCAGCGGCGACCGCTCTGAGCAGGGCGGATGACATTTTCGGCAGCTACAGGGTCGTCCACAAGGCCGGACCAGGCATCGCCGCACGTGACACCCGTCATGGAACCCGTTCACGAGGCGGTGCCACGCTTTCGGTTCTATCTCGCTTTAGGCTCTGGTACACCTTTGGTGATGACCGTCGCCATTGTGCCGCGGGATCGATGCGTGGACCCCAGAAGGAGACCAGATGGCCGACCTCCGGACATTCCAGCTTCCCGACTTTGTGGACGGCACGAAGTCGGACATCCAATTGGCGGGCGAACTGATCGACGCGTGGCGGGCTGGCGGAATCCTCCAGGTGGCCGCCGAACCGGAGCAGGACCAGAGGACCAAGGCTGCCATAGAGTCCAGCGGGCGCTTCTTCGGTATGCCGACCGAGTTCAAACGCGACTGTATCAGCGGCCTGACCTACAGCGGATACATTGCGTTGGGAGAGGAGCGCACGGCGGGAGAGGCGGACTACTCGGAGATTTTTACCGTCTGCCCGGACGTCCGGCTGGATGATCCCCGGGTGCGGGCGCAGTGGCCGTGCCACGGYCCGGTTCCCTGGCCGGACGACGAGTACGAGCACGACATGCTGGCCTTCATGGCGGAGCTGGGTTCCATCGGCGAGAGGCTGTTGAGGCTGACGGCGCTGGGCCTGGGTATCGACGTCAAGGGCCTGACGGACCTGACAGCAGGCGGCTGGCACCATATGCGGGTGCTCCGGTTCCCGGCCCGGTCGGAGCACGCGAGCAGGGGCATAGGAGCCCACACCGACTACGGGCTGCTTGTTATCGCCGCGCAGGACGACGTGGGCGGCCTCTACATACGCCCGCCGGTCGACGGCGAGCAGCGAAGCAGGAACTGGCTGCCCGGTGAGAGCATGGCGGGCAGGTACGAGAACGAGGAGCCGTGGACGTTCGTGCCGCCGGTTCCGAGCGTGTTCACGGTCTTTCCCGGTGACATGCTCCAGCTCATCACGGACGGCTTCCTGCTCTCCACGCCGCACAAGGTGAGACTCAACACCCGTGAGCGCTTCGCCCTGGCCTACTTCCACGAGCCCAACTTCCAGGCCCGCGTCCGCCCGCTGTCCGGCGGGGGAGACGGCGACTACATCCACTACGGAAGACACTTCACCAGCATGTTCATGCGCTCATATCCCGAACGCGTCACCACGCGGCGGATCCTCGAGGAGGACCGCCTGTCGCGCCTGATCCCCTGAACGGTGGCGACCGCCTGACCCTGGTTCGGGACAAGCTCGAACGGCTCGATTTGGTCACGTGGATCCTCGGCTTGTTCGTCGTGCCAGACGCGTTCGCCGGACTCGGCGGGCCGCCCGAGCGGTCTCGTGCTCTGGTTCAGGTTCGCGCGTCGTAGACCAGGAGTGCGATCTGCACCCGGTGCAACTGGACGGTCAGGGGCGCTGAGCGGGGCGAACAGCACGTCAGGGATCATGACGGCATGGTGTCGACGGTCGTGTTCCTGCTGATCCTAGGCTGCTCGGCGTGGCCGGTCTCGGGGGCCGGTCGGACGAGAAGGACGTCGAGATCGCCGTCCTGCGCCATCAGCTTGCGATGCCGCGTCGCCAGGTCACCCGGCCGCGGTACGCCCCGTCCGATCGGATGCTGCTGGCCAGCCTGGCTCAGCTCCTGCCCCGTCCGCGCTGGTCGGCGTTCCTCGTTACCCCTGCCACTCTGCTGCGCTGGCATCGAGAGTTGGTCCGCCGACGGTGGACCTATGCGCAGCCGCGTCGCGGTCGCCCGCTTGAGGACGCGACGGTGCAGCTGGTGCTCCGCCTGGCCCGGGAGAATCCTCGCCGGGGCTACGTTCCGCATCGTCGGGAATGCCGCAAGCTGCAGGTCCCAGGTATCAGCCACCTCGGCGCGCACCCTCCTGCGCCGCCACGGCCTGGGCCCGGCACCCCCGACGTGGCGCCGGGCCGAGCTGGTCGCAGTAGCGCAGATCGCAAAAGAGCGGCTGCCGTACTAAAGCGGCGACTGGCGGATCATCTCGGCGCCGCGGCGGCACTCCACGAGTTCGACTTCACGACGGTTATAGCGCACGCCCCGAAACTCGCCGCCAGCGTCGACCCGCCACTGCCGGGCCGCGTGGCCGAGAGCGTGCTGCCCACCATGATCCGTACCGGCCGTCTGGCCGTCCGGGCACCGGAGATGTCGGGATGCTGGCCGGCTCTGGCCGCGCCGGTCGGCCGGCCCGGCGCCTACAACGTTGTGATCGCCGTGTACCGCCCCGGCCCGGACGCGGAGCCGTTCACCGACCGGGACGAGGAGTTCGTCTGATACCTCACGTCCTGGCCCGAAAGCCTGTCGCTTCCCTCCGGGATGGCGGAGAGTGAACGCGACGCGCTGCCGGGCAGGCCCCAACGGGACGCGCCCGCCGTGCCTGGTGATCAGCCGCCGTCTGGCCTTCGACCAGCAACGCGGTCACGGGACCCGATCGCGCAGGCGTCAATCACGAGCTTCGTGCGCCGTGCGGCGTCGCGTCCCGAGTGGGGCCGTCGAACAGCTGGTAGCGGGCTCGGCCGCGCCGTTTGGCGGTGTACATCGCAACGTCGGCGGCGCGTACGAGCTCGTCCGGGGTGGAGATCCCCAGTTCGGAAAGGGCGACGCCGATGCTCGCGGTCACGGAGGCCGTTTTTCCGTCGTGGGACCTGGTTGTCGACACCGCCGTGAGAACGCGGTCCGCGACCGTCTCGAGCTCGTTCACGGCAGCGATACCCTCGCAGACGACGGCGAACTCGTCGCCGCTGAGCCGGGCGACGAAGTCATCGGGGCGGACCGCCCGGCGAATCCGACGCGCGACGTCGCACAGCAGATCATCACCGGCCTGGTGACCGAGCACGTCGTTCACGACCTTGAAACCGTCGAGGTCGATGAAGAGGAAACCGACGCGCCGTCCATCTCGCCAGGCTTCGTCGAGCGCCTTTCCGAGGTGGTCGAAAAGCGCGCCCCTGTTCGGTAGCCCGGTCAGTATGTCGTGCAGCGACTGGTAACGCGCCTCGGCTGCCCGTGTTCGCGCCGCCTCGGCCGCGTCGGCCGACGAAGCGGCGCCGGAGATCTGGGCGGCTGCCAGGGTGAAGAAGGTGCGGTAGTCGCTGTCCAGCGGGAGCCAGTCGCTGATCCCGGCCACGAGCAGCCCGAGGGGCGGCTCGTAGCCACCCGCCGTGAGCGGGAGAATGATGGCGCGGTTGAGGGTCGGAATGTCTGTGGTGGGCCTGAGGTCGAGCCGCTCGACGAGCCGCCTTGAGATCATCATCCGGCCCGAGAGCAGTGAGTCGCGGAACTCGGGCAGGAGCCCGTCGGGGTCGAGCGTGCCCGGGCGGGACAACACACCCGGCACCGCGRCCAGTCCGGTCATCGCCACCGGCCGCGCCACCGGCCGGGCGGCATCCGGATCTCGCAGGACGATCATGCAATAGGGAACGTCCGCCGAGGCGCGGCCCATTGCCTCGGCCGCGTTCCTGAAGACCTCTTCGGAGGTCTGCGCGTGGACGGTGACACTCGCGATCTCGCGCAAGCGGGACAGTCGCCGCAGACCGACCACCTGCGCCGTCGTTTCCTGGGATGTCGTGAGCACCCCGAGCACCTCGGCCGATGAGATCCGCCGAATGGGGCTGTAGGAGAAGGTGAAGAAGCACTCCTCCAGGTACCCGTGCCGGTCGAGCAGGACCCGCAGGTTCTGCGACCAGGTCGCCCCGCCGCCGGACATCACCTGGCCGAGCAGCGGGTCAAGGATGTGCATGACCTCCGCGAAGACCTCACGGAACGGCCGACCGATACATCCCGGGTGTTTTCGCCCCACATGCGAGATAAGGGCGTCATTGTGCAGAACAATGAGCTCTGGCCCCCACAGAACCTGCATCGGAAATCGGGACTCGAGGCAGATACTCACCGCCATCCGAAGCTCGGCACACCAGCCGCGTACCGGGCCGAGAGGCGTGGCGGACCAGTCCATGGTCGACATCAGCTGGCCTACCTCGCCGCCGGAGGCGAAGACCTGAGCCATCCCATGCGCACCTTGCCGGCCACCTGACGCGAACCGACCGGCGTCGGAAGCTCTCAGGGGAGAGCCGTCACCCCCCGCGTTCTCTCTGGTCACTCCATGTCTTCGATCATCGGCCACCGGATACACGTCATTGGCACATCGCCGCCGATATTGGCCGTGCCCCGCGCCGCCACCACCGAAACGGCGCCATCGAGCCGACACGACGGCCGAGGCCGAGCATGGCCGTCACACCGCCATCACGCCGCTCCCGCACGGAGCAGGTCGCGAACCTCGGCGGCCTGCTCGATGCCCTCGTGGACGGTGTCGGCCACCGGTATCAGTGTCAGCGTGCGGGCACCTGCTTGGATGCACGGCGCCAGAAAGCCCGCGACGTCCTGCGCCGTTCCGGCGGCGCTGATGTGGGCGAACATCTCCGCAGGCGGGTTGTACAGCCGCGACATCCGCTCCCTCAGCGCGCCCCTTGCCGTGCCAGCGTCTCGGCCGAACCGGACCCAGACGTTGAGCCCCGCGAACGTCGGCGCCAGTCAGCCGGCCGCCGCACAGGCCGCCAGGATCTGCTCACGGGCGGCGGCATACCTCCGGGCCGAGCACCACATCCCGAGCCAGCCGTCGCCGTGCGTGGCCGTGCGCCGCACGCGGCCATCACCGCGCGCCCGGTGCGCGCCGAACCGGTGAAGGCGATCTTGTCGACGTCGGCGGCGCAGAGCGCCGCGCCGGTCTCGCCGGGACCGGACACGAGTGACAGGACCGCGGCGGGCCCCTAGGGGTTCGCCGCCGCCCACGCGTCGACCAGGTATCGGCCGATCGCGGTGGTGTACTCGCTGGGCTTGAACACGACGGAGTTGCCGGCGGCCAGCGCGTAGGCGATCGCTCCGACCGGTGTGTAGACCGGGTAGTTCCGCGGGCCGATGACCCGACGACGCCGAGCGGCCGGTGCTCGACCCGGGCGGCGAAGTTGGCGGTCAGCACGGTCGTCCGCACGCCGCGCCCGCGCAGTACCCGGCCGGCGTTCCTGGACGCCCAGCGGATGTGCTCGAGGGCCAGGACGAGTTCCAGGTAGGCACTGTCTGTTGCATTCGGAAGGTCTCGGGCGCGCGGAGGCCTTGGCAGGCTTGAGGATCAGACCGCCGCGGCGAGCTCGGAGAACGCGACCGACAGCCGCAGTCGCGGATCGGCGTCGGTGGCGAGTTCGTAGTGGCCGCGGCGGATGTTCTGGACCAGCGAGTGTCCGGTGCTGATCGTCTGGGCGGAGCGCAGCTGTTTGAGCCCGCGCATCGGCCGAAGCCTCGCCTTGAGCCGGCTGAGGTCGGACTCGATGCGATTGTTCTCCCGGGCGGCGTCGACGTGGCAGGCCTCGGGCAGCAGTTCGTCGAGGATCCGTGGGTAGACGGGTGCCTTGTCGGTGGTGACCTCGACCGGCCGGCACCCGTGGGTGAGCGCCCGTTCGAAGAACCGCCGCGCTGCGAGCTGGTCGCGCCGTGCGCTGGCGAGGACGTCGATGACCTGTCCGTGCTGGTCGACGGCCCGGTAGAGGTAGGTCCACCAGCCTGCGATCTTGACGTAGATCTCGTCGACATACCATCTGCTGGCCGGCCGGTCTCGGCACGGCCGTTCGGGACCGATGAGGCCGGCGGGTTTGTGACGGTCGATGAGTTCGGCCGTCCCGATGGCGATCCGCGAACGCTGGTCCTGGGTGAAGGGCGTTACGCGGGTCGGGGCCGTGACATATCTGTGTCGGGGGGCGGGCCGTGAGTCGCCGGCGGGGTGGACCGCTGCCGGGCGAGACCGCGTTGCCCTTCGACGATGGCCTGTTGGGCGTGGCGGAACCTGTGGGGCTTCTGGYCGGCGAGGTAGTGAGCACCGAAGGTCCCGTGTTGTCTGTCGATCCTGGCTGTGGCGGTCTGGCTGGTGAGGCGTCGCAGCTGGCGGGGGTTGATGTCCGCATCGACCCTCGGGGCATAGCGATACCTATGCGGCAACTCGCTGCGTTCCTGTGGTCTCCCCGGGCCCATTTGGCGCCTTCGATCTCGACCCTTGGCGGACGATCAACCGGACGGTGTTTGTACGATTCCGCCCCTTATTTCCGTTCCCCGCAAGGAACCTCACAAATAGGTCGATAACAGGTCAATAGAGCGGGCGGCCGGTAGCTCGTGGATCTCCGTCTGTGGTGCCAGAAGTCGGCCCGGTCCTGTGGGCTGGAATGATGTGGTTCAGTCTTGTGGGGCTCCTAAATCCGGATTTCGGCTTATGAGCTGGTACTGTCATTCCGGGCCAAGACGCAGCACCAGGGCGCGGATGGAACCGATGGAGTGGGGCCGACCGCGCTGCTTGGGGCGGGAGACAGCGGCGTAATGGCAGGCGATCAGCGTGCGGTGCCAGCGCAGGACGGTCTCCGTGTGCACCTGTAGCCGCAGACGCGGGCATAGCGCACGTCAGCGGCGGAGCCAGCTTTGCACGGTCGCGAGGAAGGCAGTGGGGTATTCCGCGGCGAGATCGGTGAGGTGGTCTAGTTCAGCCAGGGTTTCCTTGGGGACTTCGATGGTGAGGGCGGCGAGATTGTCTTCGAGCTGGGTCATGGTGCGGGCGCCGATGATGGTGGAGGTGACGGGGCGGGTGCGCTGCCAGGCGAGGGCGAGCTGAGCGGGGGTGCAGCCGAGCTCGGAGGCGGCTTTCGCGACGGCGGCGGCGATGGCGAAGCCGCGGTCGTTCTTGACGAGGGTGTCGAGTTCGACCTCGCGCTGACTCAACCGGGTGTCGGCCGGTGTCGTATCGCGGGTGATCTTTCCGGTAAGCATGCCGGCGGCGAGTGGGCTCCAGGCGATGAAGCCGAGTCCTTCCTCTTCTAGGAGCGGAAGGTGCTCGCGTTCGAGGGTGCGCACGATCAGGTTGTACTGGCCCTGGAGGGAGATGAACCGTTGTGTACCGCGGGCGTCGCTGGTCGCGAGTGCCTTCATGAGTCGGTAGGCATGGAAGTTCGATGCGCCGATGTAGCGGACCTTGCCTTCGTGGACGAGGTCGTCGAGGGTGTCGAGGGTTTCTTCGATCGGGGTGGTGGGGTCGTCGAAGTGGACCTGGTAGAGGTCGATGTAGTCGGTCTGTAGGCGGCGCAGACTGGTCTCGCAGGCGCGGCGGAGGTGGGTACGGCCGGTGCCCTTGTCGTGGGGGCCGCGTCCGGTGGGTAGTCCGGCCTTGGTCGCGATGATGGCCTTGTGTCGGCGGCCCTTGAGGGCCCGGCCGATGATGTCCTCGGAGGCGCCGTAGGCATCGGCGGTGTCGAGGAAGTTCCCGCCGGCGTCGAGGTAGCAGTGGACAAGCTGGACGGAGGTGTCCTCGTCGCAGCCCCAGTCCGGCATTCCGAACGTCATGGTGCCGAGGGCGAACGTCGAGATGTAGAGGCCGCTGCGTCCGAGTTGGCGCAGCGGGTTCCGGCTGTGCCGTGGGCGTGCGCCCGGGGGGACGGCGTGGCGTTGGGCGCCTGGCTCGGTCATGGTGTGCGTCCTTCAGGCGTGTCTGGGGTCGGTGCCAGCGGTCGACTGGGATCGGCGGTCGGTGGTGGGGGTGTGGCGGTGCCTGGGCTACGGCCGGCGAGGACGCCGTTGAGGAAGAGGGTGACTGCGTAGCGCAGGTGGCGTTCCTCGTTTTCGGGGGTGCGGGAGATGCCGAAGACGGCGAGCCAGGCGGGCATCGCGCTGACCAGGGTGAGGAAGTGCTCGGCCGCGAGCTCCAGGTCGTCGATCTGCACGGTGCCGGCGGCGGCGTGCCGGCGCAGCAGGTCCATGGCGGCGCGCATACGCGGTGACCAGGTCATGCTGTGCGAGCTGGCGGCGAACTCGGGGAAGCGGGCGGACTCGGCGATCGCCATCCGGCTTAGGCGGACGATGTCGGGGTCGACGGCGCGGGCCAGGTTGGTCCGGGCGATCGCCGTGAGACCGGCGACGAGGTCATCCGGGACCGGTTCGGTGAGGCGCTCGTCGCGCTCCTGGCGGGCGAGCGCCCACGAGATGACGGAGAGGAAGAGAGCGCGCTTGTCCGGGTAGCGGGCGTAGAGCGTGCGCTTGGTGATGCCGGCGGCCTGGGCGACCGTCTCCATCGTGGTGCGCTCGTAGCCCTGTTCGAGGAAGACGTCGACCGCGGCGCGGCGGAGCTGTTCGTTGAGTGCCGCGGCCTCGGTCGCTGTCGGTCGCCCGCGCGGCCGCCCGCCGCCGGAGGCGGGAGCTGTGCTGGCGGCGTCGGTGGTGGGCCGTGTCGAGTCCATCTAGAAATTGTACTGATCGGTATATTTTTGGGTCACGGTGCGGTCACCGCGGTCGCGTCGGTTCTGACTGTTCCGGGTGCGGCGGCCGTCGCCGCGGCGACCCAGGCGGCCCAGGTGTCGATGCGCTCCCACAGCAGCTGTCGGGTGGCGGCGAAGTTATGCATGTGCCCCATCCTCGGGCAGACGAAGAGGTCGACCGACCTCGCGGAGAGGTAGGCGCGGGGCTCACCTTTCGGGTCGGCGACGACGTCGCGTTCGCCCATGGCGACCAGTACTGGCGCGTCGACGGCGGCGGCCTCGGACGCGATGACCCCTGGGGTGAGGCACGACTTGACCACTCCTGGGTAGGTCGTGGACAACCAGGGTGGTGTATCGCCGCTCGGGGACTTGGATGGCCGGGGCGRGCCAGCGTCGGGGTCGCCGAGGTAGAACAGCCAGTTCGTCGCGGCTCGGGTGTCTGACGAGGTGAAGGTTCTGGCTCCGGCCGCGATCTCGGCGGCGTTCACGACAACCGGCGGGCGGCCAGGGTGGGAGTCGCGCAGAACCCAGGGCTGCATGATCGGCACCGCGCCCGGCGGGACCGGGGGGCGGGAGTGGACCACGCTGTACCCGAGGACGGCGATGCCGTCGTAGCAGTGGTGCTGGCCCTGCTGGACCACGGTCAGGCAGCCACCCATGGACTGGCCGAGCCCGAGCACCACGGGACTGGCGACCGGATCGAGCTCCGCGTGCAGAGTGCCTGACCGGAGCCTGTCGAGGACCTGGCGCTCCGCGGCCTGGGCCGCTGCCGCCAGCGTCGTGTAGTCGAGGCGTGCTGGGTCGTGATGGGTGCTGCTAGCGCCGACGCCGAGGTGGTCGACCGAAACGAAGATCCAGCCGCAGGCGGCATGCCACGCGGCTTGGCTGCCGGCTGCGGAACCCGCTCCGGGCAGGGCAGCAGTGAAGTAGCCGCGCGAGAGGCCCGCGCCTGGTTTGGCGAAGCAGACCATCCGCGGCAGGCCGCGCGGCAGGGGGTCCGGGATATGCACGGTGACCGCGATGGTGGCCGRCTCGCCAAGGCCAGCGGCGTCGGTGACGTCGATCTTCAGATCCAGACGTTCCACGCTGCCTCCACTGTCTAGCCGGCCCAGGTTCGGACCGCGGCCCCGTTGCCATCGCGCGCCGTCGCCGATCCGTTGACCGCAAGTATACGTATGCGTGTATTTTCGGTCCACGACCTGAGCACCAGGAGGGGCGGATGCCTCAGACCAGCCCGGCCATCGTGTTAGACCCGAGTGACCCGGCCGCGTGGACAGTCCACTCGGTCGACGAGCTGCTGTCGCTGCGGCGGGAGGGGGTCGATGCCGCGCAGCGCGCGGCGCTGTCCCGGCGGTTCGCGGCGCTGCGCCCGGCGGTTGACGCGCTCGACAAGCTGGCCACCAAGCAGGGCATCGAGCGGGTCGAGGAGATCGCGGACGTCGTGCCGGTGCTCTTCGACCATCGTGTTTACAAGGCATATCCGCTCAGCCTCATCGAGAAGCGGAATTTCAAGCGGCTGACGGCGTGGCTGGGCCGGCTGACCACCCACGACCTGTCCGCGATCCCGCTCGACGGGCTGCGGTCGGTCGACGCCTGGCTCGACCGCCTCGACGAGCATGAAATGATCATCGGCCATTCCACCGGGACGACGGGCAAGCTGAGTTTCATCCCGCGTTCGCAGGTCGAGTGGCCGGCGTGGAAGAACGCGTACTTCGAGGTGCTGCGCGCGGCGCTGGGCATCGACACGCGGGTGGAGAAGATCCCGAACCTGTCCGCCAGCGGCTACCGGTCGGGCCACCAGATGATGACCAAGATGGGTAGATTGTTCGGCCGCGCGTCGGCCGGCGGCGAGGCCAACCGGCACATGGTCAACGACTACCCGCTGTCCTCGGATCTGCTGTCACTCGCCGGCCGGCTGCAGGCGGCGGAGGAGCGCGGCGAGCTTGACCAGCTCACGCTTGACCCGGAGCTGCTCGCGGAGCGCCGGGCGTTCATCGAGGCGGCGGCGCACCGCGAGGAGGACCTGCAGAGCTGGTTCGTCAAGGTCGCGGAGGAGTTCCGTGGCCAGCGGATCCGCATCGGCGGCACCTACGCCGACCTGGTGCGCCTAGCGCTCAAGGGCCGCGAGCAGGGCATCGTCTGCGAGTTTGCCGAGGGCTCCCTCCTCATGGGCGGCGGCGGCTTCAAGGGGTACAGGGACGCGCCATCGGACTGGCGACAGTTGCTTATGGACTTCTTCGGGATCGGCCGAATCCACTCGATGTACGGGATGTCCGAGTGCATGGGCACCGCGCCGCTGTGCTCGGCCGGCTACTTCCACTTCCAGCCGTACGCCATCCCGATCGTTCTGGACGAGGACTTCCGACCGCTACCGGCCGACGGCGTCCAGACCGGTCGGCTGGCGCTGTACGACCTGCTCGCCGAGACCTACTGGGGCGGGTTCATCTCCAGCGACYGGGTCACCATGCACTGGGACTACGCCTGCGCCTGCGGATGGAAGGGCCCCCGGGTCGACCAGGACATCGCCCGGTTCGGCGAGCTGAAAGGTGGCGATGACAAGATCACCTGTGCTGGCACCGGCAAGGCGTACAGCGACTTCATGGACTACGTGGGACAGGCCTAGATGACCGCCGCACCGTTCGCGCCTGTGGCGGCCTCGACCGACATCGTGGAGATCCCGTTCCTCATCCGCGGGAAGGTCATCGAGCCGGGTGACGACGCCGTCGAGTACGGCGGCCGGACCGGAGGCCGATTCCGTACTCCCAACCCGCGCCGCTACGCCTCTCAGCTGGTGCTGGCCAACCCCAGCGACCTCGCCGACCTCGCCGCGCTGCCGATCGATGAGATCATCGACTTCCTCGCCGCGCTCGGCCCCCGGCTGGCCCTTGAGGACAACCCGCTGATGCAACGGGCGTACCGCATGGCGCTGGAGGCGGGCGAGCTGACCGAGCCGGTACTGCTGCCGGTCTACGAGAACGTCCCCGCGCTGTTCGACCGGTCGCGGCTGTCCGGGCGAATCGACCGGATCGTCGGCAAGGCCTACCTCGACGGCTGGGTCGAGCAGGGCCGGCCCGGCCTGTCGACGATCCGGCTGCGCGCCGTCGGCACCCGCAACATGCACATCATCGCCGGCAACGTACCGATCGTCGCTGCCATGACGGTCGTCAACTCGGCACTGACCAAGGGCGACTGCCTCATCAAGGCACCCTCGAACGACCCCTACACCGCCACCGCGATCGTCCGCACAATGATCGACATGGCGTCCGACCACCCGGTCACGAAGCACTTCGCGGTCGGCTACTGGAAAGGCGGCGACACGGCGGTCGAGAAGGAGATCTACCGGCCGTCACGGATCGAGAAGCTCACGGCCTGGGGCGGGATGTCCTCGATGACATACATCCAGCGCTACCTGGTCCCGGGCATCGAGCTCATCGCGATGAACCCGAAGCTGTCGATCTCGATCGTCGGCCACCAGGCGCTCGAAGACGACGCGTCTATGGCTACCGCGGCCCACGGGGTCGCGCTGATGGCCGGGCAGATGAACCAGACCGCCTGTTCCAGCACCCGCCTCGTCTACGTCGAGGCCAGCACCGAGGACGACGACCTGGACGCGCTCGAACGGTTCGGCCACGCGATCAAGCAGGCCTTCGAGGCACTTCCGCCGCACGAGTCGACCGCGCCCAAGCGGCCCGACCCTGAACTGGACCGCGAGCTGGAGGCGATCGCGCTCGACGAGGAGTTCTACCGCGTCATCGGCGACAGCTCCTCGTCCGGCGTCGTGGTGTCCCGGATCGACGAGCCGGTGGAGTTCGCCCAGCAGCTGACGAACCGGATCGTCAATCTGGTCCCGGTCGAGGACATCACCCAGGTCACGAACTGGGTCAGCGAGGAGACGCAGACCGTCGGGATCTACCCCGAGTCGCTGCGCGAGAAGCTGCGCGACGACCTCGCGCTGCACGGCGTCCAGCGCACGCTGCCTCTCGGCTCGTCGCTACGACCAGGCGTGCGGCGGGTGCCCGTCGACCCCGACCAGGCCAACGGACTACCGCACGACGGCACCTATCCGCTGCGCCGCATGGTCCGCTGGGTCATCGATGAATCCGACGACCCCCGCTGACCGGAGCAACCTCAGTCATTCCCCGGAGGTGCCAGCCTCAACGTCGTAAGAACGCCAGCTGACAAATCCGACGATCACCACACCGTCATTGTCGTACGTCGGAAGCGCCGCGGACCGGTAGGCTGTCGGCGCTTTCGATGCTGCCCAGGGTCATCTCTATCGATCGCTCCAGCGATGCGTTTGAAACCGCTCCCGGCGTCCACTTGCGCCCATCGCCGTCCATATGAGAATCTGCTTCTCGTAATCTGAGAGGGTTGCTATCGTGGCTGCCTGTCGGATACGGAAAGGATTGCGGACATGGCTCACTTCCCGAAGCCAGCTGAGGGCAGCTGGACCCAGCACTATCCCGACCTGAGCACGGCGGATGCCTCGTACGAGGACTCGATCTCGCCCGAGCACTATGAGCTCGAGCGCAAGGCGATCTTCGGTAAGACGTGGCTCAACGTCGGCCGGGTCGAGCAGCTTCCGAAGGTGGGCAGCTACTTCACCAAAGAGATCGACGCCGCTCGCTCSTCSGTGATCATTGTGCGGAACGCGGAAGGCATCCAGGCGTTTCACAACGTCTGTCGCCACCGCGGCAACAAGCTGGTCTGGCAGGACTTTCCGCGTGAGGAGACGTCCGGCACGGCGCGGCAGTTCATCTGCAAGTACCACGCCTGGCGGTACGACCTCGGCGGCGCCTGCACCTTCGTGCAGCAGGAGTCCGAGTTCTTCGACCTCGACAAGGCGAAGTACAGCCTCGCGGACGTGCGCTGCGAGATCTGGGAAGGCTTCATCTTCATCAACTTCGACAAGGACGGCACCCAGTCCCTCGTCGACTACCTCGGGCCCATGGCCGCGGATCTCGTTGGCTATCCGTTCGGCGAGATGACCCRGGTCTTCAAGTACAAGTCCGACATCGGCGCCAACTGGAAGCTGTTCATCGACGCTTTCATGGAGTTCTACCACGCGCCGGTGCTGCACGTTCGCCAGGCTGTTCCCAGCGAGGCGCAAAAGCTCCAGAGCTACGGCTACGAGGCCTTGCACTACCGCATCGAGGGACCGCACTCGATGGTCTCGAGCTGGGGCGGCATGTCCCCGCCGAAGGACCCCAGCATGGTCAAGCCGATCGAGAACGCGCTGCGCACCGGCCTGTTCGGCCCCTGGGACCCCCCGTTCGACATCGAACTCCCCCCGGGCGTCAACCCGGCCCGGCACAACGCCTGGGGCGTCGACTCGTTCCTGTTCTTCCCGAACTTCATGATCCTGGTCTGGAAGCCGGGCTGGTACCTCACGTACCACTACTGGCCGACCGCGGTGAACCGCCACACCTTCGAGTGCTCGCTGTACTTCGCTCCACCGAAGACAGTGAGCGACCGGCTTCGCCAGGAGATGGCCGCGGCGTCGTTCAAGGAGTACGGCCTGCAGGACGCCAACACCCTCGAGGCGACCCAGAGCATGCTCGAGTCCCGGGCGGTCAGCGAGTTCCCGCTGAACGACCAGGAGCTCCTCCTGCGTCACCTGCACCAGACCGCCCGCGCGTTCTGCGCCGAGTACGTCAAGACCACCCCGGGCGCCAAGCCGTCCCCGGCGCTGGTCTGACCGCCCGGCTGATCGAGAGGAGCCACCTGTGGCCAAGCTGCCCGCGGACTTCGCGGACCTGGAGCCGTTCATCGACTGGTGCCTCGTGACCGAGGACGAGCGGTTCGCCAAGCGGTACGTCTCGAACATGGACGAGATGCAGACGTTCTACGACGCGGCCTTTCCTCGCATCCAGGATGCGCTGAGCTACCTCGACAAGTTCGACCTGGACGACCTCCCCGAGGACACCTACAACCTGCTCCTCATGTACTACTCGCTGTGCACGATCTCGTTCCCGGTCGAGGCGTGGCGCCAGCCGCGCGTGCCGGACGCGGGCGCCGCGCACATCTCGAACGTCCTCGCCCCCGCCATCTAGCCCCCGCCTGCCGACCCAACCTGGGAACAGTGCAGGCCCCCGGCGCACGGGTTGTCTGGCCAGTGGTCGATCGCCAGCCACCAGCAGAACCCGTGCGCCGGCACACCCAAAACAGCCCCGAACGGCGGCTCTCGACCATCTCGGCCGAGACCAGACACGGGAGGAACGATGTCCGTCACTGTCAGCCCGATCAGCCCCGAGGTGGGTGTCGAGATCACAGGCCTGACCGGCAGTCAGCTGGCGGATCCCGCGGTCGCCGCGGACACACAGAAGTACCTCGATGAGCACGGTGTGGTGATCTACCAGGGGGCGCACATCGGTGACGCCGACCTGGTGGCGCTGAGCCGGTTGCTCGGCGAGGTGGTCGTCGCGCCGATGGGCGGGGAGAAGGAGTACCCGGAGGTCTCCGCGATCACTCTGGACCCGGCGCAGAGCGTGCTCGCCGCCTACCGGGCTGGCACGTTCTACTGGCACATCGACGGCGCGAACGACCTGGTTCCGCAGAAGGCAACGCTGCTGACCGCGCTGGAGGTCGCCACGGAGGGCGGCGACACCGAGTTCGCGAACCTCTACGCGGCCTATGACGGGCTCTCCGACGAGGAGAAGGCCAGGTTCGGGGAGTTTCGCGTAGTACACAGCTTCGCCGCGGCGCAGCGGCTGGTGCACCCCAATGCGTCGGAGAAGATGCGGGCGTCGTGGGACAAGGTTCCGTCCCGGGAGCACCCTATGGTCTGGACGCGACGTAACGGGCGCAAGTCACTGCTCGTCGGAGCGACCGCGGACCACGTCGTCGGCTTACCGGCCGAGGAAAGTCGGGCGCTGCTCGACCGACTGCTCGACTGGGCGACCCAGCCCCGGTTCGCGCTGCGCCACCACTGGCGCCTCGGTGACCTGGTGATCTGGGACAACACCGGCATCCTGCACCGGGCGCAGCCCTACACGGCCGAGTCCCGCCGGCTGATGCACCGCACCACCCTGGTCGGCGAGGAAGCCGTGGCTTAGGCGGAGCGCCAGGGTGCCCCGACGAAGCCAGAGCGGCCCCGGGCCGGGGAGGTGGCGCCGCGCCGACGGCGGYGTCGCCCAAGGCAGGGGCGTCACCGACCGAACTATCAGAGATCAAGCCTGACACCGAAGGGAAACGACGCGCGGATGACCGCGGCACCCAGCGATAGCCTGGCTGGCAAGGTCGCGATCGTCACCGGTAGCCGCTCGGGCATCGGACGCGGCTGCGCGCCGCGCCTCGCCGCCGACGGCACCAGGATCGGCGTCTTCGACCTGGACCCGGGCAACGCCAAGGCGGTCGCCGACGAGATCGCCGCCGCGGGCGGCGAGGCGCACCCGGTCACCGTCGACGTCACCAGCCGCGAGCAGATCGACGCGGGCGTCGCCGAGATCAACGACCGGTTCGGCCCGGCCGTGATCCTGGTGACGTCGGCCGGCCACGAAGGCTTCCGCTGATTCCTCGACATCAACGCCGAACAGTGGAACGCGCTGGTGAACGTGAACCTCACCGGCACGTTCCACAGCTGCCAGGCCGTCGTCCCCGATATGATCGAGGCCGGCTGAGGCCGGATCGTGACCATCTCGTCGTCGTCCGCCCAGGGCGGCCAGCAGTAGTTCATGACGCACTACTCGGCGTCCAAAGGCGGCGTCATGACCTTCACCAAGTCCCTGGGGCTGGAGCTCGGCGAGCACGGGATCACCGTGAACACGATCCCGCCCGGCTTCATCATCACCCCGATAACCGAGCGTAACGTCGCCAAGGGCTTCCCCGGCCCCGGCGCCAAGCCGAGGACGTCGCCGCTGCCTGCTCCTTGCTCTGCCGTGACGAGGCCAGCTACATCACCGGCCAGATCATCGGCGTCAACCGTGGCCGCAACACCTGAAGCTCAGTGCAGAGGACCGCCGGCTCGGGCAACCGCCACGAGCCGACACATGGTCTGCCGCACGTGCCGATCAACTGACCTGTGCGCCCGTCACCCGGCCGCGGCCCGTGATCCGGGATCACAGCGCCACTCCAGGCGCCMATCGTCAGATCGCGCCTCGGCCGCCGACGCGGACAGCGGCCCCCGCTCGTACCTTGGGCTCCGGCCAGCTCGTCAGCTCGGTCGCGGCCGTGACGAGGAACGCCGACCAGCGTGGGCGAGGGAACATCTGGGCAGCGCCGCCAGCAGTATCCGATCGGACGGGGAGTACCGCGGCCGAGCGACCTGACGGCGTGGAACGGCTAGCTGGTGGCGCAGGACAGCAATCTCGACGTCCTTCTCCAGAGACCGGGTGCCGCTGGAGCCGGCAGGTGTCGATCTTTTGAATACCGCGGCTACCTCGGCGTGTCACCCACCAACCCGCTATCAGCACCACAAGTACGATCGATTCCGTTGGACGGCAACTTTGCCGGGGCCCTGTCGACGACAGCGACGCGATGTCCGTCGGTGGCGAATCGTCGCACGATGCCGAGTCCGGTGCCGGACGCGCCGCCGGCGACGAAGGCAGCGCGGCTCACTGGTCACCGCCGACGGGCGTGAATACCAGGTGCAGCTCGGTGAGCCCCCGCTGCATCCAGCTCGGCGCATACGTGAAGCGCCGGGAGTCCGGCGACCCGTGATGCTCCTCGGAGAGCCGGATGTCGCGGGTCCGCGCGAGGATTCGCTCAAGGCTGATGCGTCCTTCGACGCGGGCCAGCGGCCCGCCAGGACAAGAGTGAATTCCGCGCCCGAAGGATATGTGCTGTCGGACGTTCTTTCGATCGATGCGAACTTCGGCCGGGCATTCGAAACGTCGCGGATCGCGGTTGGCCGCGCCGTTGAGTAGCATGACCGGTGTGCCCGCCGCGATTTCGACGTCGCCGATGGTGGTTGCTCGCCTGGCCAACCGGAAGTCTGCCTTGACGGGACTTTCGACGCGGAGTGTCTCTTCGATCAGGTCAGGGATCAGCTCAGGGTGCTTCCGGAGCTCGTCCTGCGCTTCGGGGTTTTCGGCCAGGTATTTGAGAGTTGAGGCGAGCAGCACCGCGGTCGTCTCCTGACCGGCGGCGAAGAGGAATGTCGATACTCGAACCACCGCGATCACCTCAGGCGTGCTGCCATCAGGGTAGGTCGCCTGTGCCAGGCTGGTTAGCACATCATTGCGTGGTTCCCGTCGCCGGTCCTCGATGTACCRTGTGAACTCGGCGTCGAGCCAMCCGAGCGGGTTGGATTCTCCGTCGTCCTGCTCGCCGTCACCGATCTGACCAAGGTTGCCGCCGGGACCGAAGCCCTCGCGGAACCTCTGGTGGTCGGCCTCGGGCACGCCGAGCACGTCGGCGACAGCGAGCATGGCGAAGGGCTTTGCATATTCGCCGATGAACTCACAGCTACCGTTATCGATGAATTCGTCGATCTGTTGATCAGCCAAGCGCCAGATGAAGGATTCATTCTCCCTGAGCCGTCTCGGCGTCAGAAGTCGCATAAGGAGTTCACGCTCGCGGGTGTGTGCGGGCGGGTCCATAGTGATCATGTGTTCATGTAATGGAATAAGGTCACGGTACCGGTCGATGATACCGCTCACGTCATCGCCGTCGAGCGGTACGGGGAACGGCGCGAACGGGCCGACCGCCGAATTGCACGACGAGAAGGTTTCGGCGTCCCGGTACACCTCAGTCGCTTCGTCGTAGCCGGTTACGGCTACGACTCCAAGGTGCGGCAACGGTAGGACTGGACACACCGAGCGCAACTCGTCGAAGTAGGGATAGGGGTCGTCGACGAGCGACTCATCGTTGAAGAAGTCAACCGTCTTCCAATCGGGCAACTCTCTCTCCTTCCAACATCAGGCTGTCGGCGCCGTGTGTCGATAGTGCCGAAAGCCAACCAGACTTCCTGCATGCCCAGCGCGGAATTGAGGTTCCGCTATGCAACAGTGTGACGGCCGACAGCAAGCCTGCTCGGTTGTCCCGTCAACCACGGCGGACCAGGAACTCGTTGCGACGGATGCCCGGGTCGAGTTCGCCCACGGGACAAACCCGCCGAACCAAGGGTCGTTGGATCCGTGGCTCGAGCCTTGCGTCCTCCCTCGTGAACGCGAAGCGGGTCGTCCGCCCCTTCTCGATCTGCGCATCACCAGCGAGGTGGGCCGCCCGCCTCGATTGATATCATGGAGGCGCAGTACGATGCTATACGATCGTATATTTTTTTTCAAGGGTGCCCCACGAAGACACCACGACGACCGCCCAGCCCACGGCCCGCCGGTTCTGCGCCACAGCAGTGGCCCGCCGGTTCAGTGGGATGACGCAGCGCTCGAGGCGGTCGGCCAGCATCCGCCGGTAGGGGGCGAGCGCGGTTCGGGAGAAGGAGCCTTCCTCCGCTCGATCATCACCCGTTTCGCCCCGAGGCGATAGGCTCTCGGTCCGAGATCCGAAACGATCGGATGTCTTCGGCAGGCCGGTGAGAGTGGTCGCACGCGTCGACGGACGTTCGACGAAGGTCGATCCCTCGGCCGWTCACCTGGCCACATGTCGGCGTTGACATCGCCGCCGTCGACTTGGTGGGTGGTGGTAGCAGCACCCACCAAGTCGACGGGGAATCGACTTAAGGTCGCAGGCCTCCCAGCGTGCGGCGCGGCGCGGTTGGTCTAGGTGGTGGCGGGCGGGTGATCCCGGCCAGCTGATATCGCCGAGATTATTTATGCGGTCGTCACGGCGGTGGCCCTGGCGAGTACTGGTCGAGTGGGCCGACTACCATTCGGGCGACCAAGGTGTCACCGCGTCGTTCGACTGCGGCCCAGTGGTCGTCGTCCACCCGACGGTCAGGCAGGCGTCGCCGTTGGGGATCAATGCGGCAGCCTGCCAGTGCTGGTCTCGGGTTCGCACCGCGAGCAGGTGGCGTGCTTTGCGTGCCTCAGATGCCCGGCCGGCGGCGAGGACGGCGCCACCGTCTTTTCTAATGCGGGCGAATGTCTGTGAGTTGGTTTCGGGCGAGATCCACCGGGGGTGCAGCGCCGGTGCGGGAACGCGTCGGTGAAGGACGTGCGCGGTGCCGACGCTGTGAACCGGTCCTCGACGACGGTGGGCCACTCTCCGGCCCACTCGATGCGGCCAGGAAGGTCTCGCGACCGAGGTCGGTGTCGTCGGGGCGATCCGGGCGCGGTCGGCGGTGGTGCGCAGCCGGACCTCTGTGGCCGCCGACCGAAGTGGGCTGCGGCCGGTCTCGGCGCCGCCGGTATAGGCGACGGTGATGATTTCCCCGGGTTCGTAGACGGTGCCGAACTCGGCCTCGAATCGGTTCTTCTCACCCGCCGGGACGGTGCCGGCCCAGCGCCCGTTCACCGGCAGGTCGACCTCATCGGCGTCCGAGTCCACCTTGATTCTTCTTCGCCGTGCCTCACCAGCCGGTCGGCGTGGACGAAGATGTTGGAATAGCCGTAGTCGCATTGGGCCGCGAAGTCGCCGTTGAGGTAGAGCCGGGCGCCCCGGTCCACGCCCTCGAATTCGGCGGTGACCCGCCGGCCTCGGTATCCTGTCGGCACGAAGAACGTCTTCTTTTGCTGATGGGTGCCACCCTGCTGGCTACCGCGCCGGCCCGCCTCCGGGGCGGTGCCGTCGCGCCCGCGCTCCACGGTCGCGTCGTGGGGCAGCCCGACCTCGCCCCGAGGTGCGTCGTCTCGGCCGAGGATGTCCGGTAACGCATCGCTCTTCCGGCGGATCAACCAGCCGTTGTTGAAGGACGTACGGATCAACCGAACTCTCCTGCTTGCGCTCCGGGACGATCAAACGAGCCACGCGCGGTCGTCACGACACATTGGGCACGGCCCGACGGTGCGTGTCTCATATCACTAGCGCGCGCTGAGCTGCCTCGGCGGAGGCTACCACCACATCGCTAGCGCGGGCAAGTCCCGAAGGTTCACCTAGCGGGACGGAGCTGGGCTGGTGGCGGGGTCAGAGGCAACGGCGTGGAGGCATGTCACAGCCATGGACGTGGCCCAAGCGGCGGGGGTGTCGCGAGCGACCGTCGGATTCGTCCTCAACGACACCCGTGGGCACCGCATCTCCACGAAGACCCGCGAACGACTATTGGCCGCAGCCCTCCGCCTCCGCCACCGGCCGAACAGCGCCGCGAGGGCACTAGCCAGCGGCCGCAGTGGGGTCATCCTGGTCGGCCTGCCAGACTGGCCGCTGGAGTTCACCTTCCGCAACTACCTCGACGAAGTGTCCCTTGTGCTGGACTAGTCCGGCTACTCGCTGGTCACCAACATCCGCCGCTCCGACGGGCGACCCGCCCGCTCCGGGAGTCACTGAACCCGGACGCCGTCTTCGGGCTCGTCCCCTTCAGTTCGGACGAGCTCGCCTCCATGCAGGGCTGCGGGATCCGGCGGATCCATCCCGACCCCACTCGGCTCAACAACGCCGACCTCGCGATGGCGATCCGTACCGGGCCCGAGTTGCAGGTCACGCACTTGAACGAGCGTGGTTGCAAGAAACTGGTATTCGCCGCCTTCGGGAACCCGGGCCCGAACTCGCTGGTGGAGGCACGCTACCGCGCCGCCTGCGACTGTGCTGTCTCGCTGGGTCTGCCGCCGCCGGAGCTAGCGACCTGGCCGGCACCGGCGACGAGACCCCGCCGATGGCATTCTCGCGGCCCCGGCGGCCCGGCGGGTGGCCGCCCAGCCGGGTGTGTCCCGGTCGGTGTCCGGCCGCTTCCTCCCGTGGAGGTACTCGGGATCGACGATCGTCGTCGTGGCCGATCCCAATGGCACAGAGACAGTAGCTGCCGCCGGGCCGACGACGCGGATCGTTGGCAGACCGAGTTCGTCGACTCCCGTGGCGGCCACGGCCTGCTCGGCGTCGTCGATGACCGCACCGCCGTCGGCACCGCCGGCTGGCGGCCGGCAAAACTCGTCTACCGGATCGCCTTCGGCCTACGCAACGTCGCCGACCGAAAACGCCGTGCCCGCTACATCGCCTCGCGCTTCACCCGCCCACCTGGCCACCTGGCCACTTCCCGTCACCCGCGAAGGGTCGTATCTAGTGTTCCCCGTCAGAAATCTCGCTGGCCAGGTTTGCCTTGTTGTTGGCTGCCGATGGGTTGATCTTGGTGAGGTAGTCGGCGAGGGAGGCGAGGATCTCGTCGGCGGTCTTGGTCCAGGTGAAGGGCCGGGGGTCGCGGTTCCAGGTGTCGATCCAGGTGCRGATGTCGGTCTCGAGGGCCTGGACGGAGGTGTGGACGCCTCGGCGGATGAGCTTGTCGGTGAGCAGGCCGAACCAGCGTTCGACCTGGTTGATCCAGGAGGAACCGGTCGGGGTGAAGTGGACGTGGAAGCGGGGRTGGCGTTCCAGCCAGATCCTGATCTCGGGGGTGTTGTGGGTGGCGTAGTTGTCGCAGACCAGGTGCACGTCCAGGCCTGCCGGGACGGCCTTGTCGATCGAGACCAGGAATTTGCGGAACTCGATGGCGCGGTGGCGGCGGTGCAGTTCCCCGATGACGGTGCCGTCGGCGATGTTGAAGGCGGCGAACAGGCTGGTGATGCCGTGGCGCAGGTAGTCGTGGGTGCGCCGCTCGGGCATGCCGGGCATCATCGGCAGGACCGGCTGGGAGCGGTCGAGCGCCTGGATCTGGCTTTTCTCGTCGACGC
>NZ_MBLN01000088.1:0-4022 GCF_001854645.1 Pseudofrankia sp. EUN1h | reverse complement strand
GACGGTGCGGCTCTGGGACGTCACCGACCCCGCCCAGCCCGAGCAGATCGCCGGATTCGTCATCGGCCCCATCGCCACCCCGCTGTGGGTGGCGTTCGCACCGGATGGACAAACTCTCGCCACCGGAGGCGAATGCTGGACGGTGCGGCTCTGGGACATCACCAACCCCACCCAACCCCAGAAGATCGGCCAATTCCGCAGACGCCACTTTCCATACGTGGCATCGGTAGCGTTCACGGGGGATGGGTGCATCCTCGCCACCGGAGGTGATGAGACGGTGCGGCTCTGGGACGTCACCGACCCCACCCGACCCCAGAAGATCGGCCAACCCCTCACCGGCCACACCAAGGAGGTGTCGTCGGTGGCGTTCACAGCGGATGGGCGCACCCTCGCCGCTGGAGGCTACGACCGGACGGTGCGGCTCTGGGACGTCACCGACCCCACCCGACCCCAGAAGATCGGCCAACCCCTCACCGGCCACAGCAAAGAGGTGTCGTCGGTGGCGTTCACAGCGGATGGGCGCACCCTCGCCGCCGGAGGCTACGACCGGACGGTGCGGCTCTGGCGGACGCGCTGAGCCGACACAGCCCGAGCGCCCAGCCGCTCCCGGACACTGCTGTCTCCCCAGGTGGCGCATGGTAGGTCAGCAGGGATTGACTTCGGTAAAGCCATGAACGGACGCGGGTTGGTGTCCTGCCGCTTATGGTGATGGCGGACGTCACCATGGTGAACGTCACGCGGCCAGGCATGGGTCGTCGACCTGCACGCGTGTCCTTGAGGCTTGCGGCGAGTGCTCGACGCCCGCGTGACTGGTGTCACATAAACCTCCAGGCCACGACTTGAGTAATCTCGTTTCCTCGCTCTGACGCGCAAGAACCCAAGTACGCGAGGCGCGATCGTGTTGGTGTCCAAGCCGCGACCGTGAGGCCTACGATCAGCTGTCCTCAAGACGAGCGAGCGTAGCCTCGGCGCGGATTGTGCCCAGGTGATCTTCTTCCGGGATCCGGCGGCGCCGGGCGAGCATGTCCTGCTCCAGGAAGCGGGCAGATCCATGCCCGTCAGCGGGCTGGGGCTCGGCCGTCGGCGGACTCCGATGTCGATATCGTGCGGATCGTGCCGCTGCCCGAGCCGCTGATCACCGAGATGCGCGAGGACCTGTTCTGGTCCGAGGTCCTGTGGGAGGACGCTTGGGAGGATGCCTGGGTCCCGCAGGCCGCCCGGAAACCGAGTGTGCGTTTCGCAGTCGATGTCGGTGACGATTACGGGATCGGGACGAACGTCATGCTGGGTTCCGGGATGCAGTCGCTGGAGATCTACGCGCCAGGGTCGGCCGACGGTGAGGACATCGGGTACGTCGACGGGGCGCATCCCATGCCGAAGGCGCTGCGGTGGGAGGAGTTGGAGCTGGTCTGCCGGGCGTCCGCGTTGCGTGACCCGGAGATTCGACATCCCGGGCCCGTGGCCGCGTTACTGTTGCCCTACCTTCTCCGCGACGGCAGCGAGTCCCTGGACGCCGTCAGCCCAGTTCTCGACGCCGCCTTCCGCCTGGTAAGGCCCCAGCCGGGGCATGGCCTGCGGTCCGAGACGCGGTCGCGGCTCAAGTGGCCACCGCCAAAGGGGACCACCTGGGTCACCCGACCAGACGGGCACCTGGCCGTCACGAATTCGGGTTGGCCTCCCCTGAACTCCTACCGGACGCCCGAGGCGGAGCACTTCCCGTTCGGCGTGCTGGCCGGCCTTTTCGACGCGGCCAGGGCCACGGTGGCGGCGGTAGCGGCGGCCGCCCCCCTGACGGAACCGGCGGTCCGGTCGGCGCTCGAGGTCGCGATCCGGGACCAGGACGTCTCCGCGCTGGCGAACGCACTTCGAGACGTCGGGTACGGCGATGACATCGAGTACGACGACGACGCCTTCTACGTCGAGGATGCCTGGCACGGCAACGCGGTGGTGCTTCGCGCGCTGGAGGCCCCGACGGAACCGGTGGAGACCGCCTGGGTACTGGAGGTACTCAGCGGGGCCGCGCAGGGGTCGGTCATCGCGCGCTGGTTCGGCGAGAGCCCGATGCATCACCTGCGGTTGTGGGAGCTCGACCTCCGCCTCGTCAACGTCGGCAGGTCGTTCGCACGGATCAGGAACGGCCTGGAGAAACTCGAACGGTCCGAGGTGCTGGCTCGCGTCGGCCGCGCTGACGCCGTCGGGCCGGACGAACTGCGCCTGCCCGTTGTCGTCGGACGTGACGATCTCCCCGCGGCACGGGCGGCGATCCGTGAGGTCCTCGCTCAGGCCGACCACGGTGTGACCGCATCTCTGTGGAACGGCGACGAAGAGATCGGCCTGTCCAGCGAACAGTAAGCGTGTGGACCGCCGTCGAGGCGGCAGGGGGTCAGGGCTCGACGGCCATCCGGACCCCGAAGGCGACCTGTACCAGGCCGGTGACCCGGTCGACCCGGTGGCGGACCGGCCGTCGGCCATCATGCACGCTCGTTCACGCGGGGCCGCGGCACCAGCCGACCGCCGAATATCCCTGCGGCGCGAAGCTGCTGACCTGGGATGCTTTCCAGGTGACCGCGATCCGTTCCGTGGTTTTGGTGGGGCTGTTCTCAGCGAAGGAGCGCGACTACCAGGCCCGGCTCGACGTCCTCGACGCGCGGGTGACGGCGCTGGGAGGAAATGTGCTGGAGCGGTTCGTCCAGCGCCGGGGCGTCTCCGACGGCGGGGTACGGCTGATGACCGCCCCGCTGTCCCGGCGCTTCCTCATCGGCCCGGGGAAACTCGACCAGATCGCGGCGACCTGTTCGAGCAGGAACATCGACGCCGTCATCTTCCTCAATGATCTGAGCGCCCACCAGCGCCGTTGGCTGYCGACCCGACTCGGGCGTCCGGTGCTCACCCAGGCCGACCTCGACCGGTCAGCAGAGAGCCTGACCGGCCCGACCCGATCTCATCCTCATGCAGGTCAGGGGCGCAGCCCTCATCGCCGGCACCGTCGCCGATAGTCAAGGAGGAGCCCCAGGGCTCAGCCCCGGACGCCGACCAGCCACCAGCGGCGAGGAAAGGCGCGACGACGCCTGTCTCTGCTGCCAAGCAGGCACCCGAGGATTGCCCCAGGAACCCGGCCTAGCTCGGGGCATGAAGGACCTAGGCCCCGCGGACCCGAGACACGACGGCGGCCGACAACGCCGTCAGGAGAGGCGCCGACCGCCGCTGACCGGGAGAGACAGGTAGTTCAGGCGAGACGCAGGCGTGACCGACGTCACGCAGGCCTGCTGGCTCGGACTTGAGTAATTTCATGTCCTCGCTCGGACTCCGAAAATCCCACCGGATCATGAATGGCTTGCGCGTGTGGGGTCGTCGAGGCGGGCGCCGAGGCCGTCAGGCAGAACCTCAGCCGAGGCGGAGGCCGGAGTCAGCGTCGAAGACGTGCTCGATGGCTCCCGTCGGGGTGACGAGGAGTGTCTCGCCGCGGGCTGGGTCGACGCGGCGGTCCACCCGGACGACGAACGGCTTGTCGCGGGTGTCGTCGTCTCCCGGCAGCGTGCCGTGCACGTAGGAGTCCGCGCCGAGGTGCTCGACGAGGGTGACCCGCAGCGACAGCGCGTCCGGCGTGTCCGGGGTCGCGACGGCGAAGGACTCGGGGCGAAGCCCGACGATGACGTCTCCGCTCTCCCGGCCCTCCGCGCCCTTCGTCAGCCGGGCTGCGGAACGGACCGATGGCGCCAGGGGGAGAGGCACGCCGCCCAGGTGAACGGACCCGTCGGCGTCGGCGCTGGCGACCCGGCGCAGGTTCATGGCCGGCGATCCGATGAAGCCGGCGACGAAGACGTTGGCGGGCCGGTCGTAGATGGCACGCGGGGTGTCGACCTGCTGCAGCTCGCCGTCGTTCAGCAACGCCACCCGGTGGCCCATGGTCATGGCCTCGGTCTGGTCGTGGGTGACGTACACGGTCGTCGTTCCCAGCCTGGCCTGCAGAGCGGCGATGTTCGCGCGGGTCTCCACCCGCAGCTTCGCGTCGAGGTTGGACA
>NZ_MBLN01000087.1:0-75649 GCF_001854645.1 Pseudofrankia sp. EUN1h | reverse complement strand
GCGCGATCTTGATCGTCGGGAACTCCTTGAGCACCCGCGACCAGAGCAGGTCAGCCGCCGCACTGCAGATGTTCATCGGCTGCAGGGTGATCAGGACGTCCATCGGGGCGTCGGGCGCGGTGAACGTGAGCTTGCCCGACGAGCCGAGGTGGATCGAGAGCACCGTGTCGGTCTCGACCAGCGCCCTCCACAGCGGATCCCAGTGCGCGTCGTGGAAGCTCGGGTAGCCCAGGGTCGCCGGGTTCTCGGTGAAGGTGATCGAATGGCAGCCCTTCGCCGCGAGCCGGTGGACCTCCGCCGCGGCCAGCTGCGGGTCCCACAGCACCGGCAGGCCCATCGGGATGAACCGGCCGGGGTAGGCGCCGCACCACTCGTCGATATGCCAGTCGTTGTACGCCTGGACGACGCTCAGCGCCAGGTCCTTGTCGTCCGCGGCCGCGAACAGCCGAGCGGAGAAACCCGGGAACGACGGGAAGCACATCGAGCCCAGCACCCCGCCCGCGGACATGTCCTTGACCCGCTCGTGGATGTCGTAACAGCCAGGGCGCATCTCGTCGAAGGCGGTCGGCTCGACGCCGTACTCCTCCTTCGGCCGCCCCGCCACCGCGTTCAGACCCACGTTCGGGATGACCGAACCGTTGAACGTCCACACATCCGAGCCGTCCTCACGACGGAGGACCTTCGGCCCCGCGTCGGTGAACCTCGCCGGCAGGCGCCCCTCGAACATGTCCGGCGGTTCGACAAGATGGTCGTCGACGCTGATCAGGATGAGGTCTTCCGCTTTCATGCCGAGCCTCCGCTCATAGATAGAATAGATAGAAATGTCATGGGCACGAGCCCGTTGCGCTCACACGGGCCCGGGGCTGTCACAGGTTCCCGATCTCCAGGTCGAGCACGCTGGCGAACTTCCGCTGCGCCTCCTCCGTCTTCCCGGGGATCCACTCGCTGGGCCACATGCCGGCGGCCGGGGTGTGGTCGCGGAGTACCTGGCGCGCGACGGTCACCTTGTGCACCTCGGTCGGGCCGTCGGCCAGGCCCAGCACGGCGGCGAGGTGGACGTACTGGAACAGCGGCATCTCGTTGGTCGTGCCGAGCGCCCCGTGCACCTGCATCGCCCGCCACGCGATGTCGTGCAGCACCGCGGGCATGACGAACTTCGCCGTGGCGATGTCCTTCCGTACCCGGTTGTAGTCGTTGTACCGGTCGATCTCCCAGGCCGTGTACAGCACGAACAGCCGAAACTGGGCGAGCTGGGCGTACGAGTCGGCGATGAAGCCCTGGACCAGTTGCTTGTCCGCCAGCAGGCCACCMTGGGTCGTTCGGCTGAGCGCCCGCTCGCACATCATGTCGAGCGCCTTGTTCGCCAGGCCGATCGTGCGCATCGCGTGGTGGATCCGGCCACCGCCGAGCCGGGTCTGCGCGACCGCGAACGCCTGGCCCTCCTCGCCGAGGAGGGCGTCCGCCGGCACGCGCACGTCCTCGTAGTGGATCAGCGCGTGATAACCCTCGTTCATCGGCTCGCCGAAGAGGCCGACGTTACGCACAATGTTGACGCCGGGGGTGTCCGTGGGGACGAGGAACATCGACATCCCCCGGTAGGCGCTCACGTCCGGGTTCGTCACCACCATGACGATCAGGAACGACGCCRTCTTGGCGTTGGACGAGAAGTACTTCCAGCCGTTGATGACCCACTCGTCGCCCTCCTTGACGGCGCGGCAGGTGAACTGGGTCGGATCCGAGCCACCGTGCGGCTCGGTCATCGAGTAGCTGGAGAAGCACTCGCCGTCCAGCAGGGGTTGCAGATATTTGTCCTTCTGCGCCTGCGTGCCGTAGTGAGCGATGATCTCCGCGTTACCGGTGTCGGGTGCCTGGGTGCCGAAGACGACCGATGCCCACAGGGTGCGGCCCAGGATCTCGTTGAGCAGCGCCAGCTTCAGCTGGCCGAAGCCCTGGCCGCCCAGTTCGGGTGCAAGATGGGTGGCCCACAGCCCCTGGCGCCGAACCTCCTCCTTCAACGGGTTGATCACCCGGCGCATCTCGTCCGTCATCGGGTCGAACTGCTGGTGCGGAAAGATGTGGTCGAGCGGTTCCACCTCCTCCCGGACGAACTCGTCGACCCAGTCCAGCTTCTTCTGGTACTCCGGGTCTGTTTCGAAATCCCAGCCCACAGGTCCTCAGCCCTTCTACTCGCGGCAGGTCGGTCACCGACGCCGGCCGGTGTCGCCGGGCACGGATGACGTCCCGGTCATGGATGTCCGGTGCCGCCGGGCCGAGCCGTGGTGACGGCGAAGCCGGCGATGTACTCGGGAATCGGGCGGTAGTAGCGATAGGTCACCTCGTAGGGACCCACCGCGTCGAGCGCGGAGTACGCGGCGATCCAGGTCCGGATCTCGTGCGCGCCGCCTCCATGCCGACCGACCTCGTCGTTGCTCCACCCGTCCAGCTCGGTGAACGCGCCGCTGGTGACCAGGGAGAGGAACTCGGTGTCCCATTCGGGACTCAGCGGCCGGCGCTCACTGGAGCCGTCGGCGAGGCGCAGACCTTCGGCGACGGCTCCCGCGTGCTTGCGCTCCGCCTCCTCGGGCGTCAGGGGACGACCGGACACGAGGCGCTCGGCCACGGCCGGGGGCGCGCTGTCGAGGGTGGGCATCGGTGGGTCGTGCGAAAGCCCACCGGAGCCGACCAGCAGCACCCGCTCGTCACGTCCCGCGAAGAACCGTCCGATGGCGGCCCCGAGCTGGCGGGTTCGTGACAACGGTCCGAGCGGGGCGGCGGCCGAGTTGACGAACACCGGGATCACCGGCCGGGTGTCGAGCCCCCCGAACAGTTCGCGCAGCGGCTGCGCGGTGGAGTGGTCGAGCTCCATCCGGTGGGAGATCGACAGGTCGACTCCGTCCGCGAGCACCGCCTGCGCGCACGCCCACGCGAGGCCGGTCGGCACATGCAGGGTGCCCGCCAGGCTGGCGTAGTCCCCCACCGTCGTGGCCGCCAGCCCGAGGCAGAACGGCGGCATAAGGCGATAGAAGAAACCATTGAAGTGATCGGGGACGAAGGCGACGACGATATCGGGAGCGAAATCCTCGGCGAACGCGCGGGCGGCGGACAGCGCCGCCCGAACGTCCGTCTCCAGCTCCGGGCGTTGTTCGGTTATATCGAGTAGCGGGCTATGGGACATGCARCAAAGAGCCAAAGGCATCGCAACCTCCGATTGCGCGGCGGAGCGTGCTCTACGGGCTGGCGAGGATTCGGCGCATGGTGGCGCGCGATTCGGCGGATCCGTCGAGCACACGGTTGTAGCGCTCCGTGATTCGCCAGCCGTCGGCCGTGCGTGCCAGTGCCCAGTGGTTGATGGCGGCTCGCCAGACGAACCAGCGGTCGTCCTCCTTGCGGATCACGAGGGAGTAGCCGACGGCTTCGGCCGTCTCACCGTGAAGGGCGATGTGGGGTGTGGCCGTGAGGTGAGCGACGCCCGCGGCGACCAGGCCCGCGTGCACGTCGCCCTCGTACAGGGCGGCCAGTCCACGCGGCGCCTCGACGCGGGTGCCGTCGCCGGTCACGCCGGTGAAGTCATAGCCGCCGCCGGCGACCCACAGGTCGGCCGCCTCGGCCGCCGACCCGCTGTCGACCAGCGGGCCGTAACGGTTGAGCAGGCGGAGGATGTCCAGCTGGTCCTCCGCCGCGCGCAGCCGGCCTTCCAGCTCGTCGAGCCGCTGGTCCACGCCCCGGAGGGCTCGCCCGCGCTCGCGCCGGATCCGACGCAGGTGCATCACCGCCGTGCCACCCTCCTCGGCGCTTCCTACGGTTCGAGCATGACGCGGATGGCGCCCGACTTCTTGTCGCCCGCGACCCGGAAGGCCTCCTCGGCGTCCTCGATCGGGAAGCGGTGCGTGACGAGTGTCTGGACGATCTCGGGGTCATCGGCGAGCATGGCCGCGGCGTCCGCCATCTCCCGCCCGGAGCCGTGGTGGCAATAGCCGACCGACGGCAGCAGCCGCGCCTCGCGGAGGAACAGCGGCAGCCAGTTGACCTCGATCGGGCCCATGTAGACCCCGACGACGACGATCGTGCCGCCGGGCGCGACGAGATCGATCGCCTGGGAGAGGGCGGCCGGGTTCCCGGCCGCCTCGACCACCACGTCGTACTGGCCCTCGACGCCGATCTTCGCGCCGAGCCGTTCGGCGGCCTCGATCTGGTGCGGGTACCGCGCCTCGATCGCGACGTCCTCGGCGCCCTGCCGGCGCGCGCCGGCGACGGCGAGCAGGCCGAGGCCGCCGGCGCCGACGACGGCGACCCGGGTGTTCGCGCTGGTGCCGGCCAGCCGTAACGCGTGCCAGGAGACCGCGGCGGGTTCGGCGAGGGCCGCGTCGCGCAGGTCGAGGCCGTTGGGCAGCGGGACCAGCCGGTGGGCGGGCGCGCGGAACTGCTCCGCCATGCCGCCGTCGGCGCTGAACCCGAGCGAGTGCTCGCCGTGCGTCGGGCAGCGGTTGAACTGCCCGCTCTGGCACTGGGCACACTCGCCGCAGCCGTAGATCGCCTCGACGATGTACCCGCCGCCGTCCTCGCCGACGCCGGCCAGCTCGTGGCCGAGGATGAAGCGGCAGCCGTAGGAGATGTAGAGCAGATCCGAGCTGCAGATGCTCGTCGAGCGCATCTGGAGGAGTTCGCCGGTACCGGGCGGCTCGGGAAGATCGACGACCTGGACGCCGCCTTCCGCGGCACGTACGGCTTTCATGGTTACTCCCTCATGGTCTACGCGGTGGGTACTAGGCAAGGGGGGTGGCGGTCTGGGGCATCGCGCTCGCGGCCCCGGGGCGCTCGGCGGGCTCGGCGGGCTCGGCGGAGACGTCGCTGATGCCGAGGTACGACTGGACCAGCAGGTCCGAGTCGACCTGGTCGGTCGGCCGCTCCCAGGACACCCGGCCGGCGGCCATGAAGACGATCCGGTCGGCGAGCGCGACGACGTCGTGGGCCTTCTCCTCGACCAGCAGGATCGCCGTGCCGGCCGCGCGCAGCTCCTGCAGCGCCGCGTACACCTCGGCGACGATCAGCGGGGCGAGGCCGAGCGACGGCTCGTCGACGATCAGCAGGTCCGGCGGCTTGACCAGCGCCGGCGCGAGCGCCAGCATCTGCTGCTCGCCGCCGGACAGCGACCCGGCGAGCTGGCCGCGACGCTCACCGAGCACCGGGAACCGGCGGTAGGCGGCATCCCGGTCCGGCTCGCCCGGCAGCCACAGCGAGAGGTTCTCGTCCACCGTCAGAGCAGGGAAGATGCCCCGTCCCTCGGGGATGAGGAAAGCGCCGTGCCGGACCCGCCGGTGCGGCGGCAACGCCGTCACGTCCGTGCCTCCGAGCCGGATCACCCCCTTGGTCACCGGCAGGCCGCCAGTGACGACCGAGCAGAGCGTCGTCTTGCCGGCACCGTTCGCGCCGATGAGCGCGAGCGCCTCGCCGGCGCGCAGGGCCAGGTCGACGCCGTGCAGCACCTCCACGGCGCCGTAGCCCGCGCGCACGCCGGTGATCTCGAGCACCAGCGGTGTGCCAGCGGCGTCGGGGACCCGGGCGGTGCCGGTCGTCCCGGCCGCCGCGGCCGGGCCCGCGGCGTCGGCCGTGCCGGGCGAGGCCACGGCCGGTGCGGCCGCGGCGGCCCGCGCCCGCAGCGCCCGCTCCTCCCGCCGGCGGCGCCGCTCGAACCGCTGCTGCGCGGTGAGGGCGAGGATGCCGTCCGGGTTCTGCGCCAGGTTGATCGCGGCCAGGCCGGACAGCACCTGGGGCAGGTACGAGGTCTGCGCGACGTGGCTGAGCAGCTCGGGGCTGACCGCCGCGCCGAGGCCGGCGATCACCGCGGCGCCGGGCCGGCGCACCCCGAACACCACGATCGTCGCGAGCCAGAACAGCCCGGTCTCGACCGGGTAGTCGAGGTGGGTGACGCGGCCGGACGACACGGCGAGCAGGACGCCGCCGAAGCCGGCGATCGCCGCCGAGAGGGCGAACACCGCCGTCTTCGTGCGGGCGGCGGAGACGCCGATGGTCACCGTTCCCGGCTCGGTGGCCCGCAGCGCCGCCATCGCCCGGCCGGAGCTCGACCGGATCAGGTTCCGTACCAGCAGGACGACGATTCCCAGCACGATCGCCAGAAATATGATCATCGATCGGGAGTCGGCGAGGTCCACCGGACCCAGCTTCGGCGGGCTCAGCACCCATCCCCCGACGTCGTTGCGGCTCACCCCGCGCAACTGGAAGAAGAGGTTCTGGCAGATGTAGGCGAGCGCTAGCGTCGCCAGCGCCAGCGGCAGCCCGCCGAGGCGGCGCGCGGGCAGCGAGACCACGACCCCCATCGCGGTGGCCACCAGCGTGCCGAGGACCAGCGCGACCAGGAACGGCCAGTGATGGCTGGCCACCCAGCCGGCGGTGATTCCCGCGGCGGTGACGAACGCGGCCTGCGCGAGGCTGACCATGCCCCCGATGCCGGTCACCACCGTGAAGGACAGCAGCACCACCGACAGCGCCAGACCTCGGATGATCAGCGACTGCCAGTAGTCGTCCGCGAAGAACAACGCGTAGCCCAGGATGATGACGGACCACCCGGTCCACACGATCAGCTTCCGGCGCTTCGGCTCCTCGCCGTACGAGGGAGCGGGCGGGTCGTCGTCGATCTGGGTGCCGGCGCGGCGGCTGCGGTCGACGGCGAACACGAACAGCAGCAGGAACAGGAGGAAGAACGGCACTGAGGTGCTGAATCCGGTGATGTTGTCCGCGAAGTGGGCGTAGCCCACGACGAGGTTCTGGATGACCCCGATCAGCAACCCGCCGGCCAGCGCGAGCGGGATCGAGCGGAAGCGCGCGAACACCACGGCGGGCGTGGAGATGAGAACCACCGTCGTGAACACCGGCGTGTTGAGCGTGAAGATCGGAGCCAGCAGGACCCCGGCGAGACCGGCCAGGAAGCTGCCGAGCATCCAGGACGTCGCGGAGGTCCGGTCGGGGTCGATGCCGCGCAGCGCCGCCAGGCCGCGCCGGTCCACGACCGCCCGCATCCGCAGTCCCAGCCGGGTCCGCCGCAGCAGCACCCACAGGCCCACCGCCGTCACGACCGCCGCGGCGAAGACGGCGACCTGGTTGCTGTCCAGCAGGATGGTGCCGACCGTCCAGGTCTGCTTCGGCGACGGGCCGAGCCCCGGGATCAGGAACAGTTCCTCGATCCCGGCGATGCCCAGGTGGAACCACACGTTGAGCCGGTCGGCGACGAACAGGCAGATGCCGGGCACCGCGATCAGCAGGCCGACCGGGACCACTATCTTCACCGCCACCGAGGCGTAGGTCAGCCGGCGGTAGATCACCCGGTCCAGCACGAAGCCCAGCAGCGGCGCGAAGACCAGGATCGCGATGATCGCCGCCGGGATGATCGGGATCCCCGCGGTGACGTTGAGCTGCACGAACAGGTACGCGGTGGCGAACGCGACCGCGCCATGCGCGAAGTTGAAGATGCCAGAGGTCTGGTAGGTCAGGACGACGCCAGCCGCCAGAATGGCATACAGGCCGCCGGCGACGATGCCGCCGACGACCAGGTTGAGGAACTCCTCCACTACTGTGCCCTTCGCTGGAGACCCGGTCGGCCGGTCACTCGTAAGGTCATGGGCCTGATCAACCGAGATAGGCCRCTCGGACGTCGGGATGCGCCTGAATCTCGTCCGGCGTTCCCTCCGCGAGCACGGCGCCGAGGTTCAGCACCGCCACCCGATCCGACTGCCCCATGACGAAACCCACGTCGTGCTCGACGAGCAGGATCGCCACCCCCTGCGACCGCAGCCGCTGGATCTGCTCGCCGAAACGCTCCGTCTCCTGGTGGGACAGGCCCGACGTCGGCTCGTCCAGCAGCAGTAGCCGCGGCCCGTCGGCGATCGCCCGGGCCAGCTCCACCAGCCGCGCCTGGCCGATCGGCAGCGAGCCGGCCGGCCGGTGCCGCAGGTCCGCCACCCCGCACTCCTCGAGCACCGCGGCCGCGCGCTCGCGCCGCTCGGCCTCCCGCCGGCGGCGGGCGGGCGCGGCGAACAGGTCGGCCACCAGGCCGCCACCGCCACCGCGCCACTCCATCGACGCCAGCACGTTGTCCTCGACCGAGAGCCGGCCGTAGAGCTGGGTGCGCTGGAACGTGCGACGCACCCCCGATCGCGCCCGCCGGTCCGGCAGCTGGCGGGTCACGTCGACGCCGTCCAGGTGCACGGCGCCGGAGGTCGGCGGGGTGAGKCCCGAGATGATGTCGAACAGGGTCGTCTTGCCGGCGCCGTTCGGGCCGATCAGGCCGCGCACCTCGCCCGGCTCGACTCGCAGCGAGACGTCCCGGATGGCGGTGAGCCCGCCAAAGCGCTTGGTGATGCCACGGACCTCGCACACGGGGCCCGCCGACGCCGCGACGACGTCGCTGTCAGGGCTGGTCGCAACCACGCCCGCTCCTTCTCCGGCCCGCCTGGGCCAGTCGCGGCCGATGGGAGCGTCGGGCCATCCGGGCCCGACGCCCCCTCGACGCCGTTTCGCCGCGCGGGCGGGAAGGGGTGCCGGTCTTCCCGCCCGCGTCCTTCACGGGGAGCTAGTTCGCGTACGGATCGTTGCAGACGAGCGGGACGGCCAGCGAGTACTTTCCGTCCTTCAGATGGGCGGCGGTCGCGCACGGTGCCGCGTAGAAGTGGTTCTGCGGCCAGGTGGTCTTGCCCAGGAAGATGCCGTCGCCGTAGTGGAAGTCCGGGCCGTTCAAGGTGCTCAGGAACTTGTCGACGGTGAGGTCTTTCCCGGTCGCCTTGAGGCCCGCGATCACCATGTCGGCAGCGATCCAGCCCATCGCGCTCGTGATGGACAGCCCCGCGCCCTTCCCGTACTTGGTGACATCATCCGCCATCTGCCGGACCGTCGCGTTGTCCGTCGACTGGAAGGGCAGCCACTGCAGATAGGTGTAGGTGTCGTCGAGGGCCTTCAGTCCGGTCAGCCGCGGGTCGTAGCCCACCGCGCTGATCTGAATGCCCTTGTACCCCGCGGCCGTCATCGTCTGGGCCAGCGCGGTGACGTTCACGAAGTCGGTGACGTGGTAGATCATCGCCGGCGGCTTGCCGTTGTTGGCCGTCATGATCTGCCGGACCAGCGACGACGGGTCAGYCGGCGGCTGCCCGAACTGCAGCGCGTTGCTGGTCATGACGACCTTCAGCCCGGCGCGTTCCAGGGAGGCCTTCGTGTCCGCCACACCCTGCCGGGCCGCGGAGTTGTCGACKCCCAGCAGCACGACGCTCTTGTCGGAGGAGTCCTTGAGCAGCTCGACGTACGGGCCGTACTGGATCGAGTTGTACTTGTCCGGGAGCAGGCAGCCGGTGAAGCCGAAGGTGTTCGCCCGGTTGCACAGGCCGTTGTTGAACGACCAGCCGAACGCCGGCACCTCGTTCGTGCACAGCGCGTCCGCGTAGGCCCCGATCGGCGTGGCCACCGGGGCCACGGCGAAGACGTTCTCGTTCTCGGCGAGCTTCTTGCCGGCGTCCGCGTTCTGCTGTGCGTTGGAGCCGTCGTCGGTCATGCCGATGTAGTCGATCTTGCGGCCGAAGACACCGCCGGCCGCGTTCTCCCGGGCGAACCGGGCCGCCGCGCCCAGGTCAGTCTCCTGGTAGGTGGAGGTGCCGGCGTTGCTGAGCGTCCCGAGCCCACCGATCTTGATGCTGGTGTCGGTGATCCCGCGGGTTGGGTTCGGCGCCTTGTCGGCGCACTGGAGGCTGCTCGGTGCCGGGATCGTGTTCCAGGTGGCGGGGGTGCTGGCGGTGGAGCGCGACAGTGTCGCCGTCCCGGCGCTCGCGGCCGCCGAGGCCGTGCCTCCTCCTCCCCCTCCGCCGCCGTCACTGCCGCTGCCGCAGGCCGCCGCAAGAGCGAGCGTCGTCGCCAGCACGGGTAATAAGCCTTTCCGGAACCTCATGTACGTATGACCTTTCCTCAGTGATCGATATGTGGTCGTCGTGCCGGTGGACCGGCCGCGACAGTCCCGTGCCGCCATCTCGCCGATGCGGTTCGGGCCTGGACGGCGGCACGCCGCGCGGAATTCATGGATTGAGGGGTCGCGAAGCAGCCGACGGCCGTCAAAGGACGCGGCAGAACTTCCGCGACGATGCCGCGAAGCACGCTGAAGGCGCGCCTCGCCAGAAATGAGCACACATATCGGCGCTTCCCGAACGCCTGACGGCGGACGGTCACGACGGCCCTAAAGGGCGCGGCCCGCAACCGCTCTCTCGTCAGTACGCGTCGGTAAGCGACCCTGCCCACCGGGTGAGTACGCCCACTCGACCCGATTGGTCAGAACGTGAGGGACGGTCACAGTTTCCGGTGTCAAAGTCAAGACCTTGACGTTGGTCACCATCCGCGCACGGTCGACCACTCCTGCCGATCATCCGGGCGGCATGCGCCGGGCCGCCGCGAGCGGCCCCGGAACGCCCCTTCGAGTGGGCAGGCCGTCGCCACGCCCGTACCGATGGACGGCCGCGGCCGGGCCCACGGCCCCCGACCAGACCCGGCGGGTTCTGACCAGCCGGAAGACGCTTGCCGCCTCGTCGCGGAGCGTCTACATTTGCGTCAACTTTTCCAGACATGATCGTCAAAATATTTTTACGATCATGTCAGTTTCTGGCCCCGCCTCGGCGTCGGCCTCGAGCACCCGGCCGCCGGCGAGCGCCGTCGGCCGACCGCCAGGCGGCGGCACCTGGGCACGGAAGGCGGGCGAGCGGTGAAGGAGACACACGCGGCCTGGCCCGAGCGGCCGGCGCCGAGAAGCCACGCGCCCCCGGCGCCGAACGCCGGGTGATCGTCGAAGCGGACCGGTCGGCCGTCGACGGGCCTTGCATGTCTGGCACTGTCGCGATGTCCGCACCGGCCCTGAAGGAGCAGCAGATGGAGCCCGCCCCCCAACCAAGCCCGGCGACGGCGACGCCCCCGACCATCGGCGTCGATGTCCGCCCGCGTGCCCAGCAGCGCTGGGACGACGACGGGCCGCGCTCGCGGCGAGGGGCCGAGACGAGGGCACGCCTGGTCGAGGCGGCGAAGGCGGTCTTCGAGGAGAAGGGCTTCCACGAGGCCCGGATCTCGGACGTCGCCGAACGGGCCGGCCTGACCCACAGCGCCTTCTACCACTACTTCGACTCGAAGGAGGACATCCTGCTCGAGGTGGCCGCGGTCCTCGATCACACGCTGAACGCCGGCGTGGACATCATCCTGGACCCGTCCTCCACCGCGACCCCGCGCGAGCGCATAGCCGCGGCCATGCGCATCCGCCTCGAGGCGCATCGCAAGGAAGCCCGGATCATGAACGTGATCGAGCAGGTGTCGCGGCACAACGAGCAGGTCCGGGCGCTCTGGACCCAGTTCTACAAGCAGYACGTCAAGGAGATGGCCAACTCGATCGAACAGCTCCAGCGCCGCGGCCTCGCGGATCCCGCCCTCGACCCCGTCATGACGACCGACGCCCTGGCCGTGATGACCATACGGTTCGCCGAACAGTCCCTCCTGCAGGACGACGCCGGATACGACTTCGACGCCGCCGTCGAGCAGATCACCCGGATATACATCAACGCGCTGCAACTACGTGACCCCAGGAAGCCGCGCCGCCGCCGAGACGACACCGGCTGACGACGACACCGGCCATCGGCGYGCGACGTCGGCCAACCCRCACGGCCCGCGCCCCGGCGACCCGGCGCCCCACCACCATCCCGAACACCGACCCAACGCTGCGCGGCAGCAGGGAGAACAGTGCCTGCAACGGGGAAGACTCGTTCCGAGCCGAGGATGCTCATCGACGGTGAGCTGGTCGACGCGGACTCGGGCAAGACATTCGACAACATCAACCCGGCGACCGAGGAGTTACTGGGCCAGGTCGCCGACGCCTCGAACGCCGAGATGCGACGCGCGATCGCCGCGGCCCGGCGCGCGTTCGACACGACGGACTGGTCGACCAACCGGGCGTTGCGCGCGCGGTGCCTCCAGCAGCTCCAGGACGCCCTGGAGGCCGAGCGCGAGGAGCTGCGGGAGGAGCTGATCCTCGAGGTCGGCTGCCCGCGCATGGTGACGAACGGCCCGCAGCTCGACGACCCRCTGTCGAGCGCGCTGCGCTACCCGGCGAAACTGATCGAGGAGTTTCACTGGGAGACCGAGCTGCCCGACGCCCCMGCGATGGGCGTGCTCACCCAGCGGCGCATCTGGAAGGAACCGGTCGGCGTCGTCGGCGCGATCGTTCCCTGGAACTTCCCGTTCGAGGTCGCGCTGAACAAGCTCGGCCAGGTGCTGGCGACGGGGAACACGGTGGTGCTCAAGCCCGCCCCGGACACGCCGTGGAACGCCACCCGGATCGGCCGGCTCGTCGCCGAACGCACCGACATCCCGCCCGGCGTCGTCAACGTCGTCACGTCCTCGGACCATCTGGTCGGCGAGGAGCTCACCCTCTCCCCCCAGGTCGACCTCATCTCCTTCACCGGGTCCACGGCCGTGGGGCAGCGGATCATGGAGAAGGGCGCCGCCACGCTGAAGCGGGTCTTCCTCGAACTCGGCGGCAAGTCCGCCACCATCGTGCTGGAGGACGCCGACCTCGCGACGGCGGTCCTGGCCGGCATGGGCGTCTGCTACCACGCGGGCCAGGGCTGCGCCATCCAGACCCGGATGCTGCTGCCCCGGTCCCGGTACGCCGAGGGCGTCGAGATCCTCAAGGCTGCGCTCGCGGCGGCGCCGTACGGCGACCCGCAGCGCCCGGACGTGATGATGGGCCCGCTCGTCTCGGCGAAGCAGCGCGACCGGGTGCTCGGCTACATCGAGAGGGGCGTCCAGGAAGGCGCGACGCTCGCCCTCGGCGGCGGCCGCCCCGCGCACCTGCCTAAGGGCTGGTACGTCGAGCCGACCCTGTTCACCGACGTGGACAACTCGATGACGATCGCCCAGGAGGAGATCTTCGGGCCGGTTCTCGTCGTGATCCCGTTCGAGGACGACGACGACGCCGTGCGGATCGCCAACGACAGCCGGTACGGGCTTTCGGGCGCCGTCTTCAGCGGCTCCCTCGAACGCTCACTGGCCGTCGCGCGCCGCGTACGGACCGGCGACCTGGGCATCAACGGCGGCACGCCGTACGGCGCCGATCTCCCCTTCGGCGGCTACAAGCACAGCGGCATCGGCCGGCAGAACGGCATCGAAGGGTTCGAGCAGTACCTGGAGACGAAGTCGGTGGCCTGGCCGAAGGCCTGATTCCCCGGCTCGCGAACCCGCCCCTCGGGCACCCACGTCGGTACCCACGTCGTCACCCGACGTGGGTACCGCGGCACGGCCAACCCACGGATCGCCATCCACCTGCCAGTGACAAGGAGCGTCGCCGTGCCCGTGACGGCAAGCGGAAAAGACCTTTACTACGACCCCTATGACTTCGAGATCGACGCGGACCCCTATCCGGTGTGGCGCCGGCTGCGCGACGAGGCACCTCTCTACTACAACGCCAAGCACGACTTCTACGCGCTGAGCCGGTTCGAGGACGTGGAGCCCTGCCTCAGCACCTGGCAGACCTACCGGTCCGGGCGGGGCACCGTCCTCGAGATGATCAAGGCGAACGTCCCGAGCCCGCCGGGGTCGATCCTGTTCGAGGACCCGCCGGTCCACCAGGTCCACCGCGGCGTCATGGCCCGCGTGTTCACACCCAAGAAGATGAACGCGCTCGAGCCGAGGGTCCGCGAGTTCTGCCAGCGCTCGCTCGACCCGCTGGTCGGATCGGGCGGCTTCGACTTCGTCGCGGACCTCGGCGCGGCGATGCCCATGCGCGTCATCGGCTATCTCCTCGGCATTCCGGAAGCCGAGCAGGAGGCGATCCGGCGGCTCTTCGACGACAACCTGCGGCTCACGGACGGCGACGACCACGCGCCGCCCGACCTGACGCTCACCGCGCCGTTCGCCGAATTCCTCGACTGGCGCGCCGAGCACCCGTCCGACGACCTCATGACCGACCTCCTGACCGCCGAGTTCGTGGACGAGACCGGCACCACCCGCACCCTGACGCGGGAGGAGGTCCTGAACTACGTCTACCTGCTCGCCGGGGCCGGCAACGAGACGACGGCGCGGCTCATCGGCTGGACCGGCAAGCTGCTCGGCGAGCACCCGGACCAGCGGCGCGAGCTCGTCGGGAACCGAGCGCTGATCCCCAACGCGGTGGAGGAGCTCCTGCGCTACGAGTCCCCCTCGCCCGTGCAGGCCCGCTACGTCGACCACGACGTCGAGCACTGGGGCCAGACCGTGCCCGAGGGCAGCGTGATGCTGCTCCTCAACGGCTCCGCCAACCGCGACGAGCGCCGGTTCCCGGACCCCGACCGCTTCGACATCCACCGCGACGTCGGTCGCCACCTCTCCTTCGGCTACGGCATCCACCACTGCCTCGGCGCCGCGCTGGTCCGCATCGAGGGCCGGATCGCCCTCGACGAGGTCCTCAACCGGTTCCCCGACTGGGAGGTCGACTGGGCGAACGCCGTCCAGGCCCGCACCTCGACCGTGCGCGGCTGGGAGAAGCTCCCCGTCCGCGTTTCCTGACCGCAACGGAGGCACTCATGAGCGCATTACCCGACTCCACCGTCGCTCCGGCCATCCTTCCCGGAGCGGTGCGCCAGATCGGCTACATCGTCCGCGACCTCGACAAGGCCCTGGCCAGCTGGCTCGAGCTGGGCGTCGGGCCCTGGTACGTCCTGCGGGGGCAGACCGAGAGCGGGACCTATCGCGGCGCGCCCTGCACCGTCACCGTGTCGATCGCCTTCGGCAACAGCGGCGACCTCCAGGTCGAACTCATCTGCCCGGAGGATGACACCCCCAGCATCTACCGGGAGTTCCTCGACGCCGGCCAGGAGGGCTTCCACCAGCTCGCCTGGTGGACCGACGACTTCCCGGCCACCATGCGCTCGGTCGAGGCCGCCGGCTGGCCGGTGGTCTGGTCCGGCGACGGCGGTGGCGCCGCTCGCTACGCCTACGTCGAGCCGCCGAGCGGCCCGGCGACGATCGTCGAGATCATGGAGGCGACGGCCGCGACCGAGGGCATCGCGACCCTCGTCCGGCAGGCCGCGGTCGACTGGGACGGCAGCGAGCCGATCCGCGCCATCGAGCTGGGGGCGTGATGACGACCGTCGGCATCGCGACCGGCGCCGGGCGCGGCATGGGGCTCGCCTGCGCGGAGCGGCTCACCACCATGGTCGACACCCTGCTGCTGGTCGACCTGGACGAGTCGGTGACGGAGGTCGCCCAGAAACTTGCGGCCGCCAGCGGCACGGCCGTGGAGCCGTTCGTCCTCGACGTCACCGACGGCGACGGCCTGGCCCGGCTCGCCGCCCGGGCCGGCGAGCTCGGCACGCTGCGGGCCGTCGCCCACGCCGCGGGCATCTCGCCGACGATGGCCGACTGGCGCCGCATCTTCACGGTGGACCTCGTGGGCACGGCCATGCTCGCCGACGCGCTGCGCCCGCTCACGACGGCCGGGACTGCCACGGTGTGCTTCGCGTCCATGGCGCCGCACCTGATGATCAGCGAGCCGCACCCGGCCGCCGACGCCGTGCTCGACGACCCGCTCACCGCGGACTTCCTCGACCGGCTGCACGAGGTCCTCGGGGCGGCGGTCGAGGACTCCGGGCTGGCCTACTCCTGGGCCAAGCGCGGCGTGCAGCGCTTCGTCCAGCGGGAGGCGGTGCGGGTGGGGCCGCTCGGCGGCCGGGTCTGCTCCCTGTCGCCGGGCATCATCGACACGCCGCAGGGCCGGCAGGAGGCGGAGACCCAGCCCATCATGCAGACGCTGGTGGAACAGACGCCGCTCGGCCGCATCGGGCAGGCGGACGACGTGGCCGACGTCGTGGCCTTCCTCCTGTCCGACCAGGCCCGATTCGTCACCGGCATCGACATCCTGGTCGACGGCGGCATCTGCGCCGCCGTGCGCCAGCCCGCGGCCGCGCAGGGGTAGCCCGACGCAGCCCGACGCCGCGCCCCCCGAGTCACCTGAGAACGGCGTCGTGGCCCGCCCGGTGTCCGGACGGGGCCACGACGCCGTCGTCATCGCCGGACGACCGCTCGGCTTGTCCTGCTACAGCAGGTCGTCATCCACCGGCACCTCCGCGAGGTAGCCGTTGTCGAGCAGGTACTGGGTCTGCAGGTTCCCGCTCGCCTGGTCGCACTGCGATGAGGCCGTCGCCCCGGGGACCAGGGCGCAGACCACCTGGTACTGCACGCCGTCACCGGGCTGGTCGAACCACGGGCGGATCGCTCCGGAGTAGACGGTGATCGGGCGCAGCACCTGGTAGGCGTGGTAGTTGCACCCACCCGGGTTCGCGGGGTCGTTCAGGTTGGTGGGCGGAAGGGACCGGTCCTCGTAGTCCGTCCCCCGGGGGGCCAGGAAGCTACCGGTGGTCCGGCCGAAACGGTCGATCTGCTGGCCGGGGGCCAAGGACATCGCGGCCCGTACCGGCGAGCCATCGGTGTTGAGGTAGTAGCCGTTCTGCGGTGGGTACATCCAGTTCCCCGGGGTGGCCGGGAACGGGGAGAAGCTTGCCGAGGGGTCCCACCAGGTGGCCAGGAACTGCCGTTTCGGCTCGTTGCCGGTCCTGTCGTAGTCGCTGACCTGCTCGCCGACGTCACCGAAGAACGGAAGTTTCGCCGGGCCAAGGCGTGGGTCGTTCTGGAAAGAGGCGGCCGAGCACTGCTCGAAGGGATCGATCAGGGGCGCGCCGTCGGCCGCGGCCGACGCCGAACCCGCCGTGGCGAAAAGCAGCCCCCCGGCTAGCAGTGAGACAAGCGTGTTGCGAAGTCGCACCCGTTCCTCCCAGAGGTGACCACGGCGGCGTGATGACCTTGGAGATTAGTTAGATGATCTCCAGCCTGGCGGTGAGGTCGGACTGGTGCGGTATGCGGCGTGTCGTCGCCTTGGACCGATCAGGATCGACGCGGGGGCGCATTTCCGTCTCGAGCCGGAAGAAACGGGGTCGGTCGTCTGTACACGGCACCGACGGCGGCCGTGTGGGAAATCGCGGCAGGGCTGAGGGGCGCGAGTCACATCGCGCCGACACGGGCGGCGCTGGCGACCAGGACGTCCGTGGTGCGGTGAAGGAGTCGGCGATCGCGAGCAGTTGCTCCTGCGAGTAGGTCGTGGTCACCGCCCCATGTCGACGCCRAGCGGGCCGAAGACACGCGCGCGGACCTCGTCCAGCTTCGGGTTCGACGGCAGCGACACGACTGTCCGCCGCCGGTCGTCAGGGTCGGTCTGTTTCGCGCCGCTGGTGCTGGTCGAGCCGGATCGCTGGCCCACTCCCACCCGCAACGTGGGATATCCACGCCCCAGGCATCCCATATCAAAAACCCTGCTAACGCAGCCGAAGGCGCCCCACGCGCGACAGGGCCGGATACCTCATTCCCGTTGGAACGACAACCACAACGTGCGTCGCACCTCCCCTGTCGGACATTGCTACCACGTACCACTTGCGTAGGTGATGGCGCTCCAGTCCTCACCATCCCACCAGCGCGCAAGGCACTTACCTCCATCCCCGTGCATGTGAGCCGCACCCGAGCATGCCCAGGCGATCCACATTGCGAAGAGCTGAACTATGAGCCAAGTCGGGGTACTGTTACAGGAAGTAAGTTGAACGAAATGAAAGATGTGTACCGGGATCCGAACTGGTCGGAGTTCGGAGTTCGGATCTGGTATCGGTCGTCGCGCGGAAGGCGCCGCGCTTCGGTCCCTTGTGGCTACCCGAGCCGTGACACGAGATCGACGAACTGGCGCTGCTGCGCCGCGGTCAGGGGAGCGAGCACCTCCTCCTGGATCCCGTCAAGAACCGCGTCGAGCCGGAGGAGAGCTTCGGCACCCTGAGGGGTGAGCGTGACGATCTTTCGACGCTTGTGGTCGGGGTCAGACCTCCTCTCGACGAGATTCCGTGACTCGAGCTCGGTGAGAGCGGCCGTGACATCGCTTCGGTCGATGCCCGTGTCCCGGCCTAGATCGGCCTGGCTCGCAGGCCCCCATTGCTCAAGTGCCGCAAGCAGTCTGTAGTGATATCCGCGCAGCCCGTCACCATGGGCGTCGAAGCCGGCCGCCAGCAGTGCCGAGGAACGCGAGAAGGCGCGACTGATGAGCCAGGTTGGGCGCCCCGCGACCCGATCTGGCGCGCGACCGGCCGCGTCGTGATGCGCGAGCATGGCCTCAGGTTATCAGTTGTTGGCGAGGCCAACACTATGTATGTTGGATGAGCCAACATTGGTAACGCCAACATAGGAGGGCACAGGTCGACCGCGCCCGCTCCCCGCGCGCTCGGCCGCGGAAGCCGACCAGCCACAGCTCGCGTCTGGTCCACGACCCACCATGGAGATCCCACGATGAAGGCTGTGCCCACCMACGGAACCGCTCGCGTCCTCATCGTCGGGCGCAGTCCCGGCGTCCTCATGGCTGCCGCCGACATGCTGCGCGCCAAGGGCTATCTCGCGGACGCGACCAACCAGTTCGGCCAGGTACTCGACCACTACGACGTCAGCGATCTCGACGTCCTCGTCTTCGGCGGCATGGTGCCCGCCGACACCAAGCAGTACCTCCGCGACGAAATCTCCAGGCGCAATCCCGGGGTCACCTTCGTCCAGGGACTCGCCGGCATCGCCGGAGTCATCGCCGCCCAGGTCGAGGTCGTCACCCATGAGGACTCCTCGGGCGTGGCCGAGATCACATACGACGTCGCAGAACGAACCTGCCGCGTTTCGCTCTCCGAAGCCGTGCATATGACCGTCGAGGCGCTGTGGGCCACGTCGTTCACACCACCTGAGCCCACCAGCACCTCGATGCGGGTGTTCGATGGCGACCTGGCCGCCGGATCCCACGACATCACCATCCCCGACGCCGTTCCGCCCGAAGCTTCCTTCGTGACAGTCACCGTCGGTTCCCGGGTGCACGTCTTCACCGTCGGGCCCATGCCGAATTCCGTGACGAGGCTGGTGCCGACCTCGGCCACCGACCGGCGACTTCCCGACGTCGCGGCCGTCACCATTCACAGTGACGAGCAGGAGGGCAGACGCGGGGATGCCCAAACCTCGTGAGCGGCGACGCGCGCCCGCTGGGACCGCAGACCAGTCGGCGATGTGGATCTCGTCGGTGTCGGGCCAGTTGGCGACCGCGAGGGCGTCAGGGTGGCAGTGGTAGCTGGCGACGCCGATCCCATGCCGACCTGGCGCCGCTTCCCGCCCTCGTCCCCACTCGCCTTCGAAGATCACCAGGTACGTACGTGGATCCGAACTCCGGGCAGCGGCCAGTTCGGATCCGGATACAGAACTGGTGATCAAGCCCGTGGGGTACGGGTGTCTGGGCTGGTTGGCGGAGGTGCGGGGCCGAGCGGTCGCCGGCCCGTGGGCGTCGCCTTCTGGTGGCTGGCGGTCTTCGAGGTAGAGGTGTGAGTTCACTGGGCGGTGGAACATCAGTCGGACCTCGCCGCCGCCCGGCAGGTCGCCAGCGTGGCGCCGTAGGCGACCGGGGCTTCGCGGCCGAGATCGGTCGGTCGCGGCGCGGCTTCGGCGGCGCGCGGCCCCACTCACCGTTCGTCCCGCATCACCGGTTTGTCGTCACCGATGACGAACCTGCCAGCGGACATCGTTCCCGCCTGAGTCGATGAGTCGTAGCCGGGTTGTCGGTCTTCCTTGCTAGGGTTCACCCGTTTGACGTGATCTTTCAAGGCAGGGGAGTTTCGTGCGTCGGATCGCAGAGTTCGTGCTTCACCATCGCAGACTTGTATTGGTCGGCTGGCTTCTAGTCGTGGTCGCGGGCATCGCGCTTACCGGACGGACCAACAGCCGCCTGGTTATCGACTTTTCGTTGCCGGGGCAACCAGGCACCGAGACGGCAAACCAGATTGACACCGAGTTCACATCGGGCGGCAAGACCTCGCCCTATGTGGTCACCGTCACAATGCCGGCGGGTAAGGCCATCACCGGCCAGGAGGAGGCCGTCGGACGGGCGTTCGCCGCCGTGCAGCAGCAGGTGCCGCAAACCCGGGTGATCGACGAGGCGAACACCGGTGACAAGGCGTTCCGCACCAAGGATGACCACACGGCGTACGCCCTGGTCTTCTACCGGTTCGCCCACGACCCGACGGCGAAGTTGCCGACGAACGCCATCAGGGAGACGCTGACGAAGACGGCCCCCGCGGGTGCGACGATCGGCGTCACCGGCGAGGACGCGCTCGCCGTCGGCGACTCGGACGGCGGTGGCGTCGGCGTGTTCGCCGAGGTGCTCCTCGGCGCCGTCGGCGCGCTCGCGGTGCTCGCCTTCGTCTTCGCGTCGTTCCTGGCGTTCCTGCCGCTGGTCGTCGCGGCGGCCTCGATCCTGACCACGTTCGTCTTGCTGCTGCCGTTGACCTACCTCACCGACGTCTCGTTCATCGTCGAGTTCCTGGTGGCTCTCATCGGTCTCGGTGTCGCGATCGACTACTCGCTCATCCTGGTCACCCGCTGGCGGGAAGAGCGGGACCGCGGACGCGAGAACCACGACGCGGTGGTCATCGCCATGCAGACGGCCGGGCACGCGGTGATGTTCAGCGGCATCACGGTGGCCATCGGCCTGCTGGCGCTCGTGGTGCTCCCCGTGCCGTTCATGCGCAGCATCGGCCTGGGCGGCGCGCTGATTCCGCTGGCCAGCGTGTTCACCACCCTGACGCTGACGCCGGCCATCCTCGGCGGGATCGGCCCCAAGGTCGACTGGCCCAAGATCCGGCACGAGAACCGAGCCGGCAAGGCCTGGACCAGGTGGGCCCAGGCCGTGGTGCGCCGCCGGTTCGTCGCGGCGGGTGTGGCCCTGCTCGCCCTCGGCCTGCTCGTGGCCTCCTTCTTCGGCATCAAGATCGGCCTTGCCTCGTCCGACTCCCTGGCCAAGAACGGCCCGGCGTACACGGCGCTGGCGACGCTGCGGGACGGCGGCGTGCAGAACGGCGTGCTGACGCCGATGGAGGTGCTCGTCGACACGCCACAGGCGCAGGCCGTCGCCGCGGCGGCGCGGGACGTGCCCGGCGTCGACCGGGCCGTGGTGGCGACCGGCCCCGGGCAGACCGCCGGCGGGCACAGCATCGTGGTGGTGATCCCGAAGTCGGAAACCGTCAACTCGTCGTCCGTCGGACCGGTGCGCGACGTCAAGTCGGCGGTGAACGACCTGCCCGGCGTCGTCGGCGTCGCCGGGATCGGCGCGGACCAGATCGACTTCCTGAAGGCCGTCTACGGCAACTTCCCGCTGATGATCACGATCATCGCGGTGCTGACGTTCATCCTCCTCGCCCGCGCGTTCCGGTCGATCATTCTGCCGATCAAGGCCGTGCTCCTCAACCTGATCACGCTCGCCGCGACCCTCGGCTTCATGGTGCTGTTCTGGCAGCACGGCTACGGGTCCGACGCGATCTTCGGGGTACACGCGACCGGAGCGGTCACCTTCTGGATCCCGCTGATGGTCTTCGCGTTCCTGTTCGGGCTGTCGATGGACTACGAGGTGTTCATCCTGTCCCGCGTCCGGGAGGAGTACGACCGGACGGGGGACACGAACGGCGCCGTCGTCGAGGGCATCGGGCGCACCGGCCGCCTGGTGACCAGTGCCGCGCTGATCCTGTTCCTGGCGTTCCTCGCGCTCGCCACCGGTCCGGGCACCGACCTGAAGGTGTTCGCGACGGCGCTCGGCTTCGGCATCCTGCTCGACGCGACCATCGTCCGGTCGGTGCTGGTGCCCGCGCTCGTGTCGTTGTTCGGCAAGTGGAACTGGTGGTTGCCCGACTGGGCGGCCCGGGTGCTTCGCGTACCTCCGTCGCATCCGATCGAGCCGGCCGTCGCTGGCGCTGCCGCCGGCACCGGCGACGCGGTGGCGGTGCCCGAGCCGCGCGGTTCGGCCAGCCCGTCCGAGGTTCCCGACTAGCCAGACGGCGCCCGAGTAGATCCTTCACCCCGCGCGGTCCGCGCCGGCTCATCGGCCGGCGTGGACCGCGCGGCTTCTCAGGCCGCTATCCCGGTCTCGACGAGTCCGGTCAGGGCGCGGGGCAACGGGCCCTGGTGCAGGACGCCGAGGCGTTGGGTGGCACGGGTGAGGGCGACGTAGAGGTCGGCCGCGCCGCGTGGGCCGTCGGCGAGGATCCGTTCCGGTTCCACGACCAGGACGGCGTCGAACTCCAGGCCCTTCGTCTGCGACGCCGTCACCGCGCCCGGCACCCCCGCCGGCCCGATCACGACGCTGGTGCCCTCGCGGCCGGCCTCATCCCGCAGGAACTCCTCGATCGCGCCGTGCTGCTCGTCCTCGGTGACCGACCTGGACCAGGGCAGCACGCCGCAGGCGCGGACCGACTCCGGCGGCCGGACTCCTGGCGCGAACTCGGCGAGCAGCGCGGCGGCGACGTCCATGATCTCCGCCGGGGTGCGGTAGTTCACCGACAGCGACCGGTAGACCMAGCGGCCGGGCACATACGGCTCCAGCATCGTGGCCCACGAAATCGCTCCGGCCTCCGAGCGGCGTTGGGCGAGATCGCCCACCACCGTGAAGGACCGGCTCGGGCAGCGGCGCATCAGCACCCGCCAGTCCATCTCGGACAGCTCCTGGGCCTCGTCGACCACGACGTGCCGGTAGGTCCAGTCCCGGTCGGCTGCGGCGCGCTCGGCGAGCTCACGGGTGTCGTGCTCCACGAAGCGGTCCGCCAGGTCCTCGGCGTAGACCATGTCCTGCGCGAGCAGATGGTCCTCGTCGTCCATCAGGTCAGCACGGTCGATCTTGATCATGTCCAGCACGCTGGCGGCGTACTCGGCCTCGTCCTTGCGCTCCCGCTCGGCGGCCAGCGCGGCGACCCGCTCGGCCGACGCGTCGCCGCCCAGCAGGTCGACCAGCTCGTCGAGCAGCGGCACGTCCGACACCGTCCAGGCGGCGCCGTCGGCACGCAGCAGTGCCTCGTCGGCGCCCGCCGCTCGCAGCCGCTGCGGGGACGTGTACAGCGATGCCAGCAGCTCTTTCGGCATCAGCATCGGCCAGAGCTCGTCGAGCGCGGCGGTGAACCTGTCGTCGGCCGTAAGCTCCTTGAGCAGGTCCGCCCGCACGCGCTCCCACGCTGGGCGGTCCTCCCGGGTAAGCCAGCCCCGACCGATCCGGGCTGTCGCCCGTTCGGTGAGCACCCAGGTGACGATCTCGCTGAACACCGCGCGGGCCTCGTTGTGCGGCAGCCCGCTCGCGCGCGCCTCCTCCCTCCCCCACTGGGCGGTCTCGGCGTCGATCCGCACCGTGACGTCCGCCAGCTCGATCGCCACCGGCTGCTCCGGCAGCCGCTGCCGATCGGCGACCGCCGCGGCGAGCACGTCCAGGATCTTCCGGGATCCCTTCAGCCGCGCGACCTGCGGAGTGTCCTCGGCGGTGACGTGCAGGCCGGGCACGAGGTCGCCGGTGCTCATGAACACCACGGCGGACTCGCCGAGCGACGGCAGCACCCGGCCGATGTGGTTCAGGAACGCCGAGTTCGGCCCGACGACGAGCACGCCGTGACGTTCCATCCGCTCCCGCTGGGTGTAGAGCAGGTACGCGACGCGGTGCAGCGCCACCACGGTCTTCCCCGTGCCCGGGCCACCCTCGATCACCACCACGCCCGCGTTGTCGAGCCGGATGATCTCGTCCTGCTCGGCCTGGATCGTCGCCACGATGTCGCGCATCCCGTCACCGCGCGGCGCGTTGACCGCCGCGAGCAGGGCCGCGTCCCCGCGCTCGCCACCGCTGGGACGGCCGAGCACCTCGTCGGTGAAGTCGGCCACCTGACGCCCGCGGGTGTGGAACTGCCGGCGTCGGCGCATGTTCTCCGGGCTCGCCGCCGTGGCGATGTAGAACGCGCGCGACGCCGGCGCCCGCCAGTCGAGCAGCACCGGCTCGTACTCGTTCTCCTCGTCGAAGAGGCCAATCCGGCCGATGTACGAATGTTCGCCCGAAAGGGCGTCCAGCCGGCCGAAGCACAACCCGTTGTCCGCCACGTCCAGCCGCCGCACCTCCCTGGCCAGCGCGCGCACCTCGACGTCACGCTCCATCGGCGTTCCACCGGTCCCGCGCAACGTCGCCTTGAACTCGCCCTTCATCCGCGCGCGCTTGGCGTCGAGCCGCGCGTACAGCCCGGCGACGTAGTCCCGCTCGGACCGGAGTTCCTCTTCGTATTCCTGAGTCGACACATACCCCTCGCAGCGGCTAACTGATGTCGGACCGGGCCCGGCGGCCAGCGCGAACGTCGCCCGGTCCTGGCCTCGGCCAGCGATTCTGCGGCACCACCTGGGTCTTGCCGCAAGCCCCCAGGTGCGCTATACGTTGATAGTGGCGGGGAGAGTGTCCGCTCCTCCCCCACCATCGATGACAGTGCCAACTCGAGATCACACTGCCAACTCAAGATCACAGTGCCAACTCGAGCGACGCCAGGTCGCCCGTGCATTCTCACAAGGGTAGGGCCTGGCCAGGGACCGCGACGGTCGCCAGAGCACTCCGTAGCCGCTGAAGGTCCGACGGCGGCGGCTCGAGCAGCGGCAGGCGCACCGTCGGGTGCGGGATGATCCCGAGCTCGGCCAGGGCGGCCTTGGCCATGATGGCCCCCTGGGACGTGCGCATGACGGCTTCCACCAGGGGGATCAGTGAACCCTGGACCGTCCTCGCCGCGTCGAGGTCGCCGGCGTGGACCGTCCGGATGAGCTCGGCGTTGCGGTCGGCGGCGACGTTCCCCACGACGCTGACCAGGCCGGTGGCACCGCACGCCAGGTAAGGCAGGTTGAGCTCGTCGATGCCGCAGTAGTAGGCCAGCGGCGCGCGGGCCATGACGGACATCGCCTCGAACAGGTCGCCCTTGGCGTCCTTGACCGCCCGGATCCGGGGATGGCTCGCGAGTTCGATCAGCGTGGACGCCTCCATGGCGACCCCCGTGCGTGCGGGGACGTCGTAGAGCATCACGGGTAGCTCGGTGGCGTCGGCCACCGCGAGGCAATGGGCGACCACCCCGGCCTGGGTGGGTCTGGAGTAGTAGGGGCAGACGACCAACAACGCATCCGCTCCGGCGGCCTCGGCTTCGCGTGCCCGACGAATGCTGGCGGCCGTGTCATAGGTGCCGACACCGGCGACCACCCGGGCCTGGTTCTTCGCCTGGGCCGCGACGGCACGAACGAGCCGGGCTGCCTCGGGATCGGTCACAGTCGGCGACTCGCCGGTAGTCCCGCCGACGACGATGCCGTCGCACCCGGTGGCCAGCAGGTGGTCGACGAGGTTGGCGAGCCCGGCCTCGCTGATCGTGCCGTCAGGCCGCATCGGGGTCACCATGGCGACGAGGTTGGCGCCGAAGAGCGGGCCGGCGGCGTGCCGCGAGTCGGTCATGGGGTGACCGTGCCTCGACTCGAGGCAAGTGGTCCAGCGATGCTTTCTTGCCAGTATTACGTAGCCTGGCTTCATGATTGACGTCGGGGCGCTGCGGGCGCTGCGGTCGGTGGCCGCGCTCGGCACCCTGGCGCGGGCGGCCGACGAGCTCGGATTCACCGCCTCGGCGGTGTCGCAGCAGATCAAGAGGCTGGAGCGCGAGGTCGGCGTGCCMGTCCTCGCGCCGGCGGGACGCGGGGTCGTGCTCACCCCGGCGGGGAAGGCCATCGTCGACTCGGCGCCTGAGGTGTTCCAGGCGCTGGAGYGCTGCGCCGAGACGGCCCGGGCAGTCTCGGCGGGCGCGCCGCGCGGCGTCCTGCGCGTGGTCGCCTTCTCGACGGCCATCCGTGGGCTGCTCGCGCCCACCGTGCCGCGGCTGGCGACGCGCTGCCCGGACCTGCGCGTGCACATCACCGAGCAGGATCCCGACCAGGCCCTGCACAGCGTCGGTGCCGGAACGGCCGACCTCGCCCTCGTTCATGACGCCGACGGGCTGCGCGCCCCGTTGCCATCGGGCCTGGCCCAGCGCCATCTGCGCACGGACGTCGGCGACGTCGTCGTGAATCGGGCGCATCCGCTCGTGCGCCTCGACCCGCCGCTCACCAGAGCCGACCTCACCGGCCTCGCGTGGGTGACCAGCCCGCCGGGCACGGTGTGCCACCAGTGGTTCCGCCGGCTGTTCGCGGACGCGCCCGAGGTACCCGACGTGCGCCATCTGGTCGACGATTTCGCCTCCCAGCTGTCGCTGATCGCCTCCAGCGACGTCGTCGCCCTGATACCTCGCCTCGCTCGCCCGCCCCTGGGCGATCGGCTCGTCGCCCGACCACTGCGGCGACGACCGAAGCGCGAGATTCACGCGGCGTGGCGGCGCAGCGCTCAGGCCAGCCCGGCGATCCGGGCGGTGCTCGCGGAACTGGGCTCGGCCAACAGCTGCGAGGACACCCGCGACGATCAGGAATGACCGCGAGGGTGGGCGTCGGTGACGCCGTGGGCGGTCAGGGCCGCCCGCAGTTCGCGGACGGCGACGTGATGACGCGACTTGACGGTTCCCGCCGGGATTCCGAGCTCGGCGGCCACCTCGGCGTGGGAACGGTCGAGCCAGTACAGATGCACCAGGGTGGCACGGTGCGGCCCGGACAGAGCCTCGAACGCGGTGGCGAGGACGCCGCGCAGCAGCACCGCCTCCAGCTGGTCCTGGCCGGCCGGGTCGGGCAGGACGGGCAGGTCTCCGCCCAGCTCGAGCGGGCGGGCGGCGCGCCGGCGCAACCAGTCKACGGCCACGTTGTGGGCGACCCGGAACAGCCAGCGCCGTAGGTCCTCCTCCTCGGTGAGGCCGGTGAGCAGGTCGGCGTGCCGCCAGGCGCGCAGGAACGTCTCCTGGACGATGTCCTCGGTGCGCCCCGGGTCGCCCGGCAGCAGCCGGGAAACGTAGCGCTCCAGTGCCGGGCCGCAGTCACGCACCAGGTGGTCGCCGAAGTGCCGCCGCCGGGCCGCCTCGGCCCGCTCTGGAGCGGGCACGGCCGCGCTCGTCATGGGCAGTCCCTCCGCCTGGCTTCCGGTGTCAACGGTGGCCGAGCTGACGCCACGTCAGGCTACGGTCACTCCGGCGGAGGTGGACCGATTTGGGCGGGATTTGAAGGTCTTCCACCAAATGTTTACCTGCCGGCGGTGCGGCGGGCAGGACCCGCCGTACCGCGGCGCGCCGCGGCGGGCGAGCTCCGCGGGCGAGCTCCGCGGGCAGGCCGTCGAACGGCTCCACCGCAGGCACGTCCGGCACGCCGTCCACCCCGCCATCGGTCGTCGGCCGGCCACCGTCGACGAGGTTTCAGGTCGGCGTCCGTGCCGAGGAGACAAAAGCCTGTCGCGAACCGGACAGCGCCCAGCGGCGGGGTGATTGGCAGCCCAGGACGCGGGCGCCTGGATGGGTGAAGAAGAAGTAAAGAGCAGTAAAGAGGGAGTAAAGGAGGAGTAAAGAAAAGAGATCTGTCGCCAACCGGACAGTATTCGGCGGCGGGGGTCATTTATGTTTGGCAAAGCCTGAAGATCTCGAAGAGAAACCTCCGGTTAGTGGGCTCGTCAACCAGCCGGCAAGAAACCTCGACCATGGCTGCGCCATGTCGGGGAGTTCTATTTTTGTATGCCCTCCACCGTCGTTCGGAAAGGAGCTCCAAACAGCCATGACCCCGGCAGCGCAGGGGCCCAATCTCCCCGCCTCGACCGGCGATCCACTGATCGTGCTGGACAAGGTGTGCAAGTCCTTCGGCTCCCATCAGGTTCTCCACGACATCGATCTGACGGTCGACCGCGGCGAGGTCGTCGTGATCATCGGTCCGTCTGGGGCCGGGAAGTCGACGCTGTGCCGCTGCATCAACCGGCTGGAAGTGATCAGCTCCGGCAGTGTCACCATCGACGGGGTCCCGCTGCCCGTGGAGGGTCGGGCGCTGGCCCGGCTGCGGGCGCAGGTGGGCATGGTCTTCCAGTCCTTCAACCTGTTCAGCCATCGCAGCGTGCTCGACAACGTCACCCTGGCACCGGTCAAGGTGCGGGGAATTCCGCGCAAGCAGGCCGAGGCGACCGCACGTGAGCTCCTCGACCGGGTGGGGATCGGGGAGAAGGCCGACCAGCTACCGGCCGAGCTGAGCGGCGGTCAACAGCAGCGGGCCGCGATCGCCAGGGCACTGGCGATGGAACCCAAGATCATGCTCTTCGACGAGCCCACCTCCGCCCTCGACCCCGAAATGATCAACGAAGTGCTCGACGTGATGCGCGAACTCGCCGCATCCGGAATGACGATGGTCGTCGTCACTCACGAGATGGGATTCGCCCGCACCGTCGCCAACCGCGTGGTCTTCATGGACGACGGCCGAATCGTCGAGACCGCGCCGCCCGCCGAGTTCTTCGCGAACCCGAAATCCGAACGCGCCCGCGACTTCCTCGGCAAGGTCCTCAGCCACTGATTCTCAGCCGCTGACCGCCCGCGCTGTCTCCCTCGGGGCGCCGCGCGCGTACCACCGGTCCCACGGCCAGCCGAAAGGCTCATCGACGTTTCCCGCACCCGCCGCGATCCCGCGCGGGGAAACAGCAGGAAGGGAAAACCATGTCCAGACGATCCCGCCTCTCGGCGCGCCTGTCCGCCATCGCGGTCGGCCTCGCCGCCACGCTGGCGCTGACGCTCGCCGCCTGCGGCGATGACGACGGCAGCGGTCCAGGAGCGTCCCCCGCCGGCGGGGCCACGCCGGCCAGCGGTTACAAGCTGACCCAGGCCACGGACTTCCCGGCGAGCCCGTCGCTGGACGAGATCCGCAAGCGCGGAGAGATCATTGTCGGCACCAAGTTCGACCAGCCGCTGTTCGGGCTGCAGAACCCGACGAACGACAAGATCGAGGGATTCGACACCGAGATCGCCCGGCTGCTGTCAATCCGGATCTTCGGTACTCCGGACAAGGTGAAGTTCCTGGAGACCGTCTCCAAGAACCGCGAACCGTTCATCCAGCAGGGCAAGGTCGACGTCGTCATCGCCACCTACACGATCAACGACGCGCGCAAGAAGCTCGTCGACTTCGCCGGCCCCTACTACACCGCCGGCCAGGACATCATGGTCAAGTCCAGCGACACCGCGATCAAGGGCGTCACCGACCTGAACGGCAAGAAGGTCTGCACCGTCGAAGGCTCCACCTCGGAGAAGAACCTGCGAGCCAAGGCCCCCACCGCCGACGTCGTCCTCGTCGACACCTACAGCTCCTGCGCCGAGCAGCTCACCGACGGCCGGGTCGACGCGGTCACCACCGACAACGTCGTCCTCCTCGGCCTGATCTCACAACACAAGGACACCCTCAAGCTCGTCGGCAAGACGTTCACCACGGAGCCGTACGGAATCGGGCTGACAAAGGGCGACGACGCGTTCCGCACCTTCGTCAACGACACCCTCGCCGCGACCTACCAGAACGGTGACTGGGCGAAGGCCTTCCAGTCGACCGTCGGCAAGGTCGCGACCTCCGTCCCCACCACGCCCACCATCGACCGCTACACCGCCTGACAGCACATAGGCCCGGCCCGCTGACCGCCGCACCACCAGCCTTCGTTCGGAGCCAACCGTGAACGTCGTCCTCGACAACCTCGACGTGTTCGGGTCGGGGCTGTGGACCACCCTCAAACTCACCRCGCTGTCGTTCCTGCTCGCGCTGGGCATCGGAGTGGTCGTCGCGACGGCGCGAGTCTGCCCGGCCGCCCCCCTACGGGCGGCCGGGCTGGCCTACGTCGAAACGGTCCGCAACACACCCCCACTCGTCCTGATCCTCCTGTTCGTCTACGGACTACCAAAGACCGGCATCCGCTACTCACTGTTCATCTCGGCCGTCCTGGTACTGGGCGCGTACACCGGCGCCTTCGTCGCCGAGGCACTCCGGTCCGGCATCAGCGCGGTGCCCATCGGCCAGGCCGAGGCAGCCCGCTCACTCGGCATGACCTTCACCAAGACGCTGCGGTACGTCGTCCTCCCGCAGGCTTTCCGCACGGTAATCCCACCGCTGGGCGCGCTGCTGTCCGCACTGGTCCGCAACACCTCACTGGCCGCCCCGATCGGAGTACTGGAACTCACCGCCCGGGCCGGCCAGCTCAACACCTCCGACCCCAATCCCATCTGGATCTACCTCGCGGCCGCCGCCGCCTACATGGTCGTGACCTTGCCACTCGGCGCGGTCACCCGCCTCGTCGAACGCCGCGTGGCGGTGGCCCGGTGACCGCCGCCAGCGGGTGGCCACCCCGGCACGAGTGGTCACGGCGCGCGTCCCGCGCGGCGAAGGCATCCCTCAGCACGGCCCATCCAGGGAAAGGACGCCGCCGTGAGTGCCACTGTTCTGTATGACGAGCCGGGGCCGCGGGCACGGAGGTGGATCGCGGTCGGCTCCGTCGTCGGCGCCGCGCTCGTCGCCCTGCTGGTCGTCGTCGCGTTCGTCCGGCTGGCCGGGCACCACCAGCTCGACCGCGCCCGCTGGACCTTCGTCACCGACCCCGCCATCCTGCGATTCCTCGCGTACGGCCTGCTCAACACCCTGAAGGTGGCCGCCGTCGCGGGCGCGCTCGCGCTGACGATCGGCTGCCTGCTGGCAATCTGCCGGCTGGCCCCGGCGATGCCGCTGCGGGCCGCCGCGTCGACGTACACGCACTTCTGGCTGGCGATCCCGGTCCTGCTACTGATCTACTTCATCGGGCTCGGGCTGCCGACGATGGGCGTGGACCTGCCGGTCTTCTGGTTCCTCGTCCTGGGCCTGACCCTGTACAACAGCGCCGTCTTCGCGGAGATCTTCCGGACCGGCATCGTCTCGCTGCACAGCGGCCAACGGGAGGCGGCGGCGGCGCTCGGCCTCGGCTTCTGGCAGACGATGCGGCTCGTCCTGCTCCCCCAGGCGGTCCGGCGGATGGTGCCRTCCCTGGTCAGCCAGTTCGTGGTGCTGCTCAAGGACAGCTCGCTCGGCTTCGTCCTGCCCTACCCGGAGCTGCTGAGCCGCGGAAAGATCACCGGGCAGTTCGCCCAGTCCCCCCTGCAGGCCTACGTCGTCGTCGCCGTCGTCTACATCGCGGTCAACGCCAGCCTGTCCTACCTGGCGCGACGACTCGAGGCCAGGCAACGCCGACCGGCGGCGCAGGTGGCCGCTGAGACGCCGATCGAGCTGAACCCGCTGGTCGTCGGCGCAAACCTCAGCACGCCGGCGGCTTGAGCCAGGCACGAAACTCGCTCCCCCGGGTCCCTGCCCCGACCGGGCCAGACACGAACGGCGGGACCCTCGCGGCCGGCTCGCCGCCGTCCACACCCGCTGGCGCGGAACAGCGGAATACCCCGACGCCGCGTGGGAGTCGCCGCCGGCCTCGTCTTTATCTCCTAGTGCTACCTTCTGGCCAAGCAGGTGAATTCTCATGAATCGCGCGACGCGGGTACGGGGAAGCTCAGGTGGCGCCGACTGGCGGAGGCAGCGATGCTGTTGCTGGTAGTAGAGGACGACGATCGCGTCGCCAGTGCGTTGGCCGGCAGTCTCCGCCGGCACGGGTTCGACGTGGTCCGCGCCCGAACAGGCACCCTCGCGCTGGACCTGCTGAACAGCACCCGGCCGGATCTCGTGCTGCTGGACCTGGGTCTTCCGGATCGGGACGGCTTCGACATCTGCACTCGCATCCGTTTGATATCCGCGGTGCCGGTCATCATGGTGACCGCCCGCGCGGAGCAGGCCGACCGGCTGCGCGGCCTGTACACCGGAGCCGACGACTACATCGTCAAGCCTTTCGACGTCCTCGAGCTCATCGCGCGCATTCATGTTGTGACCCGACGTTCCCGTCGGCACGGCGACGAAGCCACCGGCTCTCCGGCCGAGCCGGCCCGCGGCGGGCCGGACCCCGGCCGGACGCGTGCCTGGCCGCCACCATCACCGGTGCTGGCCGGCCCTGGCCAGCACCGGCCTGGTGCTCTCGGCGCCGACGGCGACCAGGTGCTGTCCGTCGGGAAGATCTCCATCGACCTGCGGGCGCGGGAGGTCACCGTCGCCGGGCGGGAGACCACCCTCACCCGCAAGGAGTTCAACCTGCTGGCCCAGCTCGCGGGCGCGCCGGGCGTGGTTTTCCGGCGCGAGCAGATCGTCGCCGAGGTGTGGGGGTACAGCCCAGAAGGGGCCTCCCACACCCTGGAGGTGCATATAGCGTCACTGCGCGCGAAGCTCGGGGTACCCGGAGCCATCGAGACCGTCCGCGGTATCGGATACCGACTGAGCGCAAAGGCCGTCGGCTAAGCCTCTAAGCCTCGCAACCCGGCGCGCTAAACCCCCGATCGCTCTGCCGAGAATCGGCGCCCACAGATAGGAAATCCTGCCGACCGGCCATCGGCCCGCCCACGGACCATGCCTTCGGATAACCGCGCCGTCCGACGTGTCCAGACGTCGGTGTGGGAGGATCAGGCATGCGAGTCGCCCTGGCCTTGTCACGCCGGCCTGGCGTGCCCAGGTGGCGTCGTCTGCTCGTGCTGGCCGTCGTTCCCGCCGTTGTTCTGGTAACGGCCGGGCTACTCGCCTGGATTCGGTTCGACGGCGGCGGCCAGCCATATCGACGGGGTCCTGTCACGGTCTTCACCGGCGGCACCGGCGGCATCTACTACCGCTACGGCACGGCACTTTCCGCGTCGATCAACGGCTCGCTGCCGGGCGTACGGGCGACGACCATGGTCACCGGCGCCGCGGTGGACAACCTGCGGCGGGTCGTGGCCGACCCGAACACCTTCGGCTTCTCAACGATGGACGCGGCGACGGCCGCGGTGCGCGGGCAGGACCCGTTCGCCTCCGCACTGCCCGTCCGGGCCGTCGCCCGGATCTACGACGAGTACATCCACCTCGTCGTGCCACGGGACTCTCCGGTCAGGACCCTCGCCGATCTGCGCGGCCGGCGGGTCTCCACCGGCGCCCGCGACTCGGGCACCGAGCTGGTCGCCACCCGGTTGCTCGCCGTCGACCCCGCGATCGACGCGAAGGACGTGACCCAGGTCAACCTCGGCGTCGACCAGTCGGCGAAGGCGCTGGCGGACGGCACCATCGACGCGTTCTTCTGGCAGGGCGGRCTGCCCACCGTGACGGTCGCGGACCTGGCGCGGCGGTTCCCGGTCCGGTTCGTCCAGCTCGACGGGCTGGTCGACGCGCTCAACGAGGTCCCGAAGTGGGGTGCCGAGTACCGGCGCGGCGTCATCCCCGACGGCGCCTACGCCGGCGTCGGCGCGACCCCCACCGTCGCGATGGCCGACCTGCTCGTGACCAGCGCCGACACCGACCCGGGGCTGGTCCGCCAGGTGACCCGGGTGCTCTTCAACGCGCGGGAGACGATCGCCCGGGTGGTGCCGGTCGCGTACGCGCTGGACCCCCGCAGCGCCGTCGCGACCGGGCCGGTGCCGCTCCACGACGGGGCGGCGAAGTACTACCGAGCGGCCAAGGTCTGATACGCCAGGGATGCCGGGCTGGCAGGGCTCCGGGCCGCCAACCGGGGCTCTAGATCCCCGCGCCCGCGGGCGCGGTGGCCGGAGGCAGTCGCAGTGTCACCACCAGGCCGGCCGGCTCGCCCAGCGCGTAGCGGATGTCACCGCCGGAGGCGGTCAGCAGGGCGGTGGCGATGCTAAGGCCGAGGCCGGAGCCGCCGATGTTCACGTTGCGCCGGCTGCGCCAGAAACGGCGCCCGATGTTCGCCAGCTCGTCGACGGTGACCCCCGGCCCCTGGTCGCTCACCCGGATGAACACGCCGCCTGCCGGCTCGTCCGCACGGCGGCCCCCGGCGCGGGCGGCATCGCGGACCACAAGGCGGGGGGCGTCGCGGGCGGCCCGGCCGCTGTCGTCCCGCGCCGCGTCCGGGCCGGGGGCGTCGCCGGAACCGTCCGGATCCAGGCTGACGGTGACGGTGACGATCGAGTCCAGTGGGGAGAACTTCAGCGCGTTGTCGAGCACCGCGTCCAGCGCGCCCCCGAGGGTGTCGGCGTCCGCCAGCGCGGACGCGCTGGCGAGCCCCGTCACGTCGACGCCGACACCGCGCGCGTCGGCCATCGGCCGCCACGCCGCGACCCGCTCGTCGACGACGGCACGAACGTCGATCTTCTCCGGGCGCGGCACGTGGTGCTCGGCCCTGGCCAGCGCGAGCATCTCGTCCAGGACCCTGACCAGCCGGCGCGCCTCCACGCGCGTCTCCCCCACCTCCTCCTGCCACTGGTCCGGCAGGTCCATCGACAGGTTCTCGATCCGCAACAGCAACGCCGACAGCGGGTTGCGCAACTGGTGGGAGGCGTCGGCGACGAAGGCACGCTGCGCCTCGACGGCGTCCTCCACGTGGCCGGCCATCTCGTTGAACGACAGGGTCAGCCGGCGCAGCTCCGGCGGGCCAAAACTGCCCAGCACCCGGGCCGAGAGCCGCCCCGTCGCGATCTCGTGAGTGACCAGGCCCAGGTCGTGCACCGGGCGCAGCACCCATCGCGTCAGCCGCACAGCCGCCATCACCCAGAAGCAGGTGACGACGACGGCGGCGCCCAGCAGCCACAGCCACCGGCCCAGGATCCGATCGGACAACCGGTCCGTCGGCGAGATGGTCACCGCGGCACCGACGACGTCCTTGCCGGAGACGACCGGTTCGGCCACCACCAGCGGGCGGCCCTGCCAGGGCCAGATCTGGCCGGGGTCGCTGGACTGGCGGCCCCCCAGCGCGCCCTGCAGCGCCGAGCGCAGCTCGTCCGCGCGCGGGTCGACCCCCGGGCGCGACGCGGCCCGGATGTGCTCGTTCAGGTCGACGACCACCGCGGAGATCCCGTACAGCTGCTCGTAGCGGCCCAGCTCCTCCCGCAGCTCCAGCTCGCCGTCAGCCGAGGTCACCTGACCGGCGATACCGGCGAACCGCGAGGTGTCCGCGAGCCGGTCGACGAACATCTGCTGCTGCTGGCTCTGCGCGACGCTGCGCCCGAGCGGCACGCCCAGCGCCGCGAGCGTCGCCGTCATGAACGCGAGCAGGATCGTGAGCAGCCTCGTACGCATGCTGGTGCCCTGACCTTCTGTCGGTGCCCCGTGCCCAGCTCCTCGAGTCGGCGAGGCCGGTGAGCAGGTCGGCGTGCCGCCAGGCGCGCAGGAACGTCTCCGGGACGATGTCCTCGGTCCGGCCCGAGTCGCCCAGCAGCAGCCGGGACACATGGCGCTCCGCCGAGCTGACGCCAGGTCAGGCTATGGTCACGCCAACGGGCATGGACCGATTTGAGACGGATTTGAAGGTCTACCGCCGGATGTTTACCCGCCGGTGGCCGCGGGACGAGGGCCCGGGTGCGGCGCCGGGCGAGCCCCGTCAGCCCCCGGGGACGTCCTCGGGGACGAGCCGCAGCAGGTCCTCGGTGCTCGGGTCCGCCAGGTCCGCGACCCGCTGGGCCTGGATCTCGGTCATCCGCTGGAACACCTGCCTGGCGAGCCGTCCGTTGCCGAAGCCGCGGACCCGTGGGACCCCGGCAAAGTACCCGACGAGCGCCGCGCGCGCCGGCTCGGTGAGCTCGTACTCGTGCTGGGCGCACTGCGCCGTCACGATGTCGGTCAGCTCCTCGTCGGCGTAGTCGTCGAAGGTGATCGTGCGGGTGAACCGGGACGCGAGACCCGGGTTCGAGTCGATGAACCCGGACATCTCGCCGGGATAGCCGGCGACGATGACGACGACCCGGTCGCGGTGGTCCTCCATCAGCTTCACCAGCGTGGCGACCGCCTCCTGGCCGAAGTCGTTGCCCACCCCTGGCGGGACCAGCGCGTACGCCTCGTCGATGAACAGCACCCCGCCGAGGGCGCGGCGGAAGACGGCCGTCGTCTTCGGCGCCGTGTGGCCGATGTACTCGCCGACCATCGCCGACCGGTCCGCCTCGACGAGGTGACCGCGCTCCAGCATCCCGAGCGCGGTCAGCAGCCGGCCGTAGAGGCGGGCKACGGTCGTCTTGCCGGTACCCGGGTTGCCCGCGAAGATCAGGTTGCGGGACAGCGGCGGGGCGGCGAGCCCGGCCTCCTGCCGGCGGCGCACCGTCTGCATGAGCTTCACCTGCGCGCCGACGTCCCGCTTGACCCGGTCCAGGCCGACCAGGCCGGCGAGCTCCGCCAGCAGGTCGTCGAGCGACTCGGCCGGGGGCGCGTCCGGCAGGCCGTCCGCCTCGCCGTCGGTCCCGGCGCCGCCCTGGCCACCTGCCGCGGCCGTCGTCGGTTCCGTCCCGTCGGCCCCCTGGGCCGTGCCGTCGCGGCCGGACGTGGGAATGTTGACGGTCCGCACCCGGGTGACCGTGCAGTGCTCGAACGTCGGCTCGCCGCCGTCGGCGAGGCTCAGGTCCGTGTCCGTGTCGTGGACGTGCAGGCCGGTGAACCGGGGGGTGGCCCGGGCGCCGACGTGCAGCGCGGGGAACTCGGCCGCGGTGATCTCGCCGCCGTCGAACGCGCCGGCCGCGCCGTCGCCTACGAAGACACCGTTCTTGCCGGCGCGCGCGACCCGCAGGCCGCTGACGGTCGGGATGGCCGCGCGCCAGACGACCAGGCCGGAGCCGGTCGCGTCCGCGATCTGGCAGTCGGCGATCCGGGCCTCGCCGCGCTCGGCGACCACGACGCCGGCGGCGCCGGTGCGTTCGATCCGGCAGCCGGTGAGCGTCGCCTTCGCACCCGAGCCGACCCGGACGCCCACGTCGGTGCTGTCGGTGACGACACAGCCGGTCACGGTGGCGGGCGCCGTCGCGTTCGCGCTGATCCCGATGCCGTTCCCGGCCAGCTCGCAGCCGTGCGCGGTCAGCGTCGCGTCCTGCTCGGCGTGCAACGCGGACATGGCCGCGCCGCTGACCCGGCCACCCTCGACGTGAACGGCGGCCTGGCCGACCGCGTGGACCCCGTGCTCGGGAGTGGTCCGCAGGTGCGCGTCGACGAGGGTGACCGACGCGGCGCCGGCCGCATGGACCGCGCTGTAGCCGGCCTCCTCGATGGCCAGACCCCGCAGCGTGGCCTGGCCCGCGTCGGCGACGAACACCCCGTTGGCCGCCGGCAGGAACACCCGGCCGCCGTCGACCGTGATGACCGCCGATCCCCTGGCGACCAGGGCGGAGGTGCCGACGCGCTCCAGCACACAGCCGGTCAGCGTCACGGCGGACGCCCCGGCCACGACGATGCCGGCGCGGGCGGGCGAACGCAGCCGGCAGCCGGACAGCGTCACCGTCGCGGCGCCCTCGACGAGCAGGCCGTCCGTGCCGGCGGCCTCCAGCTCGCAGTCGTCGGCGAGGACCTCGGGCCCCGGCCGCGCGGCGGTGCCGTCCGCGTCTCCCGGGCTGTTCGCGTCCCCTCGGCCGTCGGCGTTTCCTGAGCCGCTCCCGCCCGCCGAGGGGCTCGCGCCGGGGGCGGAGGCCGCGGCGCTCGCACCCGCCGCCGTGCCCAGGCCGGGGACGCCGGGAGACGCCGGCGACGAACCGAGGACCCGAACGCCTTCGGTACCGGCGCCCCGCAGGGAGCAGTCGCGCAGCCGGACCGTCGCCGTGTCCTCGACGAGCACGCCGCTGCGGCCGGTCCTGGTGATCTCGCAGCCGTCGGCGCTCGCGGTGGCCTGCCCGCGGGCGCGCAGGCCGGAGCCGGTGGTCCGGGAGATCCGGCAGCCTCGCAGGGTGACGGCCGCGCCGGCGCTGGCGACGACACCGGTGCCGTCCACGTCGGTGACGACGCAGCCTTCCAACGTGGGCCCGCCCGTGCCGGCGGCGTGYACGCCGGCGAGCTGAGCACCGCTGATCCGGCAGTCGCGCAGCGTCGGCGAGGCGTCGCCGACGATCTCCACCCGGCCGTTGACGATCTCGCACCCTCGCAGGGTCGGCGCCCCCGCATCGATGACGACCGCGGGAAGTGACGGATCGATGCCCACGATGACCAGACCGGACAGCACCGCCGAGCCGCGCAGGACGAGCGGGCCGCCACCCACGAGCCACACGGTGCCGCCACCGGCCGCCGCGGCGAGCGTGACATCCCCGTCGATCAGGAGGTTCTCGGCGTAGCGGCCAGGCGGGAGCGTCACGGTCTGGCCGGGCGCGGCCGCCGCGAGCGCGGCGGACAGTGGCCCCGGTACAGGCCCCGGCCCCGGCCCGGGCCCGGGCGGCGGGCCGAACGGGGCTGGCGCCGGCCAACCAGCGGCCGGCGCCTGGAACGTTGGCGCCACGCTCGCCGCCGGCGCCGCCTGCTGTCGTGGCCTTCGCATCTTGTGGTCCGCTGTCCTTCCGCGTATCCACGGCCGTCGCGTCGTCCGCGTGCCGCCTACCTGGTGCCCGACCGCGAGTTCAGGCCCTTCGCCGTGCGCCGGGCCATAACCGCCTGAACCTCATTGTGGTCCCCGCCGCGTGGGAAGCGCGGGCCGGGGCGGCGGCAATCCGCACGGCGGCGCACGGCGTGCCAAACCGCCGGCCGTATAGTCGGGTCGAACGGGCGTGCCGCCCAGCCGGAGCACCCTCGTCTGAGTGGGCGACGGCGACTCCTGGCGGGTGAGAAGCGCTGGCGAATGACGGGTTGGTGACGTGGTGGAGCAGCTCGACGGGTGGCTGAGGCTGGCGAATCTGAAAGGGTTCCTGGTCGCGCTGTCAGAAATAGTCGGCTATCGGTTCGGCGAGCTGGATTGGGGCGCCGTCGAGACCGGCCTGGAGGCCGGGCCGGATGACGAAGAGTGGTTCACCTATCCGCTCGTCGGCCGCATTACCCTGGAGATCGCCGTCTCCCGGGTCGCGGAAGAGGGCGATATCGACGTCAGACTGCTGTTCCCGGCCGACGAACCTTGTCTCGGGAAACAGATCGAGGTCGCCTGGATGATTTTCAACCGTTTCGAGATCTCGCCGACCTTCGAGATGATCGACTGAGATCGTCGCGAACGCGCGCGGGCCGCGCGGCCCGAGGCGCGGGCAGGCGCCGGGGGGCGCCGCGCCGCGGTTCGGCGTCCACCGCGCGAGTCACCCGAGAAGGGCCAGCGCGGCCTCCAGGTACGGATTCTCGGCGTCGGGCGCGGCCGTCCAGGACGCCAGCCGCGCCTCGTCGGGCGCCGACGCGCCGCTCGGGACCGGCGCCGGTGTCGCGGTCGGAGTCGGGCTCGGGGGCTCCGTCGGTGATGGCGTGGCCGTGGGGGTGGGAGTCGGGGCCGCCGTCGGGCTCTGGGTGGACGTCGGCGTCGGCGTCGGCGTCGGGCCCGCGGTCGCGGTCGCGGTCGGGCTGAGCGTCGTGGTCGGAGTCAGGGTCGGGATCAGCGTTGAGGTCGGAACCAGCGTCGGAGCTGGGACCGAGGTCGACGTCGGCACCGGATGCGGTGGGATCGAGGTGGGTCCGGGTGCCGGGGGTGGCTGTGTGTTCCCGGGAGGTGGAGCCGTGGATGGCGTCCCGGTCGGCGCCGGCGCGGGCGGGCTGGTCGGCGACGAGGTTCCGGGAGGCGTTGGCGGCACGGACTGTGACGGGGACACCGACGGGGAAGGCGACGGCACAGAGGAAGGCTGCTGGGTTGGCTGCTGGCCGCTCGAGTCCTCCAGGAACCAGCGCTTGAGGAACAGGCTCAGCGTGCGGTCGGCGACCCGCTCCCCGGCGATCCAGCCGACCTCGGCCAGGCCGCCGACGTGGAAGAACCGCCCCGAGGCGTAGCCGTGGCCCAGGTTGCGCAGGAAGCCGATCGGCAGGCCAGTGCTGAATGTGCTGACGGCGCTCTCCCAAGGGCTGGCCCACTGCCACTCGTCGCCGAACGCGGCCCCCACCGTCCAGCTGCTCGCCGCCGAGAGAAGCGGGTTGAAGACGGCCCCGTAGGCGCCGGTGTCATAGGCGAGGCCGCGCCACCGCGGCGCGTACTCGTTGCCGGCGAACTCCGTCTCCCAGTCGTCCCTGGGGATGTGCCGGTTGTAGGGGAAGCCGTTGTCGACGTTGCCGAAGCCCAGGCGCCACCGGCCGACGCCGCCGACCTGGTGCAGCGTCGTCACGCCGGTCCGGAACGCCCCGCCGACCAGTGAGTTCAGCACGGTCTTCTCGACCCACTTCCAGCTGAACGGGTCGTCCTTGTGCTCGCCGCTCATCCCGTTGAATATCAGCTGGCTGGCGAACCGGGCCGGGAAGTCCAGGAGGACGTCCTGCGTGTAGTCCAGGAGCGCCCGGCGCGCGACCAGCAGGCTCCGCGGGATGAACTCGCCGACCAGCCCGTCCCCGGCCCGGTACTGCCGCATGTTGAGGTACCGGTTGACCCGGTTCCAGCCACGGATCTCGTTGAGCGCGCCGCGGTAGTCCATCTCGCGGCCGGCCAGGTCCCAGCGGCCGTGCGGGGTGGCGACCATGCGTATGCGCCCCAGCGGGTCACGTTCCCAGACCCGGCCGGACAGCGTACGGATCCGCAGCAGCCCGCCCTGCGCGTCGGTCTCCCGCCACTGCCCGTGGAAGGTCTCCGTCTCGCGGAAGCGGCCGGGCTCGAGCTCGACCCGCGACCGGATGACCTGGCCCTGGTCGAACTCCCGCCAGGTGCCGAAGCCCGTCTTCTGGCCGACCGGCCGGCCCACCGGGGGCGGCGTGGCCGCCGAGGCTGACTGGCCCGCGGGGGCTGGATGGCTCACGGGGGCTGGATGGCTCGCGGAGGCTGGATGGCCAGCTGGCCCACCCGCGGCCGGGTGCCCACCGGCCGGTGTGTACTCGAGGACCCTGCCCGCGTTCGACTCGCGCAGCACCCGCTGGCCGTCGGCGCTCAGGTCGTGCCAGACGGGGGCGCGCGCCGGGATTCGGCCCGTCCCCGCGACCGGCTCGGCCTCCCAGATGGGCTTCCCACCGGCGTCGGTCCCGTGCCGCCACAGCCGTGTCGCCCCGGTGTCGCGCACCGGGGCGCCGTTGCCGTCGAAGACCTGGGAGCGCCAGCCGGTGCCGTCGTGGAAGGTTCGCAGGGTCGTGCCCTGGTCGAGCGCCCGGCTGTCCCTGACAAGGACCCAGAGGTCCTCGTCCTTGCCGCCGTTCCTGACGGTCACCTTGAGGTAGTCCCGGAAGGACTCGTCGAAATGGTCGGCGTACCGCAGGTTGAAGGGGCCGGTCGGGCGCCTGTTGCGCGCGCTGATCCGCGTCCCGGCGAAGTCCTTCGCGTCGACGGTGACATCCTGCCCGCCCGCCCGGACCCTCAGCTGGATGCCGTCCTGGTCGATCTTCCAGGCCCAGTGCCCCCGGCTCGGGTGGCCGTGGCCGGTGACCGTCACCGTGATCGGGTTGCCGCCGGCGTCCTGGACCCGCCATGCGTCGGTCCGGCCGACCAGCTCGCCGTTCGTGTCCCGGGTGACCGAGACGGTGCCTGGGCTGTCGAGGTTGACCGCGGTGTGCGACGCGCCCTCGGCGAGTCCTCGGTCGTACACCGGCCGGTGCCCGGGCAGGTAGGTGACGACGTCGCCCGCGTCGCCCGCGGTCTGGCGGACGACGACCTGCGCGCCGTTCTCGGTGACGGTGTCGACCCAGTGCGGCCCGTCGCTCGCGAAATGGCGCACCCCAGCCGCCACCACCGTGTCGCCGGGCGCCGTGCCGCCCAGCTCCTGCCAGTGCAGGTCGCGCGGGCCGGCGTAGACGCCGGGGTCGGGGTGCGCCATCCAGCGCGTGCCACCGGCCTGGCCGACCACCCCCGCGTCTGCGCGGCCGATCTCCAGGACGTTGCCGTTCTCCAGCCTCCAGGTCCCGCGCGCGAAGTGGCCGTCGTGGGTGAAGTCGGAGAAGGTGCCGTTCGTCCGGTCCCGCACCGTCCGCACTCCGCTGGCGACCTGGTTGCCCTGGGCGTCGCGCTCGATCCAGCGGAACGCCCGGAAGCGGCTGTCACCGATGTCCCAGCCGGGCGCTGGATCGCCGGGGGCGCCCCGGCGGAGCCGGAGGTCGCTCGGCCTGGGGAAGTCGACGTCGCCGATATCCCGACGAACCCGCCACCAGCCAGGTTCGCCCGACGGGCCGACCGCGCCAAGGTCCTGCCTGGCCGTCCAGACCTGTCGCGGCGGGCGCAACTCGGCGTACCGCTGCAGGTCCAGCGCGTGGCCGCCGCTCATCGCCTCGCTGGCGCGGGTCAGCTCGCTCTGCGGGGAGAACTGCGCGAAGCGTTCGGTCGGCCGGCCGGCGGTGTCCAGCTCGTGGACCAGGTAGTCGAACGCGTCGCGTGGGCGGTGCAGGCCGACGAAGGGGAAATGGCCTTTCCCGAACACGGCAGGGTAGTACCGCTGCGCGACCTCGCCCGTCGTAGCCCGGTCCACCCAGCCACGGCCGTACCGGACCCGCTCACCTTCCGCCACGAGGCTGTGGTCGGTGCCGAAGCGGTGCCAGCCCCACCGGCCGGACACCTCCTGCTCGGCGCGCACCAGGCCGCCGTCGGGCAGGTTCAGGTACTCGCGCACCCGCGGCCCGGTCGGCCCGAGCAGGCCCGCCTCATGGTCCCACCACATGCCGTCCGGGATCTCGTCGTACGTGCGGTAGCCGCGCCTGGCCTCGAAGTGGTCGAGGCTCCGCCCGGAGTCCCGCCACTCGATCCAGTGGTGGCGGCCCCTGGCTCTGCCGAAGACCTCCAGCAGGTTGCCGTTCGAGAGCCGCTCGCGGACGTAGACGGCCGTCCTGTGCCGCGCCAGCGGGTCGACCAGCCGCAGCTCGCCGGCCCGGCCGGTCACGACCTCGCCCCTGCCGCCGTAGTCGGGTATCCGGGTCGCGCCACTGGCGTCTCCCGGGATCGGTTCGCGCCGTTCCCAGGTCCGCCCGGCGTGGTCGATCTCGAACGTCGCCCCGGACCGGTCACCGCCGCGGGCGAACGCCGACACGCGCTCGCGGCTCAGCGTCCCGTCCAGGTCGTACAGCCGGAAGTCGCCCCCGTGGCGGCCCGCGGTGGTCGTGACCCGGACGTGGGTGCCGTCCCATGCCGCCTCGGCCCCGCGGACCTGGACGAACCTCGCGGGCCCGGTCCCGCCCCGCAGGCGCGCGAGCACCTCGACGTCGAGGTCACCCGTCGTCGCGTTGCGCGCCGCGCGGATCATCAGGCCGTTGTCCTGCCCGTGGGCCGGTCCCAGCCGGATGTTGTCCAGCCTCGCCGGCTGGCCGTCGGCGCGCAGGACGATCCTCATGTCGCCGTTGGTGAGCTCTCGGCCGCCGCCCGGCTGGGCCTGGGCATGCCAGCCTGGCGGGGCGGTGTGGGCGCCGCCCCCGGCGCCGCCAGGCCCGTGGCCGGTATGCGGCGTGCCGCCGGCGGACGCCAGGTGCTGCTGCTGGGGCTGATGGTGCCAGCCAGCGCCACCGCCCGGGGGTTGCGCGGGGGCGGCGGGGTGCGCCCCGGTCGTGGGGTGGCTGGGGCTCGTGGGCGCGGGGTGACTGGCACTGGCCGGTGCGGGATGGCTGGCACTGGCGGACGCGGGGTGGCCGGGGCCGGTCGGCGCGGGGTGGCTGGGGCTGGTGGACGCGGGCGGCGGGTGAGCCACCGTGCCGTCCGCGGCGTACCGGTATTCGGTGCCGTCCGCGCGGGTGATCGTGCCGCCGCGTTCGGCGGCGGTGTGGGCCAGGCCCTCCTCGAGGGTGCCGTCCGCGTGGCGGAGGGTCGCCGTGCCGGCGGCATGGTCGACGGTGAGGTGGGCGTAGAGGTGGTGGCCAGGGTCCTGGAGGAACTTCCCGCTGCCGGTGAGCCGGCCAGCGCCATCGAACTCCCGGAAGTCCGCGATGCGGGCGCCCGACCCGTCCAACAGCACGACGTCCTCGAAACCGGTCACGGCGGCGAGATCGTCCGTGGTCAGCGCCGTGACGCGGACGCCATCGCCCTCGATCTCCTCGAACGCACCCCGATAGACGTCACGGGCTCCCGGATCGATGATCCGCCCGAGCCTGCCGTCGGCTGTGGCGGTGACCGTCAGGTGACGCCCATCCGCCAGGAACCGCGCTTCCGTGCCACCCCAGGCCACCGGCGAGGCCGCGAGCGCGCGCGGCGGCCTGGAGGGCCAGGCGTGGACCATCCGCCCGTGACGGGTGACCTGGACCCAGTGGGTGAGCTCGCCGGTGTTGCCGCGGACGCCAACGGGTCCGCCCTCGATGAGGACCCGGGCCTTGTTACGGACCCACAGGCCTGCGGCGTCCGCGTAGGCCGCGGCGTCGAGCGTGACCTTCTCGGCGTCGACGTGGCGCAGGAAGAGGCTCTTGAGCTCCGGGCCCGGGGCGTTGGCGAGGTGCGGCGCCATCTTCGCCGGGCTGACGGTGTAGGCGCCGTTGGTCCAGTGCCCCTGCGGGCTCATGCGCGGGACGGGCAGGCTGTGGCTGAAGGTGGTCAGGGCGATCGGCGCGTGGCTGCCGTCGGCGGAGACGAGCTGGTAGCCACCGCGCGGGCCGGTGGTGAGCCGCAGGTCGCCGGTGACCTGGCCGTCGGCGTGGTGCCAGACCGCGGAACCGTCGGCCGCGACCTCGACATGCCCAAGCGGCGTCCCGTCCGCGGCGGCATGGGTGATCCGGGCGTCGGTGAGCGTCCCGCCGGCGTCGAAGGACAGATGCGTGCCGTCGGGCCGGTGAAGGTGGAACCCGCCGTCGCCGTGGGGGGTGAAGCGCAGATCGCTGCTGACGGCCTTGCCGTTCGCCTCGAACCAGGTGGTCGTCCCGTCGGCCCTGATCCGGGTGCGGCCGAGGGCGTCCCCGTTCTCGAGGGTGTGACGCAGGTTCGCGTGCAGGATCCTGCCGTCCGCGTCGAGCTTCATCCGGTTGCGGCCCACGGTGAGAGTCACCGATCCGTCGGCGTCGTGCGTGACCGCCCAGGGGCGGGGGTGGCCGGCGACCCGGGCGGTGCCATCGGCGTGCAGGAACACGTCGAACGCCGGGTCACTGCCGACTGATGCCGCCAGCCGGCGTGGCTGGGCCGAACCGCCACCACCGGGCACACCGTCGAAGGGATCCGGCGCCGAGGAGGGCACCGGACGCGGTGGCTGGCCGGGCGGCTTCTCTCCGCCGCCACCCGAGCCCGCCTGGGGCCGTTCGCCCGCCGGTGGTGGCGTGACGGCGGTGTGCTCGACGCCGCCGGGTGACCCAGCCGGGCCCTGCGTCGTTCCCGGGKGCGGGTCGGTGCGCGCGGCCGGCGCGTCCTCGGCGGCGCGCGCGGGCGGCCCGTCCGCGGTGGTCAGGGCCCGTGCCGTTTCGTCACCCATGGTGGGGCTCGGCGTCGTCAGCTCGGCTCGGGCGTGAGCCAGGCGTGCCTCGGCCGCGTGCCGGTCGACCAGCGCCGTGATCATCGCGTCCGGGTCGTGCGCCCCGGCGAGCAACGCGGAGTCGAAGGCGGCGTGCGCCTGTGACACCTCCTCGGTGGCGCGCTGGTGAGCCGTCGCCGCGTCCAGCGGCTCACCCCGCCCGCCGGCCCCCGTGTCCTCCCGCGCCCAGTGCTGCTGATGCGGCTGCTGATGCCAACCCGCCCGACCGTCGGAAGCCGACGTGCCCGCGCCCACCAGCGACCGCTCCGGCGTGCCGGCCCCGGCCGGCGGCCGGAACTCGGGCCGGACCGGTACGCCGACGCCGTCGGTCGACGCCGTGGCGGCTGGCCGAGCGCCGTGGCGCTGGGCGGCGACGCCGGCGGACTCCGGGCGGCGCGCGGCCTCGTCCAGACCGGCCCCACCGTGGCCGGCGCTGGCGGAGTCAACCAGGTGCCGGGTGCCGGCCGGCCCCGTCTCGGCGAGCAGTTCGGAGGTGTCCGGCGTGTGCGGAGCCGGCTCGGCGAGCGCCCCGTCGGCCGGCGACGGCGTGCCCCGCGCTCCGGCCGGCGTCTCGTTGCCCGCGCCGAGAACCTCACGAGCTCGATCTGGCGTGGTGGCCGTTCGRCTGGCGTCGTCGGGCAGGCCCCCCAGATCGTGGGTGGCGCCGGAGCCGATCCGTACCTCCGCGCCGTCGAACACCAGGTCCCGGCCCGTCGCGGCGGCCGGCGCTGACGAGCCGGGGCGAGCCTCGGCCGGCAGTCTGGGCGCCGCGTCGAGCGGGGCCGTGCGGGGTGCATCGAGCGCTGCCCGCGCGCCGGGCGCCGACACGGCCGTGTCGGCGCCGGTGGCCCGGGTGACGGGCGCGGCGGTCTCGACGCGGGAGAAGTCGATCGCGAAGGTGTCGCCGCCGGTGCGCAGGGCGGTGACGTGTTCCGCGTTGGTGATGAGCTTGTGCTCCACCGGTCTGAAATCCGCGAGCGCCTCCCCGAGGCGCCTCGCGGCGTGCGCCTGCCCGAGCAGGTCCACCGCGTGCGTGGGTGCCAGGTGCGCCGTGGCCGCGAGCGCGCCGGTGTCGGCGAACGCCCGCGCGCCGGCATGGCTCATCGGGCTCGCGAGCTGGCCCGCCGCGGCCGCGGCGCCGTGCGGGAGGATCAGACCGGACGCACCCGTGGCGAGCGATGCGGACGCTCCGGCCGGTTCGAGCAGCGTCGCCGCGCCCGAGCCGAGGAGCGGGTTGTGGCCAGATCCGAATCCGAGCCCGGATCCCGTCGCGTGCCCGCCGGCCGCCGAAAGCGCGTGCTCCATCCCCGCGCCCGGGTACGGGCCGGCCGGGGAGTGGATGCCGAGCAGCGCGTCGCCGAGGTGCGCGCCGGTGTGGGTGGCGGCCGCGGCGGCGCCGGGGAGATAGTCGGCCAGGCCCAGGTACTTCGGGATCTGGAAGCCGCGGCCCAGGATGGCGAGGTCGTGAGCGCCCCAGACCCCGAGAGCCCCGATCTCGTTGGCTTCGAGGGGTGTGAAGATCCGTAGCCACTTCAGGTCGTGGAACTGGTTGGCGAAGCCGGCTTTCGTGCTCTGCCAGGGGTGCAGCGCCTTGAGCTGGGCGAGCTGTCTGGCGGCGCCGGCCTTCAGGCCCTGCCAGGGGTGCAGCGCGGTCAGCGCCTGCCAGGGGTGCAGCGCTCCGAGCGTCTTCGGCAGCTCGACGAGGGTGACGAAGCCGCGCAGGGCGAGCACGCGGGCGGCGTCGGCGGCCTTCCCGAGGATCGCGACGACGTCGTACGACTTGGCGACCAGGAACGGCAGCGTCAGCGCCCGGGAGAAGTCCCACGCACTGATCGCGACCTTCMCCGCGCCCTTCAGCAGGTCCAGCGCCCCCGAACCGAGGGCCTTCCAGGTCTTCAGCGCCATCAACGGCTTCGTCGTCGGCGCCACCGCCATCAACAGGCCGAACAACAACCCCCAGCCATTCGTGTCACCGTTGGCGTAGTCGACGACCGCCTTCGCCGCGAGCACCACGTTCAGCGCGAAGGCCAACAACCCAAGCGGGCCGCCGACGACGAGCGCGACCAACGTGATCACGATCGCGACCTCGTTGAACGCGTCCCAGAACTGCTGACACCCCGTCTTCGGCGAAACAATCGCCCTCGCCGCCTCGCGGATCGCGCTCGTCGCCACGGACGCGGCCTTACCCAGATCCGCCTGCGCGTTGATGGCGTCCGTACGCAACCCCGCCAGCGCCGGATCATCCGGCGCCAGCCCCTCCGCCTGCGCATGCGCCGCATCCGCACGGCCCTGCGCGTCACGCATCGCCCGGATATAGCCGCGAACAGCCGGCTCTGCCTGGTCGAACGCACTGTGAACACCAGCAATAAAATTGCGGATCGCGCCGTTCACCGTGTCCCGCAGATAGTCCGCGGTCTTGCCGACGAACGCCCCGTCGCCGGTACTGCGGACCACCCCGGTCAACTCGTCATGAACCCTCGACGCCTGCCAACGCATCTTCCCCATGAAATCCGCGACACCCACCAGCGCATCCGGATCACCCGGCGTCGGATCCCCCTCCAAGTGGAGCCGCGACCAGTTGGTCGGCCGACCACCCACCCACGCCTCCCCACCGCACCGCCGCCCGGTCCACTCGCGTTCATCGCGAGGTCGCCGGACGTTCCGCTGGGGTCAACGTGGCGAAGCAGACCAAGGTTCATTCGCCGGCCAGCTTGGGTTCACCTTGGTGCCCGGGTTTCACTTTGGTGACGTGAGCGCGTCGGACGAGTGACAGGACGCGCGGGCCGACGCCACATCCCGGCCGTGCCAGAGCAGACCGGCGCTCAGGCGAGCAGGGTGCGTACCGCCCTGGTCATCCCAGTAGTGCGAGCGCGGCCTCCACGTGCGGGTCCCCGTCCCCGGAGTCGGCCACGATGGGCCGGATCACCGGCCGCGGCCGGCCGGGGGGCGCCGACGTGGGGCTCGACGTCGGGGTCGCGCCGGGCGAGGACGGTGCTGTCGAGGAGGCGCCGAACCCAGGGGTGGCGCTGGACGTGGGGGTCGGCAAGGGCGTCGAGGACGACGGCGGGGCTGGGCTCACCGTGGGCGTCGCGGCTGGGCTCGACGTCGGGGTCGGGGTCGGGGTCGGCGCGGGCGCCGGCGCCGGCGCGGGCGCCGGCGCGGGCGGGGCGGGCGGGGCGGGTGGGGCGAAGTACTGGTCGTAGAGGTACCGGCCGGCGAGGCGCTCGACGGTGCGCTCCCCCCAGATGAAGCCGATGTCGGCCAGGCCACCGCGGTGGAAGAACCGGCCGGAGAAGTACGCGTGGGTGCCGGTCCGCACGAAGCCGATCGAGCCGCCGACCGCGAGCGAGCTCAGGGCGTAGGCCCCGCCCTCCCGCAGGGACTGACCGAAGTCGCCGTCCGACGTCACCAACGCGACGCCGGTGTTGGCCAGGAACGAGATGGCCGGGCTCGCGAGCAGTGTGGACGTCGTGTAGTCGTAGGTGATGGTGCGCCAGCGTGGCGGGTTCTCGTTGCCCGCCCACTCGTTCGACCAGTTCTTGTCCTGGTTGTACGGGTTGCGGGTGTAGTGCTTGCCGCCGTCGACGTTGGCGAGGCCATCGCGGTATCCCTTGAGCGGGCCGGGCTCGTGCAGCGCTGACACCCCGCCCTTGAGCACGCTGTTGATGAACGCGCCCAGCACGCCGCCGCGCAGGAACTCCTCCATGGTCAGGTTCCGGTGCTCGGTGGCCTGGAAGTAGATCTCCTGGGAGAGGGTGCGGGCCGCGAGGTCGATGGTGAACTCCTGCGCCCAGTCGAGCGACAGCTTCGTCCAGACCCGCCGCGGGACCGAGATGAACTCGCCGGCGAGCCCGTCCGTCGCGAGGAACTGGCGGCGGTTGGCCTCCCGCAGGTAGCGGTTTACGCCGCGGAACTCGTTGGTCGCGCCGCGGAAGTCGATCTCGCGGCCGACGATCTCCGTCCGCTCGCCGCCGGTGATCGTGCGCCGGCCGAGGGCGTCACGCTCGTAGATCCGCCCGCTCAGCGTGCGGTGACGCAGCAGCTTCCCGTCGACGTCGGTCTCCCGCCACTGCTGGTGGAAGTTCTCGGTCTCCCGGAAGATCCCCGGCCGGTTCGCGACCTCGAGCCGCTGGCGGAACACCCCGCCGAGGTCGAACTCGCGCCACTGGCCCCAGCCGGACGGCAGGTCGGGCGGTCGGGGCGTGCGGTACTCGCGGACGCGGCCCCCGGCCGACTCCCGCAGCACGTGGCCGTTCGCGTCGACGTCGCGCCAGTCCGCCGCGGCGCGGCCCGCCGGCGCCTCGGTGACCCAGCGGCCGGACGGGTCCGAGGAGGCGCCCCGCGCGCGGAACTCACGGGTGCCGACGGAGGTGACGTCCTCGACCCCGTCGGCGTCGTAGCGCGCCGAGTGCCAGCCGCCGGCGGCGTCGCGCTGCGCCCGCAGCGTCGTGCCCGCCTCGAGCGAGCGCAGGTCGCGCACCAGGTGAAGCTCGCCGTCGGTACCACGGACGAAGTCGCGGTAGGAGTCGTCCCACGCGCCGGTCCAGCGCTCGGCCCGGCCACTCACCCGTAGCCCCGCCGTCCCGTCGGCGTGCTCCCAGGCCCAGTCGGCCTTGCGCGGGTCGCCGTGCCCGGCGACGACGGCCTGGCCGCCGCCGCTCGGCCAGGCGTCGGACCGGGCCACGACCTGGCCCATCGTGTCGTGGGTGACCGAGACCGCGTCGGGGTCGCGCGGGAGGGGCCGCCCGTCCACGAGACGCGACGGATCGTGGACGGGCCGGCCGCCGGGGGCGTAGGTGACGACGTCACCGTTGTCGGCAACGGTGTGGCGGACGACGACCGTGCGGTCGCCGCCCGGGGCGCGCTCGGTCATCGTGTCGACCCAGTGATGGCCCTTCTCGGCGAAGTGCCGCTCGCCGGTCGCCACGACGTTCCRCTTCCCGTCGAGCTGGCGCCAGCTCAGCGTGCGGCCGCCCTCGCCGGGGACGCCGCCGGAGACGGACTCCCAGGTGCCGTCGGCACGGCGGCCGATCTCCACCGTGTGGCCGTTGTCCAGCTTGAGGGTGCCGCGGACCAGGTAGCCGTCGACGGTGTAGTCCGAGAACGACCCGTCCGGCCGGACGGTGCGCACGCCGGTGGCGGCGCGCTCGTCGACGACGAGGTGTTCGCCGTCCGGCAGCCGCTCCGTCCAGCGATACACCTGGAAACGGCTGTCCCCACGCAGGAAGCCGGTGTTCGGGAAGTCGACCGTGCCGTAGTGGCCGAACCGGGCGAGCCGCGAGACGGTCCTGCCGCCCGGCCCGCCGAGGCTCTCCGGCGTCTTCCACAGCTGGTGCGGCGGGCGCTGCTCGGTGAAGCGGGTGAGATGAAGGCCGTTGCCGCCCGCCAGCCGTTCGAGGGAGGCGGTCTCCTTGCTCTGCGGGGAGAACTGGGTGAACGTGTCGCGCAGCTGGCCGGAGTCGTCCAGGTGATGCTCGACGTAGTGGAAGGCGTCGCGGGTCCGGTGCATGAAGTAGCGGTACCGCTGCGCGACCTGGTCGGTCCCGTCCGTGTAGTCGACCCAGTCGCCCAGTCGCCCGTGCCAGTGCCGGACCCGCCGTCCCGCGAGCACCTCGTTGCCGGTGCTGTCGTAGCGGCGCCAGCGCCAGCCCCCGTCAGGGTGCCGGTCGGCGCGCACGATGCCGCCGTCGGACATGTGCAGGTATTCGCGCTCTTTGCGGCCGAACGCGCCGAGGTCCCACCACATGCCGTCGATCTCGTCGAACCGGCGCAGGCCCCGGCCGGCCAGGTCGCCGAGCAGGCCGTCACCGAGCCGGTCCCACTGAAGCCAGTGCAGCCGTCCGGCCACGTCGCCGACGTGGCCGCCGCGTTCGGCGAACAGCTCGAGGTACCGGTCACCGAGCCGCCCCTCGGCGGGCAGCGTCGCACGGATGTAGAACGTCGTCCCATCCGCTCCGGCGAGGACGAGCTCCCCGGCCCGGCCGCGCGCGATCACACCCTGCGCGCCGTAGGCGACCTTGCCGCTCGGCCCGGACAGTTGAACGCCGTGCCGGTCGACCCGACGCCAGGTCCCGGCGGCGTGGTCGATCTCGAACCGGGTGCCGTCCGGGCGGCCGCGGCGGTCGAGCCAGCTCACCCGCTCGGACAGCGGCTTGCCGCCACGGTCGTAGACCCGGACGTCGCCGCGGTGAGGGCCGTCGGTCGTGTCGATCACGCGGTACCGGTCACCGGCCCGCGTGACGTCGACGCCGCCGATCGGCCGGCCGTTGCCGTCGTGGTAACGGGGCGTCGGCGCGCCGCCGCCCGGGTCCGGGTGCTCACGGATGTGCCCGTCGCCGAACTCGCGCTGAGGGCCACGGGGTGCCTGGCCGGCGCCGGCCACCCCCGAGCCGTGCGCCCCGCCTGACGCCGAGCCGTGCGCCCCGCCTGGCGCCGAGGGGTGCGCCGGCGTCGAGATCGGCGGGTGCCCCGTGCCCGACGCCGAAGCATGGGTGGACGTCGAGCCATGACCCCTGGGCGAGGGCCGGCTGTGCTCCTGTACCGACACCGAACCGTGCCCGCCGGCCGGCGCGGGGCCATGCGCCTCCCCCGGCACCGAGCCATGGGTCGCGGGCTCCGGCGCGAGGTGGCGGAGGGGTTCGGGGCGCGCGGCCGGGTCGAGGTGCGGGGCCCGCGGCTGGCCCAGCGCCGCCGCACGCCGGCGCAGCAGCGCGTCGCGCAGGTCGAACAGGCCGTCGCGCAGATCGAAAAGGGCGTCGAGCTGCACCGCGCCGGCGTCGCCGCCCAGCGCCTCCAGGCGCGGGAAGAACTCGTGTGCCCAGTCACGGGCCGCCTGCATCCGCTCGACGCGCGTCGAGGCTGGGACGAAGTCACCTATGAGCCCGTCCGTCGCGAGCAGCTGGCCGCGGCTCATGCCCCGCGGGGACGGGCCTCGGCCCGGGAACCCGCCGGACGGCCCGGACGGCCCGGAGGGGCCAGACGGGCCAGACGGGCCGGACGGGCCGGACGGGCCGGGCTCGCGGCCGACGATCCGCGACCGCCCAAACGGGTCACGGTCCCAGATCCGCCCGCTCATCGACCGGTAGCGCAACAGCCTCCCGTCGGGGTCGGTCTCCCGCCACTGGCCGTGCCCGTGCTCCGTCTCCCGGAAGATCCCGGGCTCGGTCTCCCGCCGCTCGCGCAGCACCGTGCCCAGGTCGTGCTCGCGCCACTCGCCCCACCCGGGCGGCGCGTCCACCGGCCGAGGCAGGCCGCGCTCCACGACACGCTCGGCCCCTGGGTCGAGCAGGTCGTCGAGTTTCTCCCGCTCGAGCCAGCTGTACTCCAGGATCCGGCCGTCGGTGGACTCGCGGACGACCACCAGACCGTCCTCGGTCGCCGCGACGTCGCGCCAGTCGGCCGCCGCCCGGCCCGGCGGCGCGTCCGGCGCCCAGTGGTCGCCGGGCGCATGGCCGTCACCGGGCCGCTTCCACTGGCGGGTGGCCAGCTCTCCGGGCTCCGCGACTCCGTCGGCGCCGAACCGCCCGGAGCGCCAGGTGCCCTCCGCGTCGCGGTAGGCCCGCAGCGTGGACCCGTTCTCGAGTGAGCGCAGGTCGCGGACCAGGTGGAGCTCGCCGTCGGCGCCGGCGACGTAGTCGCGGTAGGACTCGTCCCAGCTGCCCGTCCACCGCTCGCCGCGTCCGCTGACCCGCGGACCGGTCGCGCCGTCGGCCTCCCACACCCAGTCGCCCCCGCGAGGCTCGCCGTGGCCCCTGACCATCGACAGCCCGTCGTCCACCGCCCAGTGGTCGGTGCGGGCGACGACCCGGCCCATCGGGTCACGGGTGACGGAGACCGCGTGGGCGTCCTGGGGGTGCGGCCCGGTGTGGTGGGTCCCGGTGGCGGGCGGCTCATACCGGGGCCGGTCCCCGGGGGCATAGGTGACGACGTCGCCGTTGTCGTTCGCGGTGTGGCGGACGACCACCGTGCGTTCGCCGCCGCCGGGCCCGGGCTCGGTCGCCGTGTCGACCCAGTGGCGGCCGTCGGCGGCGAAGTGCCGCTCGCCCGTCGCCACCTCCGTCGGGCCGTCGAGCTCACGCCAGCGCAGCGGGGCGCGTCCCCCGTCGCCGGGCCGGCCGTCGAGGACCGACGCCCACCGGCCGTCGACTTCGCGGCCTACCTCCAGGACGTGGCCGTCGTCCAGCCGGAAGGTTCCGCGCACGAGATGACCACCGGCGAAGTCGGAGAACGACCCGTCGGGCCCGACGACCCGGGCGCCGCTGGCGAGGGGCTCGCCGCCGGCGGGTCGCTCCGTCCAGCGGAACACCTGGAGTCGGCCGTCACCGCGCAGCCAGGCCGCGCTCGGGAAGTCCACCGCCTCGTGCCGGATCCCGCCGGTGGCCCGGGCGACGAACCGCCCTGCCTGCCTCTCCAGCTGCTCCGGAGTCGTCCCGTGGCGGCTGGGCGGACGCCAGTCGGCGGCGTGCCGGATCTCCAGCTCGTTGCCCCCGGCCACGTGCTCGAGGCGCTCGGTCATCGAGCCCCGCGCCGAGTACTGGGTGTAGGCGTCGCCGACGCGGTGGTCGCGGGCCAGGCTGTAGACCGAATGGTCGATGGTCAGGTCGCGCTCGAGATAGTGGAACGCGTTCCTGGGCCGGTTCGCCCAGCCGAAGTACCGCTGGGCGAAGGCCTCCGAGTCGGCGTGCCGGTCGGCCCAGCCGCCGCGGCTCCAGTAGCGCCGCCCGTCCATGACCTCGATGCCGTCCTGGTAGCGGGTCCAGAACCAGTGCCTGTGCGTGTACCAGTGGTCGCGCAGGCCGCTGTCCGCGCGGACGATGCCGCCGTCGTGCGTCTCCGCGTAGGTGCGGACCTTCCGGCCGAGGCCGTCGACGTCCGACCACATGCCGTCGATGTTGCCGTCCACGCGCATGCCGCGGTCGACCAGGCGGCCGCCCAGCTCGCCGTAGTACAGCTCGCCGGGGCGCGCCAACCCGCCGGGGCGCACGAGATCCTCGGGGCGCATCGACTCGCGGATCTGTTGCAAATCGCCGGTGCGCAGCAGCTCGTCGAGCCGCCGCTCGGCGCCCGGGAGCCGCTCGGGAGCGATGCGCTGCAGGTCCCCCGCTCGTTCCCACTCGAGCCAGTGCTGCCGCCCGCTGACGTCGCCGAGACGGCCTCCGCGCTCGCCGAACAGCTCCAGCCAGCGGCTGTGCGCCACCTCCCCCTCCCAGCGGTCGGGAAGCGAGGCGCGGACGTAGAAGACCGTCCGGTCGGCGTCCCCGTCGCCTCGCAGGATGAGCTCGCCCTGGCGGCCGCGGTCCACGAAGCCCTGGGAGCCGTACGCCGCCCGGCCGCCCTCGCCGGCGAGCTGGTCGCCGTGCGCGTCGAGGCGGGTCCAGCGCCCGGCCTGGTGGTCGATGTCGAACCAGGTGCCGTCGGGCCTGCCCCGGCGGTCGAGCCAGCTCACCCGTTCACGGGCGAGGCCGCCGTCCGGGCCGTGTACCCGGTAGTCGCCGTCGTGCGGGCCGCCGGAGATGTCGGTGACGCGGTACCCGTCGTGGTCGCGCACGATGGCGAAGTCATCCGGCGGCAGGCCTAGGTCGGCGTGGCCGCGCGGGATCGACTCGCCGCCGCCGGGCGGCGGTGCCCCGTCAACGGCCGCCTGCTGCTGTTGCAGCGGCTGCTGCCGTAGACCGGCGCCGTCATCCCCGGAGTGCGCGGCGGCTCGGGCCGGCGGCGGGTCGGCGTGCACGGCCGCATGGGCCGGCGACGGGTCACCGGTTGTAAGGGAGCGCGCCACGTCGTCGCCCGTGCCCGTACCCGTGCCGGCGCCATGGCCGAGCGCCGCCAGGTCGGACTCGGCCTGGGCCAGGTGCGCCTCGGCCGCGCGCCTGCCGACCAGCGCGTCGAGGAGCGCGTCCGGGTCGTGCGCACCGGTGACCAGCGCCGTGTCGAAGGCGGTGTGTGCCTGGGTGACCTGCGCGGCGGCCCGCTGGTGCGCCGCGGCGGCCTCCGGCGCCCGGAACTCGGGGCGGACGGGGACGCGGGCGGGGTCGGACGCACCCGCGCCCGACGCGGCGCCCGTCTCGGCGCCGCGGGGCCGGGCGGCGACGCCGGCGGTCTCCGGGCGGCGCACGGCGGCGTCGAGACCGGCCTCGCCTTGACCAGCGCTGGCCGAGTCCACCCGGTGCGACGCGCCGGCCGACCCGGCCTCGTCGAGCGAGCCACCCGGCGCGTGTGCCGCCGGCTCGGCCAGCCCACGCCCGGCGAGCTCACGCCCGGCCTGTGGCGTACCCGGTGCCTGGGCGGACGCCGTCCGGGCCGCGGCTGGATCGCCATGAGCCCTGTCCAGCCTGCCAGCGGGGACAGCCCTGCCTTCCGCGCCGGGCAGGCCGTGGACATCGCGGGCGCTGGCCGGGCCGATCCGCACCTCGGCGCCGTCCATGGTGATCTCCCGGCTCACCGCGGAACCTCGCGGGCCCGTGCCGGTAGCGGCCGCTGGCCGGGACGCCGCCGTGTCGACCGCGTCGACCGGGGACGACCGAAGGGGCTGCTCGGCGTGAGGGGTCGAGCCAGATGCCGACAGCCGTGGGTCGGCGCCGACGGTGTGCGCGTCGGCGATGTGCGCCCCGGCGGTCGCCGGTTCGGCGTCGGTGAAGGTGAACGCGATGCGGTCACCCCCGCCGCGGGTCACGGTGACGGGTGCGTCGCCCGTCAGGATGGCCCGCTGCTCGACCGGCCGGAAACCCGCCAGGCTCTCGCCCAGGTGCCCCGCCATCCGGGTGGACCCGAGCAGGTCGACCATCCCGGTCGCCCGGGCCATGTGCGCCGGCGCGAACGCCGACAGCGCGCCCGCGTGGGCAGGCAGCGCTCCAGCCGCGGCGAACCCGCCGGCACCGGCGAGCATCGGGACCCCGGTGTGATCCACCAGGCCCATGAACCCACCCGCCGCGCCGACGTGCGGCACGAGGAGTCCGGACGCGCTGGTCGAGAAGCCGGCGGACGCGCCGGCGGGTTCGAGCAGCCCCGACAGGCCCGGCTCGAAGCCGAGCGTGTGGCCGGGCCCGCCGAACAGGCCGGCGGAGCCAAGCGGGCTCGTGGAGCCGAACAGGCCGGCGGAACCAAACGGGCTGGTGGAACCGAACGCGTGGCTGCCAGGCGCGAACCGCGCATGATCCATCCCGCCGGCTCCCGACAGGCCGACCGGACCATGCCCGCCGAAGAGCGGGTGCCCACCGAACGGCAACGGGCCAGTGGACGGCGAGTAGACGCCGGACGGCGGGTGGCCGCCGAGGCCGCCGAGGGCGTGGGCCCCACCCGCGATGCCGTCGGCGACGTAGTGGGCCGGGTTCAAATACTCCGGTATGCGCAGTCCGCGGCCCAGAACCGACAGCTTGAACGCGCCCCGCAGGCCATAGACACCGATCTCGTCGGCCTCCAGCGGCGTGAAGATCCGCAACCATTTTCCCTGGAGGAACTGGTTGGCGAAACCCGACTTCAGGCTCTGCCACGGGTGCAGGCCCGCCAGCCGCTCGAACGGACGCAGTCCCATCAGCGCCTTCGGCAACTGGACGAGGGTGACGAAGCCGCGCAGCGCGAGCACCCGGGAGGCGTCGGCCGCCTTGCCGAGTACGGCGACGACGTCCCATGTCCTGCCCATCACGAGGGACAGCGTCATCACGCGGGAGAAGTCCCAGGCAGTGATGGCTACCTTGCCCGCACCCTTCAACAGGTCCAGCGCCCCCGCACCCAGCGCCTTCCACGTCTTCAGCGCCATCAGCGGCCTCGTCGTCGGTGCCACCGCCATCAACAGGCCGAACAGCAATCCCCAACCATCCGTCTTGCCGGTGGCGTAGTCGACGACGGCCTTGACGGCGAGCACCGCGTTGAGCGCGAACGCGAGCAGGCCGAGCGGGCCGCCGACGACGATCGCGACCAACGTGACCACGATCGCGACCTCGTTGAACGCGTCCCAGAACTGCTCGCAGCCCGTCTTCGGCGACAYGATCGCCCTCGCCGCGGTCCGGATCGTCTGCGCCGCCGCCGACGCGGCCCTACCCAGATCCGCCTGCGCGTTGATCGCGTCCGTCTGCAACCCCGCCAGGGCCGGATCATCCGGCGCGAGCCCCTCCGCCTGGGCATGCGCCGCATCCRCACGGCCCTGCGCGTCACGCATCGCCCTTATATAGCCACGAACAGCCGGCTCCGCCTGGTCAAACGCACTGTGAACACCCGCGATGAAGTTACGAATCGCACCGTTCACCGTGTCCCGCAGATAGTCCGCCGTCTTACCGACGAACACCCCGTCGCCAGTGCTGGCGACGACGCCCGTCAACTGCTCATGGACGGTGGTCGCCTGCCGACGCATCWTCCACATGAAATCCGCGACACCCACCAGCGCATCCGGATCACCCGGCGTCGGATCCCCCTCCAGGTGGAGCCGCGACCAGTCAACCGGCCGACCACCCACCCGCGCCTCCCCACCACATCGGACCGAGGCTGCTCGCGACCAGAGCAGCCAGGTCCCGCCCTGGTGCTCGGGTGGGCTCCGGTTCGCGACGCCACTTCCTCCCCGTGGACCTCCACACTTGACGGCCAACATGGCCTGTTCTGCCGAGGTTCATGGAATTTTGATGAACCTCGGCGCTATCGCCCGCGTTGTACCGAACGGCAACCAGCGCGGGCCAGGCACTGTGTGAGGAGGGACGGCCAGATGCGGCTGCGGGATGTGCCAGCCCCCGACCGGCCGTGGCGCCGGCCGCGGGCCGCGCTGACGGGCGGTGCGCCGTGAGCAACGCGGCGGACGGCGGCGGGGGCGGGGGCGCGCCCGACCTCGTCATCGACTACTCGTTGCTGCACCGGCTCGCCGGCAACATGAAGACGCTGCGCACCAACGTCGAGGCCGACCTGAACATGTCGGGCGGCATGACGGTCGCGAGCGAGGCCGGCCCGGTGAGCACCGGGCACGTCGGCAACTCGTCCCTGTACGGCGCCCTCGTCGCCTTCTACCGGGCCACRCAGGGGCCGTTCAGTGACGCGCTCGACGCGCTGGACCAGCTGTCCAACCTGTTCGGCGGCATCGCCGACGCGTACTTCAACGTCGACGCGGACCTGAAGTCGAGYGGGCTGGACACCCTGGCGCAGATGGCCGGCGGCGACTGGCAGTCGCAGAAGGCGGCCTACGACGACTACCTGAAGCGCAAGGCCGACGGGACCTGGCCTGCCGACCAGCCGCCGCCGCCGAAGCCGGGCGACAATCCGTCGGGAACGCCCGCGCCGGGCACCCAGGTGACCTACGACGACCATGGCCGGGTCCTGACGCAGACGACGACCGTCACCACCTCCGACGGCCAGAGCTACACCAAGACGGTCACCTATGACTACGGCGACGGCAAGGCGCCCCCCGAGTACAGCGCCACGGTCACCTACGCCGGCGGCGAGACCATGACGCTGCACAAGCAGAACAACGCGGACGGCTCCTACACGGTCACCAGCGTCACGGACGGCAAGACGTCGACGTCGACAGTCATGCCCAGCGTCGACGGCTCGTACAGCCAGCGCGACGTCAACCCGGACGGCGCCGTGACCAGCACCGTCATCGGCGGCAACGAGTTCGGCGGCTACACGAAGACGGTCACCAACCCGGACGGCAGCAAGGACATCTACACCGGTGACCCGAACACGAACGCCTGGACGACGACGGCGCATGTGGACAGCCCGGACGTCCCGGCGGACGGTGACCCGAACCTGCAGTGGACCGGGCCGTAGCCCGCTCGCATTCCCCGAACCATTCCGCGCGTCGAAACCTCGAAGGAGGCCCTGTGGCCGACATCAGTGTCAACTACGAAGCCGCTCAGCTGGTGGCGGGCAGCCTCAACGGCGCCGTCGAGAACATCGTGCCGCAGCTCGTCGCCCTGCAGGGCGCGGTGAACGCCCTGTTGACCAGCGACGGCGGCCTGTGGATGCAGAGGTCGAGCCCGATACTCGCGCAGAACTACCAGACGTTCAACACCTCCGCGACGAACGCGGTGACGAGCATCAACAGCTTCGCGGCGCAGTTCAACGGCATCGTCACACAGCTGCAGGCGATGGACGCCCAGCTGTCCGGCGCCAAGTAGCCGACGACCGACCGGACAGCGGACAGCGGACAGCGGACAGCGGACAGCGAGGAGACCGGACCATGGCGGACGTCAAGATCGACTATGCGCAGGTGAACGGGGTCGCGAACCAGCTGCAGAACCAGGGTGGCGACATCCAGGTCCAGCTGGGCGCGCTGCAGCGGCAGGTCGCCTCCCTGCTCACCCCCGAGGGCGGGCTGTGGATGGCACTGTCCAGCCCGGTGCTGAACGCCAACTACGAGAGCTTCAACACGTCGCTGACGCAGGTCATCGCCAGCATCGGCCAGTTCGCCACGACCTTCCAGACGATCGCACAGAACTTCCAGCAGATGGACCAGAGCATCGCCACCCCGGGCGCCGCGGACGGCTGAGCCGCTCCCGCCCTCGGACGTCCCGGTCGGGTGGGCCGGCGTCACCGCCGGCTTCCACCCGCACAACCCGCACTACCCGCGTTCCCGCTCGAACGCCGCGAGGCTCCGTTCCATCGCCTGGCTGACGCCTTCGAGGTCGCCCGTGGCCAGCAGGTCCAGCAGGAGCCCACGGGTGGTGGCCAGGCCGAGCCGGGCCTGCGCTCGCGCGGCCTGCGGCGTCATGCCGTCCTGCTCCAGGATCTCCGCGAGTGGCCCGAGCCAGTCCTCGACGACCCCGTCCAGCAGCGGCCGGGCATAGGGGCGACCCTGTAGCGCCTGGCCGTAGATCTCGAAGAAGAGCCGCTCGAACGGCGCCAGCGCCGGGGCGCTCAGGCGTTGCCACATCAGCCGCCCCAGTTCGGCGGCGGAGGTGACCGGTTCGCGGCGCAGCTCGGCGAGCGCGGCCCGCTGCTGTTCCTCCATCGCGCGCACGACCTCGACCAGCAGGCCGTCCCGTGAGCCGAAGTGATAAATGATCATCCGGTGGCTGGTGCCGAGGGCGGCCGCCAGCTGGCGCAAGCTCACGTCGCCTATCCCGTGCTCGGCCAGGTACGCGATCGTGTCGCGCAGCAGGGCCTCCCGAGCACCGCCTCCCATTTCCGGTCCGCTTCTCGGGCTGTCCGCCGGCCGACGTTGCGAGCTCACGTACCAAATGGTACATGTACCAACTGGTACGGAACGCGGCGACGCTCGCCGCGTCGACTCGCTCGGACCGTTCCTGGGAGGCATGCCATGTACTACGAGACTTCGGTGACCATCGACGCCACGGCCGACGAGGTGTGGACGGTGATGCGGGACGTGGAGCGCTGGCCCGACTGGACCCCGACCGTGACCAACGCGCGCACCGACGACGGCGAGCTGCGCGAGGGCAGCGTCGTCCGGATCCAGCAGCCCAGGCTGCCGGTGGCCACCTGGACCGTGAACGACCTGAAGCCCGGACAGGGCTTCTCCTGGATCTCCAAGGCCACCGGGATGACCACCCTCGCGGAGCACCGCATCGCGCCGGCAGCGGCGGGCGACGGCGTGACCGTGACCCTGAGCCTGCGGCAGTCCGGGCCGCTGGCGCCGATCGTCGGCCTGTTCATGGCCCGGCTCGTCCGCCGCTACGTCGACACCGAGGCCCAGGGCCTGCGCGGGCGCTGCGAGCGGGTAGGGTCTGGCACGTGATCGCGCGAATGAGTTCCTGGTGGCCCGCCACAGTGGCGGCCCACCTCTCCCGCGCGTAACCCCATCCGCGGCCGCCCACTCCGGCGGCCGCCATCGATCCCTCTCGGGCGCGGTGCCGCCGGACGCGGCAGCCCTGCCCCGTGAGGAACGACCATGGACCTGCTCCAGCACCTGCTCACCGCCGTCGCCGCGGGAGGCGACCCGGGCCCGTTCGCACTGCTGCGCCGGGAGGGCACCGACCACCTCGAGGTGCTGCGCGGCGAGACCGACGCCGTCGGCCGGCTGGCCGACATCCCGCTGCCGGCCGGGCCGGCAGGGTCGGCCGGGCCCTGCACGCTCGCCGTCGTGCCATACCGGCAGATCATCGAGCGCGGCTTCGCCTGCCTCGACGACGCGGCACCGCTGGAGTGCCTCCAGGTCACCGGGTACGAGCGGGTGCCGCTGCCCGCCGCGCTGGCCGCCCTGCCCGACGAGGCCGTCACCGCCACCGGCGGGCGCTTCGACGTCAGCGACGACGAGTACGCCGAGACGGTCGGCACCGTGCTGCGCGACGAGATCGGCCGCGGCGAGGGCGCGAACTTCGTCATCCACCGCACCTACACCGCGTCCGTCGTCGGATCGCCGCTGGCGGCCGGGCTCGCCGCGCTGCGCCGGCTGCTCACCGGCGAACGCGGCGCGTACTGGACGTTCCTGGTCCACACCGGAACGCGGATCCTGGTCGGCGCCACCCCGGAACGTCACGTCAGCGTCGACGACGGGCTGGTGATGATGAACCCGATCAGCGGAACCCACCGGCGGCCGCACTCCGGCGCGGGCTCCGACGCGGACCGTGCGGCGCTGCTGCGTTTCCTCGCCGACCCCAAGGAGATCGACGAGCTGTACATGGTGCTCGACGAGGAGCTGAAGATGATGGCCCGGGTCGCGGAGCACGGCGGCCAGGTCATCGGGCCCTACCTGAAGGAGATGTCGCACCTCACCCACACCGAGTACCTGTTGGCCGGCCGCACCCGCCTCGACGTCCGCGCGGTGCTGCGCGAGACGATGTTCGCCCCGACCGTCACCGGCAGCCCGCTGGAGAACGCGTTCCGGGTCATCGCCCGGCACGAGGGGCGCCCCCGGCGCTACTACGCCGGCGTGCTCGCCCTGCTCGGCCACGACGAGGCCGGGCGGCAGACGCTCGACGCGCCGATCCTGATCCGCGCGGCCGAGATCTCCCCCGCCGGCGAGCTGCGCGTCCCGGTCGGGGCCACCCTGGTGCGCCACTCCACCGCCGCCGGCGAGGTGGCCGAGACGCACACCAAGGCGGCCGGGGTACTCACAGCGCTGGGACTACGGCCGGTTCCGGAGCAGGGGCCACGGCCGCGGCCGCGGCCGTCCACGGGCACGCCGCGCACCGGCGGCGCCGACGACGCCCACGCCCCGGCGGCGACCGACCCGCGGGTCGCGGCCGCGCTCGCCGCGCGCAACACCCACCTGGCCCGCTTCTGGCTGGAGGAACGGTCGCCGGGGACGACCACGGTGCCCGCGCTGGCCGGGCGGTCGGCGCTCGTCGTCGACGGCGAGGACACCTTCACCGGGATGCTCGCCCACCAGCTGCGCGCCCTCGGCCTCACGGTCACGGTGCTGCCGTGGCACCAGGCCGGCGACGCCGCCGGCTTCGACCTGGTCGTGCCCGGCCCGGGACCGGGCGACCCGACCCTGCGGCACCACCCGAAGATGGCGGCCATGCGTCGGATCATCGCCGACCTGCTGGACCAGCGACGGCCGATGCTCGCCGTCTGCCTCGGGCACCAGCTCCTGGCCGGGCTGCTCGGGCTGCGCCTGCACCGGCGCGACGCGCCGTACCAGGGGCTGGCCCGAGAGATCGACCTGTTCGGCCAGACACGCCGGGTCGGCTTCTACTCGACGTTCACCGCCCTGTCCGACGCCGACGAGATCGCCACGCCGCACGGCGTGGTCCGGCTCGCCCGGGACGGTCACGAGGGCGGCGGCGGTGAGGTGCACGCGCTGCGTGGACGGACCTTCGCCGGCCTGCAGTTCCACCCCGAGTCGGTGCTCAGTGAGGACGGCCTCCAGATCCTGCGCGATCTGCTGACGGAGCTGCTGCCCGCGCCGGCGCACCGGGCCTGAACGCACCGTCAGCTGGCGTACGGATTCCTCAAGGTCATCGGCGTCCGTGACGTCGAGTGCGCCAGGGGCTTGGCCGTCAGTGACACGCGGAGCGGCGTGACCTCGCACGTCGGTCACTCTGTGTGACTATTCCCGTGGCTCCTTTTGGTCTGCCAGGGACGACGGCCACAGCCCGGCACCGTGGGGGGCCGGCCGGGGCCGTCACGGCGGGTCGCGACGGTGGCCCCAGGCCCGGTCCGGGCGCCGCCGACACACGCGAGGGAGCGCACCGCGATGTCGAGACAGGTCCCACCCGGTCCCGTCGGCCACGCGACGTCGCCTTCCGCTCATCGGCCGGGTCCTGGCCGCCACCCGTGGCGCGCGGTGCGGAGATGGGCCACCGGCCTGCTTGCCACGGTGGCCTGCGCCGGCGCCGCGGGCATCGGGGCACCGGGCGCCGTGGCCGCCCCCACCGCGCCGGCACCCGCCCTCTCGATGGCGATGAGCCCACTCGCGGTGTCCTTCGCCTCCGCCGGGATCGAGCTGCCGTTCTACTACACGATCACCAACACGGGCGGCCAGACCCTGACCAGGCTCACCGTGCACAACTCGCTACCCCGCATCACCACCAATCTCTGCCTGGAGGAGACCCTCGCCGCCGGTCAGACGACCAACTGCCTGGCGGTGTACACCACGACTGAGGCAGACGTGACGCGAGGCGGGGTGACCAACGCGGCGATCGCGAGCGCCGTCCCGCCGACCGGGCCCGCCGTGACCTCGTCGCGGTCATCCGTGACCATCCCGGCCCTCGCCGCCCCCGCGGTCGCGCTGTTCAAGAGCTCCTTCGACTACACGTTCAGCGAGGCGGGCCAGCTGGTCAGCTACATCTACCGGGTCGCCAACACCGGCAACGCGCCGCTGACCGGTGTCACCGTGCACGACCCGCACCCAGGGCTCTCACCACTGGGCTGCCAGGAAACGACGATCGCGCCCGGCGCCGCCACGTTCTGTTTCGCCCGCTACACGACGACCGCCGCGGACGTCGCCGCCGGCGAGGTGACGGACACCGCCACGGCGACAGCCACCCCGCCGACCGGACCCGCGGTCACGTCGAACCCGGCAAGCCGGACGATCCGCACCCCGCGGCCATGGCTCGGTCTCACGACGTCCGTCGCCCCGGCCCACTACTCCGCCGGCACAACGCTGCGCTTCACCTACATCGTCGAGAACTCCGGCAACGTGGTGCTGAATGACGTGACGGTGACCGACACCCTGCCCGGGCTCTCCCCCGTCGCCTGCCCATCCACCCGGCTGCGCACCGGCGAGTCGATGACCTGCACCGCGACCTACACCGCCTCCCCCGCGGACGTCGCGCGCGGCTCGGTCACCAACAGCGCGACGGCGGTCGGGACGGCGGCGAAGGGCGGCGGGCGGCCGACCGCCGGCCCCGCCACGGCGACCGCGTTCGCCGCCGGCCCGGCGACGCCAGGCACCCGCCCGTCACAGCCGCTCACCTTCCTCGTGCCGGTGCCCTTCCCGCTGCCAGTCGGCTGACGACGGACGGTGGAACTGGCCGGTGGCGGAGGTGGCTCCGTCACCGGGGATACCGGCCGTGTAACCGACGCCCGACTCGCGCCGGCATGGCAGGACCTCGGTGCTAGCCTCCGCCAACCGCACTAATCCGGGGGTTTGACGTGGTACGTACGCGCATCATCGCTGCGACGAGGACCGTGGTGGTGGTCGCGGCGGTGGCCGGCCTGACCATGATCCTGGGCGGGTGCCAGGGCGACCAGCAGCAGGAGGCCGCGCCCGCGTCAGGTGGCGTCGACGTTGCCGCATCCTCGACGCCCGCCGCCACGACATCACCTACGCCGGTCGTCACGGCACCTGCTACGCCCGTCGTCGCCGCATCCTCGGCACCCGATGGCACGGCATCCCCGTCGCCGATCGCCGCGATCGCTGACGCCGTGAAGCGTGATCCAGACATCGCCCCGGACGCGTCCGTCGAAAAGATCACGATCTCCTCGATCGATTCCACCTGGGCCTTCGCCGCCACCTCCTCACCCACCGCCGGCGGCGCCCGGGCGGTGCTGCACCAGACCGGCGGCACCTGGAAGGTCGTCAGCCTCGGCTCCGCCGAGGTCGGCTGCGGCGACGGCGTCCCCGCCGCCGTCATGGCCGAGTTCAACCTGGAATGCCCCAGCTGACCTGGGGATGCGCCGGGTTCGTGACAGCCGATCGCCCTCGACCGGGACCGCGCGGCCTGTGCCCGCGGGGCCGTCCGGGGCGCGTGCGTTCCGGCCGCACCGCCGCATCTCCGCGTCGTCAGCGTTCGATCATCCGCAGCTGCTCCTCGTTGTGGTGGTCGCCGGCCGCGGGGGTGACGCGGTCGAGCCGGTCGAGCTGCTCGGGGGTCAGGGCGACCTGGTCGGCGGCGGCGTTCTCCTCCACGCGGGCGACGCGCTTGGTGCCGGGGATCGGGGCGATGTCGTCGCCCTTGGCGAGCAGCCAGGCCAACGCCACCTGCGCGGGAGTGGCGCCCACCTCGGCGGCGACGGCGGCGACCTCGTCGGCGCTGCGCAGGTTGCGGTCGAAGTTCTCGGCGGAGAAGCGGGGATTGCTCCGGCGGAAGTCACCGGTGTCCAGCTCGCTGGCGGAGCGGATCTGGCCGGTGAGAAAGCCACGGCCCAGCGGCGAGTACGGCACGAAGCCGATGCGCAGCTCGCGCAGCAGTGGCAGCACCGCCGGCTCCGGGTCGCGGGTCCACAGGGAGTATTCCGACTGCAGGGCGGAGACCGGGTGGACGGCGTGGGCCCGGCGGATCGTGGTCACTCCGGCCTCGGACAGCCCGATGTGGCGGATCTTCCCCTCGGCGACCAGTTCGGCCAGGGCGCCGACGGTGTCCTCGATCGGCGTTTCCGGGTCGACCCGGTGCTGGTAGTAGAGGTCGATGTGGTTCGTGCCCAGCCTGCGCAGTGACCCCTCGACGGCGGACCGGACGCTCGCCGGGCTGCTGTCGAGCCCGTCGCGGCCGGTGTGCGAGATCATCCCGAACTTCGTCGCGAGCACCACGGTGTCCCGCCGGCCCTTGAGCGCCCGGCCCACCAGTTCCTCGTTGGTGTACGGCCCGTAGACCTCGGCCGTGTCGAGGAAGGTGACGCCGAGGTCCAGCGCCCGGTGAATGGTCCGGATCGACTCGTCATCGTCGCGGTCGGCCCCGCCGTAGGCGGTGGACATGCCCATCGCGCCCAGGCCGATCCGCGAGACGTCAAGATCACCTAGCTTGGCGTGCTTCATGGTCAGGTCCTTTCGGCCGTCGTCGCCGGGCGGCGCCGCGGCAAACGTCCCGATGGCGTAACCGACTCTGGCGTCCGCCGCCGCGCCAGAGGACTGCCTGGTATTCCAGGTAACAGCAGTACCTCCTTGCCAGCTGGGCCGCCACCGCTGAGGCTGCGGGCGAACTCGCGCCACTGATCAACCAGCTCGGCGGTCAGCGCAGGACGGTGTGCGGGATCGTGATGGTGCGCAGCACGCCCATCGCGTCGACGACGTGGCCRCGACCGGGGCGGATACCGGTGCGCAGCAGGCTCTGCGGGATCCGGGTGCCGATCAGGTCGCCGTCGACGGAGCTCTGCGGCGAGAGCAGCACACCCTGACGGGAGCGCTTCGCCTCGGCCAGCCAGCCGCCGAGCGCCTGGCCGAGCGTCTCGCCGCTGCCGGCGAAGGCCAGCCCGACGCCGCGGTCACGGCCGGTCGCGACGACGGCGCGCAGCGGCGGCTCCAGCGGGTTGTTGTAGCCGAGCAGGTCGACGTCGTCCACGAGCACGGCGACGGGCCGCCCCTTCCCGGCCCCGTTCCCGGTCCCGTCGGCCGCCGCCGCCCCCAGCTCCGCGAGCGCCGCGGTGAGGTCGTCACCGCTGAAGACCGGCCCGGTGAGCAGCCGGACGTCGGCATGCGCCGCGAGCCGGCGCAGCGGCGACTCGCGCGGCGTCACCACCGCCAGCGCGGTGCCGCCGGCCAGCAGTGACACGGCCAGCGTCGCCAGCGCCGTGCTGCGCCCCGCGCCGGGCGGCCCGGCGACCAGGAAGGTGTGCGCCCGCCCGGCGAGGTCGACGACCAGCGGCGCGGCGTCGTCACCGCCGAGGCCGAGCAGCGCGCGCAGCGGGCGACGGTCGGCCTCGGCGACCTGCGCGTAGGCGTCGGCGAACGTCACCGACTCGGGCAGCGCCGCGACCGGGAACGGCGCCCGGCCGGCCGGGCCGCCGCCAGCATTGTCCCCGCCAGCCGCGACCGCGCCGCCCCCGCCCGCCCCGGCCGCGCCGGTCTCGGCCGCGCGGGCCGAGGCCCCGATCTGGCGCAGCGCCTCGGCCTGTGCCTGCCCGCTCGCGTCGAGGGCCAGCAGCGCCACCTGGACCTCCGCCTGGTCCTCGGCGCGCCAGCCACGACCCGGTGGGACGACCGCCGGCACCCGGGCGGGCTGGACGTGGATCGTCATGTAGTCGGACCGCTCCGTCATCCGCAGCACCAGCTTGCTGTCGACGAGCGTCGCCGCCCGGCCGGTGAGCAGCGCGCGCTCGGAGGTCATGACGAGGTGGACGCCGACGCCGGCGCCCTCCCGCAGCAGCGCCAGCAGCAGCTCGTGGAGCCGGCCGCCGTCGTGCTCACCGAGCGTCGCGGCCAGCGAGTCCCAGCCGTCGATGAACAGGATCAGATGCGCGGGCCGCTCGGGCACGGGCAGGACCCCGCGCAGCTCGGCAAGCCCGGCGCAGGAGTGCCGGCCCAGCAGCGCCTGGCGCCGCGACACCTCGGCGGCCAGGCGTTCGAGGAGCCGGGCGAGCCGTTCGAGGTCGCCCGCGGGCACGACGGCACCGGTGTGCGGCAGCTCGGCCAGCACCGCCAGCGCCCCTCCCCCGGCGTCGATGCCATAGAAGTGGACGTCCGCGCTGGAGATCGCTCCGGCGAGCGCGCCGGCGAGCGTGCGCAGCACCTGGGAGCGGCCCGACCGGGGCGTGCCGATGACGCCGAGATGCCCGCTCGCCGCGAGGTCGCACAGCACCGGCACCTGCCGCTGCAGCGCTGGCAGGTCCGCGAGCGCGTAGGGGACGGCGGGCAGCGCGCCGGTGCGCGCCGTCGTCGCGCGGTCCGGCGCCCGGTAGCCGAGGTCGCGCAGCCGTGCGACCAGGTCGTCGACGAGCAGCCGGGTGCCGAGCGGGGGCAGCCACGGGCTCGGCCGGCCGGCGCCACCCGGGTCGGCGCCGTCGAGCAGCGCCGCCGCGCGGACCGCGTCGACGAGAACGTCCAGGTCGGTGGCGACGGCCTCGGTCGCCCCCGCGGCGGCCGGTTCCTCGCCGGTGAACGGGAGCGGCCGGCCCAGGCTCGTCCACCGCAGCGGCACCGCCGCGACCGGCCGGACGGAAGGCGCGTCACCCGCGTCTGCCGCGCTACGCGGGCCCACGACTCCACCCGTGTCACCCGCGCCGCCCAGGCCCTCGGCGTCGGTGCCGACGGGCGGCGGCGGGGGCTCGTAGCGGCCACCCGCGTAGGCCGTCTGGAACGGCACGGACGACCGGGCCGCCAGCCGGACGAGCGCCCGTCCGGGCGTCGCGGCGGGCACGAAGGCGGCATCCACGGTGTCGATGACGTCCGAGCTCTCGTGGGTGTCGGTGACGCGCAGCGCGATCCGCAGATTGGTGTTGGCCCGGATGTCGGCGGTGACGGCGCCGCCGGGGCGCTGGGTGGCCAGCACCAGGTGGACGCCGAGCGACCGGCCGCGCTGGGCGAGGCTGACCAGGCCGGGCACGAACTCCCGTACCTCGCCGACCAGCGTCGCGAACTCGTCGATGACGATGACGAGCCGGCCGAGCGGCGGCAGCGTCGGGTCCTTGGCCCGCAGCGCCCGGTAGTGCGCCAGGTCCTTCGCGGTCGCCGCGGCGAGGACCTCCTCGCGGCGGCGCAGCTCCGCGGCGAGCGACTCCAGCGCGCGGGCGGCGAGCGCCGCGTCCAGGTCGGTGACCATCCCGAGGGTGTGTGGCAGCCGGACGCAGCCGTGGAACGCGCTGCCGCCCTTGTAGTCGATCAGGACGAAGCCCAGCTCGTCCGGGTGGTTGCGGGCCGCGAGCGACGCGACGAGAGTCTGCAGCAGCTCTGACTTGCCGGCGCCGGTGGTCCCGGCGACCAGGGCGTGCGGGCCGTCGCGGACGAGGTCGAGCACGAACGGCCCGTCGAACCCGGCTCCCAGCGGGAACGCGGTCGTCGCCGGGCGGCCCCGCCAGGCGTCGGCGATCCGGCTGGCCATCCCGTCCGGCGCCACGTCCGCGAGGCCGAGCAGGTCCAGTAGCCGGACCTCGCCAGGCAGCCCGCCGGAGTCGTCCGGGGTGACGTCGCGCAGCGGGCACATCGCCCGGCTCACCTGGTCGCACCAGTCCGGTGTGACCAGGTCCTGGCGCACCCCGCGAAGCTCCGGGGCGTCCGACTGGCGGACCGTCAGCCCGTCGCCGTCGACCCGCACGACCGCGGCGCATTCCTCCGGCAGCAGCCGCTCGTCCGCGTCCAGGCACAGCGCGAACACCCGGACCGCCGGGCCCTCCTTGAGCACCTGCACGACGCCGGGCACGTCGCGCAGCCGCCGGGCGCCGTCGAGGACGACGACCACGTCCGGCTCCCGGAACAGCACCTGGCCCATCGTCGACCCGCGAGCCTTCGTCCGCGCCTTGACCAGTGCCACCAGCTCGGAGACACGGTGCGCGACGGTCTCCGGGTCGGTGCCGACGAACGCGTACGGCGCGCCGGGCGCCGGGCCGTCGGCCGGGTTCGGCCGGGCGTGCGGCAGCCAGCGCACCCAGTCCCAGCGGGCCTCCCCCAGCACGTCGGCGAGGATCTCCACACGCAGGTCCCGGGGGCTGTGCAGGACGCAGGCCTGCGCGACCAGCCAGCGGGCCAGCCCAGCCACCGTCTCGGCGGGGCCGGCCACGCCGATGACCCCCCGGCCGGCGACGTCGACCAGGACCGGGACGTCGGGGACGGTCCAGCGCACCTCGCGGGAGTAGCCGTCGACCGCCGGGTCCTCCACCTCGATCAGCGACGGCTGATCGGCGGTGCCGACCCGCAGGACCAGGTGGTCCGGGTCGGCGCGGCGGCGTTCCCAGAGCCGTCCGCCCGGCCCGGTCGCCATCAGCCACGCGGTCGCCGGGTCCGGCGCGGCCAGGCTCCTGGCGTGGCGCTCCGCGGTGACGGCCTCGGCGAGCTCGCGGTCGACCTCGGCCCGGCGGGCGCGGTAGCGGGCGGCCGCGAGGCGGAACTGGCGGCGCCCGCCGCGCCGGTCGGTGTACCAGTTCGCCACGCCCATGAGGGGCGCCATCGCCATGATGATCAGGAAGTACGTCGACCCGAAGAGCCAGACGAATGCCACGCCCATCACCAGCGGCGACAGCATCATCACCAACGGGATCGGGCGGCGGGTCGGGGTGGACGGCGGCGACGGGTAGCGCTGCCGCGAGTAGAGCAACGGCGGCACGATCCGCGGCGGCCGGTTGAAGTCACGTCCCACGACGTCCACCGACGGGGTCACGGCGGCATCCGGCTCGAACGGGTCGACCAGCCGCAGCAGGGTGTCCCCCACGGCCAAGTCGACGTCGACCGGCCACGGCCGCGAGGCAGCCGGACGGCCCGCGACCGCTCGGTCGGCGGTCCCGGCACCCGAGACGTTCCCGTTGAAGGTCAGGTCGTTCGGCGTCAGGTCGTTCGAGGCGAATGTGGTGTCGCCGGGCGCGGCCGTCGACGCGGCGCGGCCGGCCGGGCGGCCGGGCTTGCGGCGAGGGTCGCCGTGGTGGTTGACGTTCGTCGCCAGCTGGTGCTCGTCGGTACGGCGGACCGGTGCGGCGAACGGCCGGGCGAGCCGCGCGGCGTGCTGGCGGGACTCGGCGGCCGAGGGCGAGACCGCGGTGGGCGTACGGGCCAGGGCTGGTGAACTGTCGGGTGCCGGCCAGCTGACCCAGGTGTCGCCGGTGTGGCCGACGTGCAGCACCGGGCCCCGCTCGGGCAGCCCGTCGAGCCGGATCGGGCAGCCGGCCGCCGAACCGATGCCGTGCGCGCCTGGCCCGACGGCCCAGACCTGCCCGGCGTGCGGGCCGCCCACCGCGTGCACCTCGTACCAGTGCGGGTCGCGGGTCATGAGTTGCTCGCCGTCCACCGCCGACGCCGCGGTGTCCCGCCAGGGTGGCTCCGGCCCGACCGGACTGGCCGGGCCGCCGACGCCGAGCCGGGCGCCGCCGGCCAGCCCCGACTCGCGCAGGGTCGCCAGCGGGTCGAGCCGCGCGCCGTCGAGGAAGAGGTCGGAGGCAGGCGACGGCGCCGCGTCGAGGTCGTCGGCCAGGTCCCGGGCGAGCCCGGCGGCGACCGTCGCGATGGTGGTCGACGGCTTCGCCGCCAGCGCCACGTCGAGCTGGGCGCCAGACGGGAGGACGACGGTCAGCGGTACCGGACCCACGGACGAGGTCGTCATCTCGAGGCCTCCCTCGTCGATGTCGCCGCGGACGCCGACGACGCCGACGCGGACGCGGACGACGCGGCGGCCGCGGCCGGATCAGCGGCGTCCAGCGTCCCGTCGGGTTCGGCGAGGTCCGCCGCGCCGGCCGGGCCGGCCACCCTCGGCGCTCCCCCTGGCCAGGCCGTCGCGGGGCCGGCCGGCGGCAGGTGCTGGGTAGGATCCGGCGTCGCCGCCGGCATCGCGGGAACCGGCGGAGCCGCGGGAACCGACGGAGTTGTCGGAGCTGCCGGAACCGGCGGAGCTGCCGGAACCGGCGAAGCCGTCAGCACCGGTGGAACCGTGAGGACCGGCGAAGCCTCGGGCCGGGACGGCGCGAGGGCGGGTGCCGGTGGCGAATACGGTCCCGGCGGGGCCGGCACGGCTGGCTGCGAGGGGAATGCCGCCGGCACGGAAGTCGCCCATGCGGGGACGGGCCCCACAGGGGCGGGCGCCACAGGGAGCGGCCCCACGGGGGCCGGCCACATCCCCGGAGCTGGGGGCGCGGTCGCGAGTCGCGCCGGGGCGCCGCGGGCCGGCGCGGCCGTGGTCCTTTCCCGACGCGGCCGCGCCCCGCGGCGCAGCGCCCGCGCGAGCGCGCGTTCGAGCGGCGCCGCGTCCACGGCGACGCCGAGCTCCGGCGCGGTCAGCCCGCCCGCGTCGTCGAGCACCAGCCGGAAGCCGGCGCCCGGCCAGCCGCCGGCGACCAGCACCCGCAGCGCCGGGTCCCGCCGGGCCGCGGCCGCGAGCCGGGCGGCGTCGACGTCGTCGGGCCGGGCGCAGACCAGCACGATCAGCGAGGGATGCCCGGGTGCGGTCGGTTCCGGTTCCGGTTCCGGTTCCGGCTCGGGCTCGTCGAGCAGCCAGTCCGGCCTGGGCAGCTCGGCCTCGGCCTCGGCTGGGCCTCGCCGGCCGGGGTATTCGTCGCTTGTCGAGGCCTCGCCGTCGTCGCCGGGCCTCCCGGCGGTGGCCGGCCGCGGGACGACACCGGGCGGTCTGCTCGCCAGCTCGTCGAGGGCCGTACGGAGTGCCGGACCGCCGTAGCCGGGCAGCACGTCGTCGGTGACGACCAGCCGCGCCGGCCGCCCGGTGGCCGGCAGGCCGGCGGCGAGCTGCGCGGCCACCATCGCGGCGAGGCGCCGGCAGTCCTCCGGCGCGCCCTCGACGGCGCCGACCGCGGGCAGCGCGGCGAGGTCGAGCAGGACGAGCCCTCGCCACCGGCGCCGCCCGGACACGCCGACGGCGACCAGGACGCCCGGCGCGGCCTCGCCCGGCGTAGGGCTGGCAGCGGCCAGCAGCTCGGCGCGTCCCGCCGTCCAGCGGCCGGGCCCCGCCGGGCGCCACGGCGCCCTCAGGCCTTGCCCGCCGTCCCGGCCGGACGGGTCATCGTGGCCCCGCGCCGTGCCCGGTCCGGACCGGGCGGGCCGCACCATCGCGCCGACACCCACCCGCGCCGGGCCGACGGTCAGCAGATACGGCCGGCCGGGCGGGCGGACGCCGGCCACCGCGGCAAAGGAGCGCGCCCGCAGCGCCGGCACGCCGGCGTCGAGCAGCACGGCCGCCGCGAACCGTACCCGCAGCCAGTAGCCCGCCGGCCGCCACGCCACGGCCGCGAGGTCGAGCACGGCCCGGCGCAGCGCGCGGGCGAGCCGGCCGGCGGCCCGCTTCCAGCCAACCGTCCTGGAGAACCACTGGGCGCCGGCCAGCGCCAGCACGACCACCACCGCGATGGTCAGGCCGACGAGGATTCCGTGCCGGTGGGTGGCGAACAGCCCGGTGGGGCCGAACAGCGCCGCGCCGGCGGTCACGGTCGTCACCGGCGGCCCGGTGAGCACAGCCGCCACCGGCTGGGCGGGCGCGGAAACGCCCGCGTCGTCGTCGAGGCCGCCCTGTCTGCCGTCGCCCACGATGGTCCGCCGCCCCTGGGAGGTGTCACGACCAGGTGTATCCATGCGGACGATACCGAGCCGATCCGGCTCCCCCGTCCGCGTCGCAAGGCCCTTGGGTGAACGTTGGCGCGCATCAGATCTCCAGGGCCGCCGTCAGGTGCCCGGCGGCCGCTCCGCGGCGCCCGGTAAATGGTTCGCCGGGACGGATGAGGAGCTGGTTGGCTGTGCCGCTGTGCGGGTTCTGGTGACCGGGAACCGAGGCCTGGTGGGCCCGGCTGTCACGGCGGCGTTGACGTCGGCCGGGCACCACCCGGTGGGATTCGACCTGGCGGACGGTCACGACGTGCGCGACGCCGCGGATCTCGAGCGGATGTCCGCGGGCTGCGACGGGATCGTCCACCTGGCCGCCGTCGACGAGCCGGTCGACGAACCGGATCTGGCGCGGTTCGGACCCAACACCACCGGAACGGACGCGCTGGTGTTCGAGACCAACGTGCTCGGGACCGGCAACGTGCTGCGAACCGCCGAGCGGCGGGGCATCGCCCGCGTGGTCGTCCTGAGCAGCGTGGACGTGCTGGGATGCTTCGGCGGCGCCAGGCCCGACTATCTTCCGCTCGACGACCGGCATCCCGCGCGCCCGGTGGGGGCGTATGGAATGTCGAAATGGCTGGTGGAGCAACTGTGCGCGGCGGCCACCGCCGCGACCGGTGTGTGCACCGTGTGCCTGCGCCCGCCGGGGGTGTTCACGGAGGAGATCTACGCCGGGATAAGGCAGGCCCGTCGAGACGATCCGGCCTTCGAATGGTCCCCCTTCTGGCAGTACGGCGCCTTCCTCGACGTGCGGGATCTCGCGTCCGCCGTGGAACGGGCACTGACGGCCCCGCTCACCGGGCATCACCGGCTGCTGCTGTGCGCGGCGGACATCTCCTCCGCGCACGACGACGCCCGCACCCTGGCCGAACGGCTGCTCCCCGACGTCGAGTGGCGGGGCGGCCCGGAGTACGACACCGACCCGTTCCGCGCGCTGGTCGACGCGTCCGGCGCCCGCGCCCTGCTGGGCTGGGCGCCGCGGCACCGCTGGCGTCCCGCCCGCGTGGTGTAGTGCGCCGCCACCACGACGACGGTTGGGGAAGGGACGACGGTCGGGGAAGAATGGCGCGATGACGGGCTCGGAGCGGCGTGACCTCGGCGGAGTGTTCAACGAGGTCGCGGAGCTCTACGACCGCGCGCGGCCGGGCTATCCCGACGAGTTGTTCGCGGACCTCGTCTCACTTGCCGCCATGGGCGAGGAGTCGTCGGTGCTCGAGGTGGGGTGCGGTACGGGACAGGCGACCCGCTCGCTGGCGGCGCTCGGCTACTCGGTGACCGCCGTCGAGCCCGGGGAGGATCTGGCCGCGCTGGCTCGTCACCGGCTCTCGACGTTCCGTGACGTCAAGGTCGAGACGTCCACGTTCGAGGAGTGGAACGATCGCGGGCGCCGTTTCGATGTCCTGGTGGCCGCGGCGGCATGGCACTGGGTCGACCCATCGATCGGCTGGCGGCGAGCCCACGACCTGCTCCGACCCGGCGGGTGGATGGCGCTGCTCGGYCACGTCGTCGTCCGCCGGCCCGGAGAGCCGGAGGTGTACGCCGAGACCGCCGACCTGCACGAACGATTCTCCCCGGGCAACCCCGACTGGGGCCACCCGCCGGTCGAGGACGAGGTCCGCGCGACCGGCGAGGGCTGGGGACTGGTCAGCGACCCCGGCGACCTGTTCGGGCCACCCACCGCGCGCTGGTACCGGACAGAGCAGTGGTTCGACGGAGACGGTTTCGCCGATCTTCTCCGCACGATGTCGCCGTACCGACGACTCCATCGCGACGTCCGGGAGCCGTTGCTCGACGCGATCGCCGAACGCATCCGCACGCGCCTGGGCAACCAGGCATCACGTCGCTACCTGAGCGTTCTACGCCTTGGGCAACGCGCCGACTGAGCCCAGGCTGGGCTTCCGGTGGGGGTTGGCTCTGAGATCGTTAAAACGTTCCCGGAGTGACTGCGTTCTTGTCCGCCAGAGCGAGGAACGAAACTAGTCAAGCCCCTCATCGGATCCGGCCAAAGCCTGTGGGTCGGAACACGGACCTACTTGGCCGTCAACGTCCATACGTCCATTTGTATGGAGGTCAAGCTTTGCTGGCTTTGGCCAGTCTCYGGRCCGCCCTATGCTCACCCAGCCCGGTCAGCGCGGCCACGAGGCTGTTCGCAGTGGCGAGGGTGTCGGTGTGGTCGGCGCCCTGGACACGGCGCTGTCGCTCAAGGGTGTCTTCGGCCAAAGGCCGCGCCGCCTGATAGTCACCCAGCCCGTTCAAC
>NZ_MBLN01000086.1:0-3730 GCF_001854645.1 Pseudofrankia sp. EUN1h | reverse complement strand
TCGCCGTGGCGAGGGCGTGGGGGTGGTCGGCGTCCAGGACACTCCGCTGTCGCGTGAGGGTGTCTTCGGCGAGGGACCGAGCCGCCTGACAGTTTCCAATTCCGATCAGCGCGGCGACGAGACGGCCGGCGGTGTGGAGAGTGTCGGCGTGTTCGGCGCCGAGAACACGCCGACGTCGAACGAGGGTGTCTTCGGCGAGGGACCGAGCCACTTGCCAGTCGCCCAGTTCGACCAACGCCTTGGCTAGATCGTTCGCGGTGGCCAGAGTGTCGACGTGGTCAGCACCGAGCGTGCGGCGTTGATGGTTAAGCAGTTCCTCAAGGGTTTCGCGGTCGTTCGGAATAGCCGGTAGCGCGGGGCGGTCCGATTGATTGGCGGGATAGGCCGGTTCGTTGGCTGGAGCGTTGATTCGGCGTACGGGGAAGTCGGGGGGCACGGCGGGTTTGGCGCGGCCGGTGAGTGCGCGGTCAACGTGCTTGAGAAGGTGCTGGCTCGCTTGATCAGGATCCAAGTCGAACAGATCGATCGAGACGATCCCGCGTAGCAGCCCTGGCCGTCGGCAGTCCTCGACCCGTACGGGCAGCAGCTTACGCGCGAAGCCATGGGGATCCGCCGCGTGCGCGGCCTGCCACTCATTCTGGCCGTAGACCGAGGACAGGTAGGCGGTGGACAGCACGGCGACGGTGCGTCGGGCACCTTCCATGCCCTGCTGCATCCGGATCTGCCAGTTCGTCCCCGCGACGAAGTCCCATGCCTGGACGAGGACGCGGTAGCCCGCTGCTTCCAACTGCCAGGAGATCCACTCCGCCCACGTCTGATCAACTGCCGTGTAGGAGACGAAGAAGTCCCAGCCCTCGGAACTGCCTTCGACTGCGCCTCGGCCCCCTCTGTCGATCACACGACCAGTGTCCCATCAGCCCGCAACCACGTGGTGGCATCCCGACGGCGTACGGCGTCCGCCCGTAGCGGTCTTAAGCGCGGGTTGAACCTGTGCTAGCTGAAGCAAGCAGTCCGGGAGCGGCCTATGGCTCGCTTCCGCTGTCGTCTCGGCGCGGGCTAGGAGCCTGGACGTCGCGGCAGCCCTAGTCCTGGCGGCTGTCGCCGTACCGGCCAAGAATCCAGCGAGGCGCATTCTTTGCGAGGTAAGAATCATAAGACGGAGACGTGTTCGCTGCGCGATTTTCCTGGCTGAGATTTCGGGCGCCACCCCGCGCCACCCCGCGCGACCTGGCCGGGGCGGTCTCGATGCTGCCGGCGCCGTTCCTGGTCGACCACTTCGCGTCGCGGCCGGGCGGCAGGACGGCGGTCCCCCTGGTCTTTCAACAGTTCCTGGCCGGCGTCGGCGACACCGCGGCGGTCCCGGTCCGGCCGCCGTGCCCGGTGCATGACCTGGCCGACGCGCTGACCACGCCCGGCGACACCGGCGTTGAACGCGAGTCCCAGATCTGGTGCGGCGCTTCCAACGTCCATCTGCTGGACCCCGCCACGCTGGAAAGTAGGTCACAGACATGACTCCCGGGCCGCTGCCCACCGACGCGGGACCGCACAGCCTGCCCTACCTGTCGGCAGACGCTCACGCCACCCTCGACTCCTATATGGCGTATATGGCGTATATGGCGCTGATCATCGGCTACACCAACCATGTCCTCGTGATCACCAGGTTCCGAGTCGGCGAGGCGGACGTTCAGTGGCCGGAGGCCACGAACCTCAACAGCGCGACGAGGGCAACCTCGGCGACCAGCCCCGCGCACGCCTGCACGAACGGCGGGAGCCTGCGGACCGGTGCAAAGACCCGGACCAGCATGGTGGACAACACGGCGCCAGCCACTACCGGCAGCCCCAGCACAGCCGCCCCGAACACCAGCACGTCGTCTGACTGCGGTCCCCACACGGCGGGGTCGTCGGGCCTCCCCGCCAGCGGTACGTAGAGCACGAGAAACACGACCACGACCAGGCAGGCGCCGAGGGCCGCAGCCCACAAGAACGGCCACCAGTCCACGTCCCGCAGTGAGTACTCGGGCGCTCCCCACGATCGACGTGGGTAATCGGGGCCTCGCATGTCGTCGTCTCCGTCGGCCGACATGCCCTCATTCTCCACGATCGGTCTCTCCCGCGTCGTGGCAGATGCGGGTAGCCAGGTCAGCAGCGGTCGACGCCGACATAGATCGGATCAAAACGCTTGGCTGCGTGTCCGAACACCGACCGTCCAGTCCTTCCTAGGAAGGTTCCCCAGCGGTGACACAACCTTCCTAGGAAGCATTTAGACTCGGGCCGGCCTCGGCCGCCCCTGCGCCGGCTCGGCATCGATCGATACGACAAGGCGAAATGGCGTGACGCGGACGTGGTGGCCTTCGCGGCTGCTCGCGAGGCCTCCRGGCGATCGTGGGAGCCCTCCGACCAGACGCAGACGGTGAACCGGATTCCAGCGCCCGACAGAGTCGCCGCCACCCTCGGCCTACCGTCAGGCGCCCATGTGTACGAGCGCGCCCGAATAGTGCGCGAGCAGGGYGAACCCACCCACACGCTCACCAGCTACTACCGACCTGAGCACGTAAAGGGGACGCGCCTGGTCGACACGACCGCCGGACCGGCTGGACCAGGCGGTGGGTTCCGGGTCCTGTATGAACGAGGCCTCGAGATCGCCCGGATGGTAGAAGATCTCCACGCGAGGATGCCCACGCCAGAAGAGGTCACGACGCTTGAGCTGCCGCCCGGCGAACCCGTGGTCGAGCTGCACCGGACGACGTCCACCGCGGACGGAGTTGTCGTCGAATACGCCATCGGTATTCACGCCGCGTCCCGGTTCGCCTGGTCATACGAGTTCGACGTGCCCGACTCGGGAGCGCGCCGATGACCCCGACGCTGGCGCCCGCGATCCGTGGACCAGTGGAAGTGCTCTGGACCTACCACAACCTGCGGCACGAGCTGCGGACCGTGGATGTGGGCATCGGCCTCGGTAGCCACGACCTTGGCGTGGCGACCTACACCGCCGACCTGCACGAGCGTGGCCTGTTCCCGCTCATCGTGTTCACCGGGGCGAACGCCCCCACGACCATCGGCGCCTTCCCACGGGGCGAGGCGGTCCACTACCGTGAGCACACTCTTGTTCTCGGTGTCCCGGACTCGGCCGTTCTGGTCGAGCCGACCGCCCGCAACACCGGCGAGAACATCACCCGCTCCCACGACCTGCTGCGCGCCCGGGGCATCGAGCCGCAGTCCGTGATGTTGATCTCCCGGCCCTACCAACAGCGCCGGGCCTACGCCACCTGCCGCAGGCTCTGGCCGGACGTCGAAGTTCTCTGCGCCTCCCAGCCGCTCGCCCTGGACGACTACATAGCCAGCATCGGGGACGTCGGTCGGGTGGTATCGATGCTGGTCGGCGACACCCAACGGATCTGGATCTACGCAGAACGTGGCTACGCCATATCTCAGCCCGTTCCGCACGAGGTTCACGAGGCCTACCGCGCCCTCGTCGCAGCCGGCTACACGACCCGCCTGATCGCCTGATCCGGCTTCGGCCCGACTACCTCGACGACGCGCCAGCACTCGCCGGGTAATCGATCAGCCGATCCGCCCGGACACTGGCGACACCATCCTTCGCAACCAGAATCATGATCGGGCGGGATCGCCAGGGACAGAGCGAGGAACCCTAATTACTCAGGTCTCGCATCGGATCCGGTCATGGGTTGTGGGGCGGATCCCGGCTTCCCGCCCGCCACAGCCCATGGAT
>NZ_MBLN01000085.1:0-19446 GCF_001854645.1 Pseudofrankia sp. EUN1h | reverse complement strand
CTCGGTAGCCACGACCTTGGCGTGGCGACCTACACCGCCGACCTGCACGAGCGTGGCCTGTTCCCGCTCATCGTGTTCACCGGGGCGAACGCCCCCACGACCATCGGCGCCTTCCCACGGGGCGAGGCGGTCCACTACCGTGAGCACACTCTTGTTCTCGGTGTCCCGGACTCGGCCGTTCTGGTCGAGCCGACCGCCCGCAACACCGGCGAGAACATCACCCGCTCCCACGACCTGCTGCGCGCCCGGGGCATCGAGCCGCAGTCCGTGATGTTGATCTCCCGGCCCTACCAACAGCGCCGGGCCTACGCCACCTGCCGCAGGCTCTGGCCGGACGTCGAAGTTCTCTGCGCCTCCCAGCCGCTCGCCCTGGACGACTACATAGCCAGCATCGGGGACGTCGGTCGGGTGGTATCGATGCTGGTCGGCGACACCCAACGGATCTGGATCTACGCAGAACGTGGCTACGCCATATCTCAGCCCGTTCCGCACGAGGTTCACGAGGCCTACCGCGCCCTCGTCGCAGCCGGCTACACGACCCGCCTGATCGCCTGATCCGGCTTCGGCCCGACTACCTCGACGACGCGCCAGCACTCGCCGGGTAATCGATCAGCCGATCCGCCCGGACACTGGCGACACCATCCTTCGCAACCAGAATCATGATCGGGCGGGATCGCCAGGGACAGAGCGAGGAACCCTAATTACTCAGGTCTCGCATCGGATCCGGTCATGGGTTGTGGGGCGGATCCCGGCTTCCCGCCCGCCACAGCCCATGGATGGATGGGCGGGCAGCGCGCAGCGGCGGCCGGTCGCTTCTAACCCGCGTCGCGGCGGGCGCCAGCAGGATCCCGGCGTCGGGTCAGACGTCATGGGCGCGAAACGGCGCTGGTTGTGACTCTGACGTCGGACAGGACGAGCACGCGGCCGCACGAGCGCCCGGACGGCGCCCCGACCGAGCCCGGGCCGGGCTCCAAGCGGGGTTGACTCCGCGATCGCCAAGGCAATTCCACGGTGATTGCGTTCTTGCGTGCCAGGACGCCAAACATCCCACCGGATCATGACTCGGTCGCGTTACTGGTGGTCTCGTGGAATTGTCGCCGCCCGCGGCCCGGCCGACCGCCCGACGGCGTCGAGCACCCGGCCCGACCGCCGCGTGCGGGCATTTACCCGACGCGGACGATGCTCTTGCCACGGGTGGCTCCGCCCGCCAGATCCGCGATCGCGGTCTCGACGTCGCCCAGGTCGTATTCCGCGGTGACGTCGATGCGGACCGACCCGTCCGCTACCAGGCTCATGGCGCGGGTGGCGCTGTCGGCCAGCTTCGTCGGGCTGGTCTGGCTGGCGAGGTTGCTGTTGTACGTCATCAGGGACTGCCCCCGGGCCAGCAGGTCGTTGGCCGACACGGTGACCGGTTCGAAGGTGGCGATGTTGCCGTAGGCCACGATCCGGCCATGCGGGGCCAGCCGCTCCAGGCTCGCGACACGGGCAGGGCCGCCGATCGGGTCCAGGATGGCGTCGAACGTCTCCCCGCCCAGGGCGTCGGGAAAATCCTCGCGTACCAGCACCTGGTGGTAGCCGAACCGGTGGGCGTAGTCGACCTGGTCGACGTTGCCGACCACCCCGACGATGCGGGCCGCGCCCGCCACGGCGGCGAACTGCGCGGCCTGCGAGCCGACTCCGCCGGCGGCGGCGTGGATCAGCACGCTGTCCCCGCGCCGAACGGAGGCGACGGAGTTGATCACGTCGTAGGCGGTCGGCGTGACCCATCCGAACCCGGCCGCCTCACGTGGGCCGACTCGCTCGGCGTTGATCGCCAGCACGGCGGGCGCGGTCACGATCTCGGCGTAGCCTCCGCCCCCGAGCAGCGCGGTGACCCGTTCGCCCAGTCGCGCGTCCGCCACGCCCTCCCCCACCGCGACGATCTCACCCGCTGCCTCGAAACCCGGCACGAACGGGCGCGGGACGGGGAAATGACCCGCGCGCACGAGCACGTCGCCGTACTGCACTCCCGCGTAGGCGACCCGGATCGCGACCTCACCGGGACCGGGCACGGGTTCCGCCACCTCGACGACCCGGAAGCGGTCATCGRCGTCCAGCGCGACGGCCTTCATCACATCAAGCCCCTGTCTCAACTCAGTATCCTGACACTTGGAACCCAATCCGTATCAGGCATCTGAGTCAACTAAGAGGTTTGTGACATGACCGAAGCGCCGGTCGAGGAATATTTGTGCAGCCGCATCCGCCGCSCCGAGCAGGCTCTGACCGGTCACCACGAAGCGGTGCTGCGCCGATACGGGCTGACCATGCCTCAGTACACGGTGCTGCTGGCCCTGTCGCGCGAGGAGGCCATGTCGGGAGCGCAGCTGGCACGGGCGTGCGGGGTGACGCAACAGAGCATGGCCAGCGTGCTGACCGGCCTCCAGAACAAGGGGCTCATCGGTCGTCGGCCGTCACCCGTGCACGCGAAGGTCCTCATCGCGACGCTCACCGACGCCGGCCACGACCTCCTCGACCGTGCCTACCAGGAGGTGATCGTGCTGGAACGCGCCCTCACCGATCGGTTCACTCCGGCGGAGCACCAGCAGTTCTGCGACCTGCTCGACCGCGCCACCGCCACCCTCGTCGAGCAGACCCCCGAACGCACCGGACGCGCCACGCACGCGCGCTCCACCTCGGCCCCGTCCGAGGAATAGCAGGGAAGCCGCCCCAGATCGGGCGGAACCCAGGCGTATCGCGGGCGTCCTGAGGCCGCAGCCGACGTCGGGCGTCGGGCGTTCGAGGGCCGTGGCCGGCGTCGGACGCTCAGCGTCCCGACGGGGTGAGATTCACCTGTCCGGTCGAGACCGCGGCGACCGCGCCACCGTCGACGAGCAGGTCGATTCCGGTGATGAACGAGGCCGCGTCCGACAGGAGGAAACCCGTCGCCGCCGCGATGTCGTCCGCCGAGCCGAGCCGGCCGGTGCCGGACGCCGCGACCATGGCACGCATGCCGGCGCCGGACTCGCCGGCGAGCTCCTGCTGGCCCATCTTGGTGGAGATGACCCCCGGGCTGATCGAGTTGACCCGAGCGCCCCGCGCGCCCCAGGACACGCTTGCCGCCCGCACCCGCAGCTGGTTGGCGCGCTTGGCGAAGGAGTAGGCGTAGCCGGCGGACGGGAAGGCGTCCACCGCCGTGGACGGGAGGCCGAGCAGATCCTCGGTCGGCGCGCCCGCGAGCTGCGCCTCGACCTCGCGTGCCGACGGCGGAACGAGGTGACCGGACATGCTCGAGATGACGACGCCGGCACCTCCGACGGTGATGACCTCGCCGAACGCGTCGAGCACGAGCGCCGTGCCATACAGGTCGACCTTCAGGATCGCCTCGATCGGCGCCTGCGCGGGAGACAACCCGGCGGTGTGGACCACCTGGCGCACCGGGCCGAGCTCGGCGGCTGCCCGCGCGAGCGCGTAGACGGACTCCGGGGACGACACGTCCACGACCTGGGACACCACCTGCTGGCCCTCGTCGCGGAGGGTCTCGGCGGCCTCGGCCAGCGCCGTCTCGTTGTAGTCGGCCAGTAACACGGTCTTGCCCGGGCCGACGCGGCGGCTGATGGCGACACCCATACCGCCCGTACCGATCACGACAAGCACCTCGTTCGGCATGCGTTCAGCTCCCAGCGCGCTCAGTCACGAGACGCATTGTGTTACGAGACGATTTGTCTCGGAACAGGGACTATATAGGGCCTGACCTGCCGACCTCCACCTCTCCTGGACTCCTAGACTCGTCGGATGACGGGTGGGCGCCCACGCAGCGAGACGTCGCGGCTCGCGATCCTAGGCGCCGCACGCGACCTGTTGCTCGAACGCGGCTATGAACGGCTGACGATCGACGCCATCGCCGCCCGAGCTGGCGTCGGCAAGCAGACGATCTACCGCTGGTGGGCGTCGAAGAGCGCCGTCGTCGCCGACGCCGCGCTCGAGGGCGATCTGGCTCCACCGCTCGTCCCCCCGCCTGACACGGGCGACATCGAGACCGACCTTCGCGGCTGGCTGCGCGCCTGGACGCAGCGGCTGACGACGGCCGAGAGCACGAGCTTCATCCTCGCCCTCACCGCCGCGACCGCCGACGACCGCGCGGTCGCCGACGTCCTGTACGACCGCTTCACCCAGCCACACGAGCAGCTCCTGCGAGACCGGCTCGAGCTCGCCCGGGAGGCCGGTCAGCTCGCGCCGGACGCCTCGGTCCCGACGATCGCGGGCGTGCTCATCGGCTCGATGCTGTACCGCGTGCTCAGCCGCCAGGCGCCGCCGATGGCGGACGACGCCGACCTGGTCGTGCGTCTGGTGTTCAACGGATCAGGAAACCACGGTCGCCGCATGAGCTCCTGACGTGATCCACATTCCGTCCGCGTACCGCGTGGCTATTCGTACCGCGTGGCTATTCCAGCCGGGGCTCGATCGCCGGAGCGAGAAGCCTGATCAGCGCGTGCGGCCTGGAGGTCCTGAGGTACTCCCGACAGGCCTTGTCGTTCGAGCGTCGTTCGAGCGACTGCCAGGCGATCGTCCAACCCGCGTGCGCCGCCAGCTGACGAAGGAACGCGCGCTGCGTCCGCCCGTTGCCCTCCCGGAACGGGTGGATGGCGTTCAGCTCGCCGTAGACCKAGGCGAAGGCGACGACGAAGTTGTCCCACTCCAGCGGGACCAGGAACCTGCGCACGGCCAGCTTGCCGAACAGCTCGTCCAGCCGTTCGGCGACCTGCAGCGCGTCGCAGAACGACACCTCGCCCTTCGAGATGTTGCCCGTGCGCAGCTGGCCCGCCCAGTCGTAGACGTCCCGGAACAGCAGGCGGTGGAAGCGGAGCAGGTGGRCGACGTCGTACGCGCCCGGAACGACGGACGCGGTGAGCTCGGCCGTGCGGATGCCGACGAGCTCGTGCTCCGCCTTGCTCAGCTCCTCGGAGTCCCGGATGTTGAGCAGGTTGCGCAGGCAGGTCGTGCCCGGCCAGCAGTACGGGTCCTCATCCATATCCATGGCCGCCGTCACGACGTGCCGTACCGGAGGATCGTCTCCGCGACGATGTCGTCCGCCGCGCGTGTCCCGGCGGCAGCCTCACGCAACCGGTCCACGGCCTGCGGGCCGAACTCGTGGCCCTCGAGGCGCGCGCTGCCCACGGCGACGGACACCGCCACCTCCGGAGAGGTGCGAAGCCGGCCGTAGTAGTCGGCCATCACCGTCGGATCGATCACCTTGGCGGAGCGCCGGACGACCAGACGCCCCTTGCGGGCCAGCCGCCACGGCGCCTCGGTGCGGACGGTCCGGGACAGCTCCCCCTCGGAGAGCGGGGCATACGACCGCGCGGTCCGCTCGATCACGGCCCGCCCCCGGGAGCCGAGCCGCCGCGGGTCGCCGGCCGGCCATCCGGGCGCCTCGTACTGACCGCGGTGCTGGTCGTGCAGCCGGCGAACCACCGGCCCGCTCATCCACGCCTCAATGTCGTCCTCGAACAATCGCTCGCGGTGGTCAGCGAGATGCCAGGCCTGCGCGTAGTAGACGAGCAGCTGAAGCCGCGCGGTCCGCATCGGGCCGACACCCTCCAGCAGGTAGGCGGCGACGTCGTCGACGTTCTCCGCCATCACGCCCTCCCGCCCGGACGGTGACCATGCAGACGCGGCCGCTCGGGCAGGCACGACCGGGTTGCCCTCGGTGCGGCCCCACGCCCGACCACGCACATTTTAGGGCGAACTGACGTCGTTTGACGCGCTGACCTCGGGATCCGCGAGGACCGGCGGGCCCGTCTCGCCGCGCGCACCGCGGCGGACCGCGCGACAGACTGTCTCATAAATCGATACGTTTCGAGCGGCCACGCGTCGTCGGCCGGCCAGCACCGCGTCCCGACGTGTCCACCGGAGTCCGAGGAGCGAGGCAACCATGCGGTCCGAACTGATCGACACCCAGCGGCGGGGACGCAGGATCTCCCTGAGCGGCGACGAGGTCGACGCGCTGCTGACCGAGCAGCGGGTGTGCCGGGTGGCGACCCTCACCGCCGGCGGGCCGCCGCACGTCAGCCCGCTGTGGTTCGTCTGGGACGGCGGCTCACTGTGGCTCTACTCGATCGTGCGCAGCCAGCGGTGGGCCGACCTGCTCCGTGACCCGCGCGCCGCGGTCGTCGTGGACGCCGGCGGCGACTTCGGCGAGCTGCATGGCGTGGAACTGCGCGGCCGCTTCGAGCCGGTGGGCGAGGCGCCCCGCACCGGCGAGACCGACGTCCCCGAGCTGGCGACGCCCGAGCGGCTGTTCGCCGCCAAGTACATCGCCAATCCGGACGGGTCGATGTACCACGACGGCCGGCACGCCTGGCTGCGCCTCACGCCAGAGAAGGTCGCCTCCTGGGACCACCGCAAGATCAGCTTCTGACGGTCGTCCGCGCGGTCGCCGGACGCACGGTGACCAGACGCACGGTGACCGAGATCGCGGTAGCCGAGATCGCGGTGGCTGGGAGCACGGTTATGGAGAGGTGGGGGTAGCGCGGTGAGCGTGGTGACCAGCCGGCACGGCCGGGTTCTCGTCATCCGGATCGACCGGGAGGAGAAGCGCAACGCGCTCAACGCGGCCGTCACCGCCGGCATCGACGAGGCGATGAACACCCTGGAGGACGACCCCGAGCTGTGGTGCGGCATCCTGACCGGCGGAACGCGGGTGTTCTCCGCCGGCGCCGACCTCGCCAGCGGGCCGGGCGAGCCGACGGAGCGCGGCGGCCTGGTCGGGCTCATCCACCGGCGGCGGGCCAAGCCGCTGATCGCCGCGGTCGAGGGCCTGGCGCTCGGCGGCGGCGTCGAGCTCGTGCTCTGCTGCGACCTGGTGGTCGCCGCCCGCACCGCCCAGTTCGGGCTGCCCGAGGTCAAGCGCGGGCTGATGCCGGACTTCGGCGGCGCGTTCCGGATCACCCGGGTGCTCCCGCGCAACGTCGCCTACGAGTTGCTCGCCACCGGCGACAACCTCACCGCCGACCGCGCCGAACGGCTCGGCTTCGTCAACCTCGTCACCGAGCCGGGCGCCGCCCTCGACGGCGCGCTGGCGCTGGCCGAACGGGTCATCGCGAACGCGCCCCTGGCCGTCCGCGCCGCGCTGGACGTCGCCCACCATGAGGTCTCCCCCGACGAGACCGCCAGCTGGGCGCGCAGCGACGCCGCCCACGCCCGGCTGCTGGAGACCGCGGACCTCGCCGAGGGCATCGGCGCCTTCTTCGAGCGCCGCCCGCCCCGGTGGTCGGGCCAGTGACGGCGCCGGCGCCGGCGCGTTAGGCGACGCCCTCGCTGATGATCTTTACTTCGGTGTACTCCTCGAAGCCGAGGGTGCCCATCTCACGGCCGACGCCGCTCTGCTTGTAGCCGCCGAACGGCACCTCGCAGCTGAAGTACATGCCGCCGTTGACGTTCACGACGCCCGAGCGGATCTTCTCGGCGATCGCGCGGGCCCGCGCGGCGTCCGCGCTCTCGACCGTGCCGGCGAGGCCGAAGATGGTCGAGTTGGCGATCCGGACCGCCTCCTCGTCGGTGTCGAACGGGATGATGACCAGAACCGGGCCGAAGATCTCCTCCTGCGCGATCCGGGAGTCCGGGTCGACGTCGGCGAAGATCGTCGGTTCGACGTAGTAGCCGCGCTCCAGGTGGGCCGGTCGGCCGCCACCGAGGACGAGGCGGGCGCCCTCGGCCTTGCCGAGCTCGATGTAGTCGAGCACCCGCGCGCGCTGCCTGGCGTTGATCAGCGGGCCCATGTAGGTGTTCGGGTCGGCCGGGTCGCCGTAGGGGATGGAACGGAACGCGTCCGCGACCTTGGCGATCGTTTCCTCGTAGCGGGAGCGCTGGACCAGCAACCGGGTGTTGATCGAGCATCCCTGCCCGGCCTGCGCCAGCGACTGGTAGGCGATCATCAGCGCGTTCGTGTCGATGTCGGCGTCGTCGCACTGGATCCAGGCGGACTTGCCGCCGAGTTCCAGGAAGACCTTCTTGACCGTGCCCGCGGCGACGGCCATCAGGTGCCGCCCGACCGCCGTCGACCCGGTGAAGCTGATCAGGTCGACCCGCGGGTCCTCGGCCAGGAGCTGGGCGACCGCGTTGTCGGACGTCGGCACGACGTTGAGCACGCCCGGGGGTAGGTCCGTCTCCTCGGCCGCGAGCCGGCCCAGCGCCGTGGCGCTCCACGGGGTGTCCGGCGCGGGCTTGAGGATGACGGTGCATCCGGCGGCCAGCGCGAACGCCGCCTTCGCCAGGTTGACCTGCATCGGCGCGTTCCACGGCGTGATAGCCGCGACCACCCCGACCGGCTCGCGGTACTGGTGGCGCCGGCTCATCCGGCCCATCGACTCGCCGATGCCCAGGTCACGGACGAACTCGTAGCCCTCGGCGAGGTCCGCGGCGTAGGTGAGGTTGTCCAGGGCGCGGGCGAACAGCGGCACGTCCAGGCTGACGTTCGTCGCGCCGACCTCCGCGCGGATCGTCTCCCGCAGCTCGGGCTCGTGTCGCAGCAACGCGGTGTGCAGCTGGCGCAGGCAGCGGACCCGCAGCTCGACGTCGCGCGCCCAGGTGCCCTCGTCGAATGCGGCCCGGGCGGCGGCGATCGCGGCCCGCATGTCCTCGGCCGTCGCGTCGGCCGCGACCCCGACGACCTGCTCGGTCGCCGGGTTGACGTTCTCGTAGGTCCGACCGCCGGTCGCCGGGCGTAACTGGCCGCCGATGAGCAGCCGCTCCTCGACGAACAGGCCGGACGGGGTGATCACGGGTGTCGACATGCGTTGCTCCTCGGCAGGTGGATCGCCGGCCTCAGCCGGCGCTGGTGGCGGCGTTGGGGGTAAAGCGCTGCAAGGTGGGTTGGAAGCCGGTGGCTCCACCGTCGACGGTGATCTGGGTGCCGGTGACGTACTTGGACTCGTCGGAGGCCAGGTACACGGCGGCGGCGGCGATGTCGGCCGGCTCGCCCAGCCGCGGGAGTACCAGCATGYCGCGGATGACCTGCATGTACTCCTCGTCGGCGAGCAGCCTGCGCATGCCCTCCTCGCCGGTGTAGATGAATCCGACGATGATCGCGTTGGCACGGATGTCGGCGGCGCCGTAGTCGGCGGCGAGCTGGCGGGTCAGCACGTTCACGCCGCCCTTCGCCGCCTGGTAGGCGGGCCGGGAGCGCAGCGAGCGCAGGCTGGACGACGCCGAGATGTTGACGATCGAGCCGCCGCCCGCGGCCCGCATGTGCGGGATGGCGTACTTGCAGGCCCACATCGTGCCGTTGAGCGCCGTGCGGACGATGTAGTCCCAGTCCTCGGTCGAGATCTCGTCGACGTGGTTGTCGCGGCCGCTCGCCGTCACGTCGGTGGCGGCCGCGCTGTTGACGAGAGCGGTGATCGGGCCGTAGGTCTCGACGGTGGTTTCCACCGCGCGGGCGACGTCCTGCTCGGCGGAGCTGTCGGCCTCGACGTAGGTGACGGCGAGGTCGCCCGCGCGCAGCGTGGCCTCGAGCTCCTTGCCTCGGGTCGGGTTGCGGCCGGTGAAGGCGACCGACGCGCCCTGCTCGGCGAACATCCTGACGACGCCGGCGCCGATCCCGGCGGTGCCGCCGGTGACCAGCGCGACCTTTCCTCGCAGCCTCATTCCGCGCCTTTCGTCGTGTCGTTGCCGGTCGGGGTCGGGGCTGGAGCCGAGGCTGGAACCGGGCCCGTGCCGTCGCCGGCCGGAACCGGGGCGGCCTTTCCCGGGACGGTGACGCCGATGTTGTCGACCAGCGGGGTGTCGCCGAAGGTGGCCGAGACGAGCAGCCGGACGTCGCCCGCGAGGACGTCGAGCGGGCGCAGCGTGTCCGCCTCGACGGCGTGCGCGTAGTCCACGGGGGCGACCTCGCCGATCCGGTCGGCGACCAGACCCGTGACCACCTTCGCGTCGCGCTCCCCTGCGCGGACCAGCTCGGCGGCCTCGCTGAGCGCGCGGTGGATGACCGGGGCGGCGGCGCGTTGGGACGGGGTGAGCCGCACGTTTCGGCTCGACCTCGCGACGCCGTCCGGCTCGCGCACCGTCGGACAGCCCACGACCGTGGACGGCGCCAGCAGGTCCTCGGCCGCCCGCCTGAACAGGACGAGCTGCTGCCAGTCCTTCTCGCCGGAGTAGTTCCTGCACGGGCCGGCGATGTTCAGCATCGTGAACACCATCGTCGCGAGAATGCTCGCGTGATCGGGCCGGAGCAGGCCGGGCAGGTCAGGCACGAGCTCCGGCTGGCTGAGGAAGGTGACTGGACGCCGCCCGTACAGGTCGTCGCGTCGCATCACCAGGAAGAGATCGACGCCGGCGGCCGCCAGTAGTTCCTTGTCTCGGTCGATGTCGCGCTCATAGACCTGCGCCGACACCGGCGTCCAATCGAGCTGCACCACGCCCGCGTAGAAGAGGGCCACTACGTCGTTCTCGCGCCGGGCGCGTTCCACCAGGGACAGGTGGCCCTCGTGGATGGCGCCGCTGGTGCCGACCATGCCGACGGTCCGGCCCGCGGCCCGGTGGGCGTCCAGCAGTGCCCGGGTTTCCCGGTAGTCGTGCAGCGTCCGCATCGCCGAGCCCGTCGCGCTGGCCGAGCCCGTCATGCCGCACGGCCTGTCGCGCTCGCGGAGCCCGTCGCGCTCGCCGTGCCTGTCATGCCTGTCGCCGCGCTCACGGGCGCGTCGCCGCCGGCTTCGCCACCGACGTGGCGCGGTGCGCGAGGGTGACGGCGCGCGGCGCCGGCACGTCGAGGACGGTCTTCGTCCCCGGCTCGGCGGCGACGAGGATCGGGATGACGTTGACGGCGCGGGCGGCGTTGAGTGCCGAGACCGGCTCCAGGTCCGGGTCGAAGGCCAGGTCGAACACGCAGGTGATGGTCGGGACCCCGCTGATCTCGACCTTCCAGTTGGGCTCGTCCTCGCTCACCCGCCAACCGGGCGCCAGGCCCAGGCCGACCGTCTGCTCGTTGACGACCTCGTAGAACGGCACGTCGCCGTCCGCGCCGGTGTACGCGGTGAACGTCCAGCGGGCGCCGGCGATCGTGCCCTTCTTCACCTCCAGCCCGCTGGGGTGCAGCACGGCGTCCTCGAGTGCCGCCGCGTACTCCTTCCTGGTCACCCGCACGTCGGTCAGCTCGAATCCGAGACCCGCGGCGACGATCTCCGCCGACTGGCGGATCCCCCAGATCCAGCCCTGGTCCGCCTCGGTGGGCGACTGGTCCTCCGGAACAGGCAGGCCCATGCCCAGCGCCCCCTGGAGCTGCTGGGCGCCCGGGTAGTGCGGCACGTAGTCGCTCTGCCAGCAGCGGATCTTCTCGACCTGGCCGGTGTAGCCGGAGACGAACAGCGGCAGCACGTCGCTGACCAGCCCTGGGATGTTGCCGCCGGCGAGGAACGACGAGCCGCCCTCGGCGCACGCCCGGTCGAGGATCTCGCGCTCGGCGGGGATGAAGGGCGGCCACCAGCCACCCATGCTCGAGTAGACGTTGGTCCCGGCGGCCAGGAACCGCGCGATGACCTCCGGCTCCCAGGTCAGCGAGTGCCAGAGCACGCAGTCCGCGCGCAGCGCGACCAGCGCGTCGACGTCCCGGGTCGCCGCCAGCCCGACCGGCCCGATCCCGACCAGCTCGCCGACGTCGCGCCCTTCCTTCTCCTCGTGGTGGACGAGGACGCCGACGAGTTCCAGGCCGGGCTCACCGGCCAGCAGCCTGATCGCCTGCGACCCGACGCCCCCCGTGTAGCAGACGACAACCCGAATGCCCATCTCGCTCCTCCCCTTCGTCACGTCCGTCTGGTGTCACGTCCATCCGGCGGGGCGCGGCCGGCCAATCGTCATCAGGCGTCTCCGGCTGGTCAATCGGCGTTCAGGAAGCTGAACATCTGTACAGTCGCGGAAGTTCGGAAGGGAGACGGAACGAAGAGGTAGCGGAGCAGCAGGGCGGAAGCGCAGTAGGCAGCGCGGAAGCGCGGTAGACGGAAGCGCAGGAGAGAGGAGCGGCGGCCAGTGGAACGCGGATCAGAGGATGGGACACCGGTGCGGCCGGACGACCTCACCGCCAAGGCGCGCATCCGCAACGCGGCCTTCGCGTTGATCGCGCAGGATGGCGTCGACGCGGCGACGGTGCGTGCCATCGCCCGCCGGGCGGACGTCTCGCCCAGCCTCGTCCTCCATCACTTCGGCTCGAAGCAGGGCGTCGTCGACGAGGTCGCGGCCTGGGTGGCCGACGTCCTCGGCGAGGTGACGCGGGATACCGACTCCACGGTGGGTCCGGCTGAGGCGCACCGCCGCCGCCAGCTTCGGTTCGAGCGGATGACCATCGAGGCGCCGCTGCTCGGCGCCTACCTGCGCCGGATGTTGCTCGATGGCACCGAGAACGGCCTGGAATGGTTCACCCGGGCGGTCGAGGCCTCGGTGGCCGGGTTGAGCCAGCGCGAGGCGCTCGGCATAGCCCGGCCGTCGGCCGACGTCCGGGTGACGGCCGCGATGTTGGCCCTGCTGGGGTTCGCGCCGGTGCTGCTCCGGCCGCATCTGGAGCACGCGCTACGGCTCGACTTCGACGACGAGAACGACCGACGGCGGTGGCGCGCCGCCGAGACGGCACTGCTGACCTCGGCGCTCTACCCCCGCGGCGCCCTCCCGGACGCCTCGGCCTGAGTCGTCGCGAGTCGATGACGCCCGCGGGCCAGATCCGGACGCCGGCTAACAGCGTCACTTGCGTTATCCGGTAGCCTGAATGCAATGAGCGGGGAAGCTGTGAGCGAGCGCGCCCGGAGCGGCGACGACACCGAGGCGGACTGGCATCGGCGGGTCGTCACACGGTCGCTGCAGGGCGCGCAGAAGCGTTCGATCGACCGCGGGGACCGGTTCATCCGGGCGGCGGCGAAGGTGCTGGAGCGTTCGAACGGCGAGTCGCTGACGGTCCAGGACGTGGCCGACGAGGCCGGGCAGTCGCTGCGGACGCTCTACCAGTACTTCGCGAGCAAGGATGACCTGCTTCTCGCCGTGTTCGAGGAGGCGATGCGCACCTACGCGCGGATCATCCGCGCCGCGATCGCCGATCTGGACGACCCGCTCGAACGGCTGGCCGGCGCCATCCTCGCCGCGGCGCACCTGCCCGCGATGCACAACAAGGCCGGCGTCGACCGCGGGCTCGTCCACCTGCGCCTCCAGCTCGGCCAGGCCGAACCCGACCTCATCGCCCGTTCCCAGGCGCCGGTGACGTCGCTGTACCGCGAGCTGATCGAGGCCGCCACCGCCGACGCCGCGCTGACCGCCCTCGACGTCGAGCCGGCGACCTACTTCCTCGTGTCGACGCGGACGTCGTTCCTCACCTCGATGACGGCGGGCAACGAGTACGGGGTCCGAGCACCCGACCTGATCGACCTTTCCCTGTTCTGCCTGAACGGCCTCGGCGCCCACCGCCCGCGGGAATGGCACGAGCGGGTGGACAAGCGCCTCGAGCTCTCGGGCGACGGGCGCTCGATCCTGCGCCGCCTGGCGAGGGCATCGGGCTCCACGTCTGCCTGAGCCCCGGGGCGCGACGGGACCCGTCCCGCGCGGGTTCGCCGGGAGGCCGGACGGGCGGGCGCCGGCCGCGCACGTGCCCGTCGCGCGTCGTCAAACTCCAGACGTCCGAGGCTCTCGCGGCCCACCGGCCGCTGATGGCGCATCGACTACTGATACTGTCGCTTTCGCCACAGGCCAATCGAGGCTTTACCCACGGAATTCGCCGACCCTCCCGGGCGCATGCGGGCCCCGCGAACACAGCGGCGGTACCGGCCCGTTCCGGGATCTCCCGTGCCTGCCCCGGGCGAGCGACGCCCACCAGTGATGCATACAGCGTTATTCCGGCCGCGCCAATGTGAGGTCAGCTCATGGATTTTCAGTTACGCGACCCATCCAAGACCGCCAGCAGCCTCCGCACCTGGCTCACCGACGTCCRCGGACTGGTGGACGTCGAGGTCGGGAACCCGACCATCCCGGCGGGCACCGGCGCGTCCAACGAGACGGTCCTCTTCGACGCGACGTGGTCCGGCCCCGCCGGACCCGAACAGCACCACCTGGTGGCCCGCATCGCGCCGACGAGCTACGTGGTGTTCCCCGACGACACGTTCGCGTTGCAGTTCCACGTGATGCKCGCCCTGGCCGCCGCCTCCAGCGTCCCGATGRCTCGCATGCACTGGTTCGAGCCGGACACGGCCTGGTTCGGCGCGCCATTCTGGATCATGGACCGGGTGGCAGGCCAGATCCCCAGCGACACCCCGCCGTACGCGTCGACCGGGTGGCTGGCCGAGGCGACACCCGAGCAGCAGCATCGCGCCTGGGTCAGCGGTGTGCGCGCCCTGGCGGGTGTCCACACGACGCCGCTGGCCGACCTGAGCCTTCCCTCGGGTCTGCTCCCGACGCCCGACGACCCGCTGGCCGCCGAGATCGATCGCTACGAACGATTTCTCGCCTGGGCCGAGGAGGACAAGCCGTTCGAGCTGGCCAGGGACGCACTCGCCTGGCTGAGGCGTAACCAGCCGTCGGCGCCTGCCGGCGGGCCAGCGCTGTGCTGGGGCGACGCCCGGCTCAGCAACCTCATTTATCAGGACTTCGAGGTCGCCGCGGTTCTCGACTGGGAGATGGCGACCGTCGGCGACCCGCTCCTCGATCTGGGCTGGTGGATCTTCGCCGACGAGACGCTGACCACGGGGGCGGGCCTCGGCCTGCGCCGCCTACCGGGCTTCCCGTCGCGCGAGGAGACCGCCGCGCTCTGGCGTTCGGCCACCGGGCGCTCCACCGACAACCTCGACTACTTCGAGGTGTTCGCCGGGCTCCGATTCACGGTGATCATGGTTCGGATGGGAAAGCTGATCGTCGACATGGGATTCATGCCCGACACCTTTCCCTACGACAACCTGGTCAGCCAGGGCCTGCACCGGGTTTTGTCCCGGGTCTAAAAATCTGGCGCCGGCCGCTATTCACGCTGGGTGATGTCGTACCGCCGTCAATCGATCGGCAGTCATCAACACGAGAACAAGCGCGACATCACCGGCGTGGGCGCCTCCTCGCGGATGCGATATCTTCCCGAACATCTGGCTCGGCCAACATCCAAACTCCGTGACGGCGCGGTTTTCGCCTGACCGGAGGGCTGGGCCCGACAACCCGAGGAGGCAGGCACTTGGTGACACCCTTGCACCGCGGCACCCAATACTTATGCAGCCACGTGCACCAACGCCGATACACGAAACTCACCGCCATCTCGGCGGCCGTCCTGGCCGCGCTGGCCGCCACCGGCTGCTCTGGCGCCGCACCATCCTCGACGCCCTCAGCGGCCTGCGACTCACCGGGCGTCTCTGCGCACGAGATCCGGATCGGCCTGGTCTACCCGGATGGCGGGACCATCGGAGCCGCACTTCAGGCCGCCCGCAGCGGCGTCGACGCCCGTCTGGGCGTGGCGAACGCCGCCGGTGGCATCAATGGGCGAAAGATCGTCTACGACTGGCAAAGCGACGATGCCAACACGGTGGGCAACGACAACGCCGTACGGAGCCTCGTCGAGTCCAGCAAGGTCTTCGCGCTCTTCGAGGCGTCGTTGAACGGCGACGGCGGCGCCGACTACCTCCGGTCCCACCAGATTCCCGCCGTGGGGCTGCCCATCGAGAACGTCTGGGCCGATCCGGCATATACGAACATGTTTTCCTATCCGTCTCTTGTCACCGGTGGGCCGGTCTCGGACGTCCTCGGACGATATGCCCGCGCGCAGGGCGGGAATCGGGCCGTCATCGTCAGGACGGACGCACCCGCCGACCAGGGGTTCACCTCTCCCCTGGAGCAGAGCCTCGGCACGGCCCAGATCCCGGCGACAACGGTCGCGTACAACGCGGCGCTGATGACTCCCGCGCAGTTCGTCGACCGGCTCCGTGAGACGAGCGCGGACGTCCTGGTGCTGGACCTCGGCCCCGCCGACATTCCCGCGATCGTCGCCGCGGCCAAGGCCGCGGGTATCCACTTCAAGGCGATCATCGGCATCACCGGCTACAGCGCCGAGACGCTCCAGAAGTACGGTGCCTCGGTGGCCGGCCTCACGAGTTTTTCGACCCTGATGCCGTTCGAGGCGAATCTTCCCGCACAGCGGACCTACATGGCCGCCGCCGCCAAGTACGCGCCCGAGCTCCGGACGCCTTCCCAGGACGTGGCATACGGGACCTATATCGCCGCCGACATTCTCGTGCAGGGGCTGAAGGCCGCGGGCGGGTGCCCGACCAGGGTGGCGTTCATCAACGCCCTGCGCGGGCTGCGGAACTACGACGCCGACGGAATGCTCGCGGGCAAGGTGGACTTCACCAAGACCAAGCAGACGATCAACTGTCTGATCTTCATGCGCGTCAACGGCACCGGGACCTCGTTCGACATCGTCCCCGAAGTCGGGTCGTCCGAGACGCGGTGGTGCGGCGACAGCTCCTGAGCCCCCGCCTCGCGTCGCGCCGAAACCGAGCGCGGCGCGAGGCGTGAGGCGCGCCTGATTCAGGGCTGGACGAGGATCTTTCCGCTGGCGGCGACCTGGGCGAGGTCGTCGAACGCCTCGTTCACCTGGCCGAGTTCGACCCGCTTCGCGAGCAGCGGCGCCGGGTCGATCAGGCCGCTGGTGAACGCCGCGATGACCGTCCGGAACTCCTCGGGCGTGTAGTAGACGGCGAAGCCGATGGACACCTCCTTCATCAGCGCCGCCCAGGACTGGAACGAGGTCGCGTCGATGGTCACGCCCGCCAGGACGATCCGGCCCCTCGGCCGTACCGCGGTCACGAAGGCGTCGAGCAGCCCGGCTTTGCCCGCGCACTCGGCCACGACGTCGTAGCCGCTGGCCTGGGTCTCCTCGACGGTGGTGAGGACGTCGGTGGCCCCGAACGACTCCGCTGCCGACCGCCGCGAGGCAGCCGGGTCGACGGCGGTGATCCGGCGGGCCCCACGCGCCCGGGCCCAGGCGATGGTGGTCAGGCCGACCGTGCCGGCGCCGACGACGAGCACGTCGTCGCCCGCCTCGATGCGCCCGGTCCGCGCGGTGTGCAGACCCACCGCGAACGGCTCCACCAGCGCGCTGTGCACCGGGTCGATCCGCGGGGTCAGCGGGAACGCCGCCGCCGCGGTCACCACTGCCAGCTCGGCGAACCCGCCACCGGTGCCGCCGAGCCCGACCAGCCGCACCTTCGCGCAGTGGATCACATGGCCCGAGGCGCACCACTCGCACTGCCCGCACGACAGCGCCGGCAGCACCGCCACCTGGGTCCCCGCCAGCCAGCCCTCCGTGTCCGGCCCGAGCCCGACGACCTCTCCACYGAACTCGTGCCCCATGATCGTGCCCACGGGCATGGCGGCGCGCGCCTTGAGGTCCGAGCCGCAGAACCCGCAGGCCGTGACCCGCACCAGTAACTCGCCGGGGCCGGGCGACGGGTCGGCCACCTCGGCGATCTCGTACTGCCCACCGGAAGCGACGACGGCCGCGCGCATGAGACCTCCACTGTGCCCCGACCGCCCAGCCATCGCCGGGCGGTCGCCTGATTACGACTAGGTGTGCCTGTCCCTAGGACAGCTTGAAGCCGGCGTAGCCGTCGGCGGCGATCTCGCCGAGGCGGCGCCGGTACTCGGGCAGCCCGAGGGGGTAGGTCGTGTACATCCGCTTCTTGCCCGGCACGTTGGCGCCGTTGTACCAGGAGTTGCAGTCCGGGTGGACGACCACGCTGCCGGCCACCAGGGAGGTGATGCCGTCGATCCACTCGGTCTGTGCCGAGGGAAGTGCCTCCATCGTCCGGTAGCCGCCCGCCCGCACGGCCGAGATGGCGTCGGCGATCCACTCGACGTGGTGCTCCATCGCGGCGACGAAGTTCGAGGCGGCCGACGGGCTGCCCGGCCCCTGGATCAGGAACAGGTTCGGGAATCCGGCCACCTGCAGGCCGAGGTAGGAGAACGGGCCTTCCGTCCTCCAGAAATCGCGGAGCAGCGCGCCGCCCCGCCCGCGGACGTCGATGCGGGTGAGCGCGCCGGTGAGGGCGTCGAATCCGGTGGCGAACAGGATGACGTCCACCTCGTAAAGGCCCTGTTCGGTGCGGATCCCGGAGGGAGTGATCTCCTGGATCGCGCCCTTGCGCAGGTCGACCAGCGTCACGTTCTCGCGGTTGAACGTCTCGTAGTAGCCCTGGTCGATGATCGGCCGCTTGCAGCCGAACGGGTAGGTCGGCGTCAGCGACGCCGCGGTCTCCGGATCCCGGACGATGCGCGCGACCGCCTCGCCGTACAGAGCCGTCGCCAGCTTCCCCGCCTCGGGGTCGAACATGACGTCGCTCCAGTACAGCGCGCCGGTGACGCCGCGCTCCTCGATCGCCCGCAGCTGTTCCTCGCGCGACGCGGCCAGCAGCGACGGGAACTCGCGCATGTTGACGAGCACCGAGAAGGCGCTCAGCCGGGCCGCTCCCACGTGCGCGGTCAGCTGCGCGGCCCGGATCTCGTCGTATCTCGCCTTCAACCCCGCCAGCTCACCCGGCTCGTAGGAGCGCGCCGGCGAGGGCAGCGTGTAGGCGGCCGACCGCTGGAACACGTAGAGGTGGTCGGCCTGCTCGGCGACGACCGGTACCGCCTGCACGCCGGTCGACCCGGTGCCGATGATCGCCACCCGCCTGCCGGCGAGGTCGAACCCCTCTCGCGGGTACCGGTTGCTGAACAGCGTGGTGCCGGCGAAGGTGTCCAGCCCGGGGATGCCCGGGTCGAGCGGCGCGGAGAGGATGCCGGTCGCGGCGACCACGAACGGGGCGACGAACCGCTCGCCGGCCGCCGTCTCCACCAGCCACGACGCGTCGTCCTCGTCGAACGTCATCGCGGCGACCCGCGTCTCGAACTGGATGTCGCGGCGCAGGTCGAGCCGGTCGGCCACGAAGTTCAGATAGGCCTCGATCTCCTGCTGACCAGGTAACAGCTCCGTCCAGGTCCACTCCTGCTCGATCTCGGGCGAGAAGCTGTAGGAGTACTCGATGCTCTCGATGTCGCAGCGCGCGCCCGGGTAGCGGTTGAACAGCCAGGTCCCGCCGACCTCGTCCGCCGCCTCGAGCACCCGGACCCGAAGCCCGAGCTCGCGCAGCTTGTGGAGCAGGTACAACCCCGAGAAACCCGCGCCCACCACGACGGCGTCATACGGCTCGGCTCCGGCACTCTCCCGCGGAAGATCCCGGGCCGCCACCGCATCCACGTCGCTCACTGCCACGCCCCTGCCGATCTCGTCGATGCCAAGATAAGTATAGATATTTTCGTTCGTCGACAGGGACGTCAAGCGACGGTCCAGGCGCCAGCCCCGGGTGACCGCGCCACCGCGGATCGGAGCGGTCACGCCGCCCTACCTTCCTGAGTGCGCCCGGTCTGCAGGGTCGCCTGTGAGGGGCGGCAGGATCGGGGGTGTGCGAGCGAGGCAGGGATGGCTTTCAT